>CAMDPK010000069.1 GCA_945904015.1 Candidatus Kuenenia stuttgartensis | reverse complement strand
GGATTTGTCTTTGAATTCGCCCAGGTCGACCCAGACTTCCAAGACCGGAAAATTTGCCCAAACGTTCGGACCGCGAAGTGCCTGAACTTTTCTGAATTCCATGATTCCTACGCTCGGCCTCATCAATGAGACCATGTTGTTGAGAAAACGGACGGCGGGAGGCGGGAAGGCGGGTTTGGCAGATCACTCTATCGGCAGGCAGACGGCAAAGCTTGTTGGGATCGCGTTGAGTCTGCGCTGTGAACCAGCCGGCGGAGATCTTCCTGAAGACCGTAGGCTTTCTCGGATTCCGCAGGACGTTGCGCGACGTCTTGCGGTGTCTGTTTGTCACGAGGCCAACTCGTGACGGAATCCATTCGAGGGCTGATTCCTTTCAAATGTAGAGCAATCGTCGCCGTGGGAAAATTGCCGGCACCGCGTTGAGCCTTGCGACGAAACTTCGCCAGGGCCAAGCAGCCCAACCGATTTCGCGAGTTTCCAGCCACGGGGAAGTTTTGGTGGGAAGCTGCGAGTTCTGGTCGGACTCGCGCAGACAGGTCATGACGAGCGAACGAATTGCTCTGGCGGGACGAGACCTTTCAAAGCCAACCTCACGGCGTCTCTGCCACGAGGCTCGGCAGGAAGTACGGCGGCGAGCCACCTTGCTCCCGACGTCATCAGACGGGGCGAGATTAAATCAACCCCGCCTTCAAATTTGCAATCCCCTAAGTCGACATTTCGAGCCAAAGAAGTCGGAAAGAGAACCCGGCAGTTGATAAAGTCCGCCAGACCCGGAAAAAGGCGGTTCGCGTGGCCGACGCGACACGCGTCGTTCGGATGCGAGACGCATTCGCCACCAAAACCCTGGAGATTCTGCATGGAACCGTTGCGCCGAGCTGTCGCATGTCATTGTCTCCCCCAGCCCATTCGCCGGGCAATTCACGCCGCCGTCGAGCTGGGAGCGACCGGAATTCAGTTTAATGCCCGACAAGAACTGCGGCCGAATGATCTGTCCGACAGTGGCCGGAGACAACTGCGACATGACCTGGAAATCGAAGGACTGACGATTTCGTCGATCGCATTCCCGACCCGACGCAGCTTGTACGACCCCGAACAAATCGAGGCCCGTATCTCCGGCCTGAAGCAAACGTTGGAGTTCGCCTACCAACTTCACGTTCCAATCGTCGTCGCTCGCGTCGGTGCCATTCCGTCCGACAAGGACTCCGAAGACTACAAGTTGCTGATCAACGTTCTCAGCGACGTCGTCCGGCACAGCAACCGAGTCGGCACCACGCTGGCCATCACCCCGACTCGCGATTCGGCCGCTGACTTGAAAGAGTTGATCGCAAAAATTACCGAGGGACTTGTCGGCATCAACTTTGATCCAGCAGTGTTCGCGATGTGCGGCCGCGATGCCGTCACCGCGTTTCGCGAGTTGCACAAGCACGTCCTGCATGTCACCGCGCGCGACGGTGTGCGCGACATCGACGGCTCCGGCCAGGAAGTCGTCCTCGGCCGTGGAGATGTCGATTGGCCAGAACTGATCGCGCTGCTCACCGAATCCGACTATCGCGGCTGGCTCACTGTCGATCGCACAAACAGCGAAGACGCGACGCGAGATGCCGAACGCGCTCTGGCCTTCTTGAAAAACGTCACGCAGGGCGAATGATGCGTTCGTAGACCGGACGCCCACGTCCGGTCGGCCAACAGTTCGGACGTAGGCGTCCAAACTACGGTTGCGTCGAGAAGTCTTCCTTCAACGACTTCGACACCTTCAGCACATACTCGCCGTACTGCTGATCCAATTCGGCGAAGTTCGCACCGGTGAGAACTTCCAGCGCCATCGGACGTCGGCCAGTCTCGGCCTGCTTGTAGACCTGTCGAAGATGCTCGATCAGATCATCTCGATAGCGGCCACCTTCGTAGTGCATGAAAAAATGCACCAACCCAGATGCCTGGCTGTAATTGTTCTTGATCTCCGGGTGCTTCTGGAAAGCGTCCTTGCCCATCGAAGTGAATTCGGCCAGCGGCAGGTAGTAGCCGTCCTTCAGCTTGCGAAACCGCGCCGCCTCGAATCGCAAAAAACGCGGATCGCCGAGACTAACTTCGCCGTCCGTCACTCGAAATGACTCGATGTAGCAAGCGATCCCTTCGATCATCCAGAAGTTTTCTTCGCGTGCGATCACGGGGCTCGGCTGGAGATGCGCCGCCAGCAACTGGTGCGTCGCCTCGTGGTACAGCGTTGGCTCGGCAGGTTCCATCGGGTTGTGGAAGCTGAAAACGACAAGATCATCCGTGTCGTACAAGCCATTCGTGATCGCAATTTGCTCACCGTATTTCTTGTGCAGCCGAGCGATATACTCGTCGCGCGATCGAAAGAAGTGAATTTCAAATGGTTTCGCGGTGGCCTTCGCGGCTGCAGCCGGTTTCTCGAACAGTGATTGAAGCCGCTTCGGGTCGTTGAAAAAGCCGGCGAAGGTCTGCTCGAAGAAGCGGTGAAACTCCTCCAACGACGACGCCAATGCGACACCGTGTTCCAAACTGAAGTTGGTCTTGAGCAGATAATGCTCCGTGCGGATCTCCCAAGCCCTGCGGAAGTCGCCGCGAAGTTGTGCGTCACGTTCGGCCGTCACCCACCGACCGCCGTTGAGCCGTTCCCCCTTCTCGTAGCGAGCGACATGCGTCCCCGGCAGCCAGCCCCACTGCGCCGTCCAGACTTCTTTGTTCTTGAGCTTCCTCGCCTCGAAGGGTGAGACCCATTCCTCTTTGTACCGCTCGAACCCCAACAGCCGCCGAGCACGGACGTGATCCGAATCGTGAAACGCGACCTCGCGAATCAGTTGGAAGGCGTAGCTGGGCAATCCTGCCTTCACAGCTTGCGAGGCGAGCTTATCCAACTCGATCGCGTAGGCTTTGCGATACGTCCGCAGTTCCGCTTGCCACGAGAACTCACCCTCCGCTGGTGCCGGAATCTGCGGCTGAACTTGACGAGGCAGCGGCTCGAACCGCAACACGTCAGGATCGACTGGCTCGGCAAGCCGCCGCACTCGCGCCGCGATCTCTTTCAGATCGTTCACCTCGCAGGTTTGAGCCACTCGTTCCAGATCGTCGGCGAAGAGCTTGTGAGCCTCGCGATGCTGAGCTTGCAGATTTGCGAGAGCACGCTCGGCTTTCGTCGCCTTGGATGGCTGCGCGGTCAACGACTGAGGCAAAGCGACCAACAACACGATGACTGCAAGCAACCACCGCGTCAGTGGCAGTGCTTCTGGAATTCGATGGTCATTTCGCGAGCCGGTCATCTTCAGCCGCCAAGGATCGTGGGGCAGGTTTTCAACCTGCCTGCTTGAGGACGGGCAGGTTGAAAACCTGCCCCACGAATCGAGGACTATGCCACAAATCGAGATTCGAGGCGATGCGAATTCCGACGTCACTTCAACCGATTCGATGCCCGTCGCTTCGCCTGCTCGAACAGGTCAGCGGCGGAGACCGTCGTCTTCGGGGTCGTCGTCACTTTCGGTGGTGCGGTGCTCTTTGGGACCGATGAGGCCGCCGTGGTTGTTGGCGTAACCACCACTCGGCGGCGAACTCGCTTGGGACGCAGGCTCTTCCACCACGACGGCTTCGCTTCGGCAGCGCGCGGAATGTCGGACGTCAACTCGGCGGCAACGGCAGCACGACGCCACCACGGAAAAGTTTCCCACCACGACAGCCGGCGGCCGGCAATCTCCAGCATCAGCACGAGCAAACTGAGCAAGAACAGCAGCGGCAACAGCGAGCGTGTCTGCACGCTGCGTGGCGGATCGGCCAGGACGGAAAGAATGTCGGTTCGCTCGCGGCCGTTTGACAGCTTCGCGATGTCGGACAACAACTCGCGACCGGACGGCAAGCCTTGTCGCGGCGCAAACTCCGGCGAGTACGGCAGCGTGACCGTCGGGCCGCGCACGAACTCGCGTGAGTTCTTCCCCGCCGCGCGGACCAGCGTCCGGTACGTCCCGGTTTGCTCCAAGCGGAACCGAGCTTGCAACGAGTTCGGGCCGGTCCACACAAAGTCCGGAGTCGTCGGCTGTGTCCGTTCGTCGCCGGGCGGGACGACGAACAGCGTCGGCGCATCCGAGCG
Source organism: Candidatus Kuenenia stuttgartensis (assembly GCA_945904015.1). Classification (GTDB taxonomy): domain Bacteria; phylum Planctomycetota; class Planctomycetia; order Planctomycetales; family Planctomycetaceae; genus SXKJ01. The sequence goes on along the minus strand of CAMDPK010000069.1, from coordinate 32,562 downwards.
ATGCCGGTCGCCGCGATCGGGATCAAGCTCGACGTTGACGACCGCCTCTTGTCCCTCCTGTTGCATCGACACGAAGACGTCATCCGGCGACGCACTGTTGAGCAGCCAGCGAGTCTGCGTCACGAGAAAATCCGCGTAGTTGTCCCACGAGGCGAACGGCCCGGAGTGCGGCCCATCGACCTCGATCGACAGCGCGGCGACTCGGCCGAGTCCGCGATACCAGAACGCCAGCCACGGCGCGTTGTACTCGTCGGTCGAGATCACCGCCCCGGTCGCCTCCGGCTTGAGATAGCTGAGGTTGTATCCCATCGTCGGCGGGAACGGGCCGCGACCGAGTTCCCCCATCAGCCGCGCGTCGGGCAACAGCTTGCCGGGAATTCCGTCGGCCGGATGAATCTCCGGGTCGTGCTTGATGAACGTGTTCCGAGCGATGCTCATCGTGTCCTGCGTGAACAGCCGCGGCAGTTCTTCAGGATCGTCCGAGAACATGATATTGCCACCGCCGAGCTTCGCGATGTCCTTCAGCAACTCCGAATGAATGTCGTGATCGGTGCCGAGTCCAATCACACTGACCGTGATGCCGGCGTCGGAATACTTCTTGAGCAACGTCTTGTAGTCCCCCGGCACCTCGCTGTCCTGAGCGTCGGAGAACAGAATGATGTGCCGCGTCGAAAACTCGCCCGCCTTCATGAGTTCACTGCCGGCCGCGACGAGAGCCTCGTAAACGTAGATGCCGCCCCCCATGCTCTGAATGCGGAGCACGTTCGAGATGATCGCTTCTGGGTCATCGACGTTCCGCAATCCTTGGATGAGATGCGGCGCGCTGTCCACCGCGAAGACCGCCACCTTGTCCGATGCCGAGAGCATCTTGATGCACTCTGCCGTGCCGAGGTTGGCGAGATCCATCTTCACCTTGCCCCCCTTGACCGGCACAGACATGCTGCCCGAACGATCGAGCGCGATCGCGATGGCAACGCGGTTCTTGCGATGCTCCTCGCGCAGTTCCATCGAGACCGGCAGGATGTCGTCGAGCGGACTTTTGAAGTAGCCGCCGACCCCGAAGCTCCGCTCGCCACCCGTCACCAACAAGCCGCCGCCGAGGTCTTCGACCCACTGCGCCAGCCGCTCCATCTTCAGCCGCCCGAAGTCTGCGGCCGGAACGTTTTCGACAATTGCCGCTCGATACTTGTCGAGCGAATCCTGAGTCAGCGGATGCGTCTTGCTGGAGGCGACATCCACTGGCAACCGCGCCGCCCGCAACGCACGCACGAGGTTGTCCTCCTCGCCGTCTCGATTGAGCACCAACACGCGCGGAGCCGCCTCGACACGCACGACCCCTGCACCTCGATTGTTCTCTTCCAGCGGATCCCCTTCGAGTACCAACTCCGCCGAGTAGTTTGTGATCCCGCCTTCTTCGAGCAGGTCGCGAAACAGCACGCGGTTGAGTCCCGTGACGAAATCTCGTTCGAGCTTCGCGATCTCGTGCCCGTCACGCAGCACGCGCACGGCACCATGAGCCTCGCGGCTGGCTTGCACCCAGACCGCAAATTGAAACGGCTCGCGCGGTGACACGGTGTCCGGCAACGTCAGCGATTCAATCGCCAGATCGCCGATTCGATTCCGCTCGAACAACCTAAAGTCCACCGGCACGCCCACCTCACGAGCACGCCGCGCCGCAGACAGCGGCGAGGCCCCGTTCGCCTCGCCGTCGGACAACACCAGAATCCGCGCCGGCCGAGTCGGCTCGATCAAATTCAGCGCGGACGAAATCGCATCGTTCAAATCGGACCCGTCCGGCAACACAAATCGCGTGTACGCTCCGAGTTCGCTGTTGCGCGACAACGTGTGCTCGACTTCCGCGCGGCTGCCAAACGTCACCAGCCCGATCCGATCGCCACTCTTTCGATTCCGTTCGAGGTCTTTGATCAACTCCCGAATCGACTCATCGGCCTTCGCCGGCAATGACCGCGAACGATCCGCCACGACGACGATGTCGATCCCCTCGCCTCCAAGATTCCATCGTGGCCCGGTCAACGCCAACAGCAGCAACACGAGCAAAGTGACTCGCAAGACGCCTGTGAATCCCCGCGCCGTCCCCCAGCGCCGATACGCGAACGCTAGCGGAATCGCCAGCAGGAACAGCTCGGGGAATTGGAACTGGATCATGGTGCCCCAATAGTAGCAGGCACACTCCGTGTGCCGTCAGCATGAGTGACCCAGCGCTCATCGACGGCATACGGAGTGTGCCTGCTACTACATTTCCGCTTTCAGCATCAACTCGACCGCCTCGCGACCGGTCATTCCAACCCGAATGCCGAACGACTCTGCCTTCGGCGTGCAGCCGACGATCTTGGAATCGAACAAGTCCTCCGGCTCGGTCAGCGGCTGCGCTGGAGTCCCTTTGCAAATCGCAATCGCCTGACCGAACTCTGCCGGCGTCTTCAAGTCGTAGATGCCGCAGCCCACAATCCCGGCCGACGTCAGGATCGAACAGTATTGCCCCTGATGCCAACGATTGCTGATACCAATGGCCAAACCATTCTCGAATTGCAGTTCGCGGCTGGAGGTGCGTGGAAGTGGGTCGCTCATGGCAGCACTCAAGCGTAGGGTGGGTCGAGTCATCGAGACCCTCCGGAATGTTGGCGGAAGGTGGTGGGTCTCGATGACTCGACCCAGCCTACGATTGCGACGTGACAATCGCGTCCCAGCGCGAACGACAAACAAGTTAGAATGACCGCGACTCAAATCTGCAACCCCCATCGTTTCGATCATCAATCCTTCAGCCGACAGAAAGGCAATTCCTCATGCGACGACGCGCCGTGTTGCTTGGCTTAGTCGCCTTACTGCTGCTGTCCGGTGGCTTTCGCTGGTGGCAGGCGAGCCAAGAGATCGAAGACACGATCCTTGAGTTTCGGACACCGTCGCTCGAACAGCGTCTGGCTGCGATCGGCGACATCAGCCAACTGTCTCCCGAACTCCGACGAGCGTTCACTCCGGGCAATGACTTCGTTCCGATGCCGCTTCCGGGTCGGCGTGATTGGCTGGCGAAGAACCCCGAAGGAGGTCAGACCTTCAAAGATTTTCTGCGTTCAGAGCCGAATCACTTGGACGACCAACGGCGACTGATCTACTTGCAGCCAATCGGCGACTTCGACACAAAGTTCGCTCCATCACTGGAAAAGCTGCGGGCGTTCATCGAGGCGTACATCTCTCTGGAAACCAAGCTGCTGCCGACGCTGACGATCGCGGTGGATCAAGTCACCACGCGAGTCCGCGAAGGGACCGACCGTCCGCAATGGCTGGCCAGCGACATCCTCAAGGTGCTCGAACCGCAGCTTCCACCGGACGCCTACTGCCTTCTGGGAGTCACTCTGAAAGATCTGTTTTCCCACACGACGGACACCTACGTTTTCGGGCAAGCGACGATCAAGAACCGGACCGGTATCTTCAGCTTCGCACGCTTCGATCCCGCGTTCTACGACGACCCGCGACCCGCCGACGTGGAGACGCTGATCCTGCGACGAAGTTGCCACACGCTGGCTCACGAGACCTGCCATGCCTTCGGCATGCAGCACTGCATCTATTTTTCGTGTCCCGTCAACGGCAGCAACAACCTCGCCGAGAATGACTCACGACCAATGCAGCTCTGTCCGGTCTGCCTGCGAAAGCTGCACGCGATCATTGGCTTCGATCCCGTCGACCGAGATCGCAAACTGCAAGAGGTCTATCAACAGTTCGGATTCAACGACGAAGCGGCCTGGGTGCAACGTCGGCGAAAAACCGTGACTGGTGAATAGCCACGCATCCGTGACGTCTCGATGTGAGACGACTATCTTGCGTGCGTTCCCAATTTCCCGTGGAGAATGCGTCATGGTTGTCGATTCGCGAAGTCGTTTTCCGTTGCCTTGGATTTTCGCCAGCATCGTGGCCAGTCTCTGCGGCCTGCTGAATCTTCTCGCAAACGACGACACGCCGAAGAAGCCTGATCCGTTTGCGGATCGAGTCGTGTCATTCGAACCTGGCCCCGGTGCCGGGTTCGGCGAGAAAAAGCTGCCCGACATCGTGCTCGGCGGGCCGCGCGGCGGAGGCAAGTTGGCTCCGTCGGGACATGTGCTGTCGCTCGGCCGAGGCGGACGGATCACGCTGGAGTTCGTCGACAACGAAGTCGTCGATGAAGAAGGCCCAGACCTGCTGGTCTTCGAGAATGCGTTTTTGGAACGGCCCGGCAACGATCCAAAACTCGGCTTCTTTGAGCTCGCCAAGATCGAACTGAGCAGCGACGGCATCGAGTGGCATGAGATCGCGTACGACACTGGAACTCGCAAGGGCTGCGCCGGCCATCATCCCGTGCTGGCCAACGTCGAGGACAACGACATTGATCCGACCGATCCGGAAAAAGCGGGCGGCGATCCGTTTGATTTGAAGGACGTCGGCCTCAAAGTTGCGCGTTTCATCCGCATCACCGACATCAACAACGGAGCCGGCGACAAGGGAACGTCCGGGTTCGACCTCGACGCCGTCGCGGCCGTGCATTCACGGCCAAGAGCAACGAAATGACGGAGGTTCGTGTCCGACGGCGACAGCATTGATGCCGATGGTGTCATTTTCTGAGGAAGAAATCCCAAATTGCAAAACCCAATGTCCAAGGAAGCCCCAAGGTCCAAAACCCAAAGTCTGGTGACGATGTCACTTGGACATTGAGATTTGGGATTTCATTGGACATTGAAGTTTGGGCCTTGGACATTCGCGGCCCGGACGCGTTACGCCGCCGCGTTCGCTGATGGACCAAAACTCTTCGGCAGGCAGCCGATCACGATCGCGACCAGTTGGCTGATCACGAACAACGCGAGCGCCAACAAAATGCCCTCCGTGAATCCGTAGCTGTGCAGGCCGACGCCGAGTTCGTTGACTCCGAACCACGACCACGCGGTCGCGATGTTGCCGCCGAGCGACAGCACGGCCATGCCTCGGTCTTTGACCATGCCGCCCCAGCGGGCGTGCAGCACCACCGCGTTCCACAGCACGATGATCAGCGCACCGTTCTCTTTCGGATCCCAGCCCCAGAAGCGGCCCCAACTGTCGTCGGCCCACAAGCCGCCCAGCACCGTGCCGACGAAGCTGAAGAAGATGCCGAAGCAGAGCGTGCCGTACAGCATTCGCGAAAGATTCGTTTGCAACTCCGGAGTCAGAGGCTCGGCGTTGCGGAAACGCGGTTGAGCCGAGGCCCAGGCGCTTGCAGCAAAGCCCATGAATCCGGCCAACAGACCGCCCCACTTCACCGCGTCCGCCGAGAGACTGATCTCGGTGAACGACTCGATCGTCTCGGCGATCGGGCTGGGGAGCGACAGGCAAACCACCGCGACCATCCCGGACATCGCGAACGCGAACCGGATCGGCGTCCGCAGCGCGAGGTACATCAATCCGATCATGCCGGAGAGGAACGTCGTCGCGTAGCCGAGGTTGATCGTCGTCACATGCGTCGCCAACCAGAACTGCGTGTCGAGCACCGCGACAAGCACGGTGAAGGTGTCGCCATCGCCACCGAGGAAGTGTGCGATCAGCAGCGTCATGAATCCGCAGGCCGATGCCAGAATGTTGCCGACTCCGAGTCGATAAACCCGTTCAAAAATCAAACTGAGCAGCACAATCCCCCAGCCGATGAACACGGCGGTCGAATACAGATTCGTCACCGGCGGACGTCCCGAAATAATCATCCGAGCGATCAGCGCGAACATGTGCAGGCCAAACGTCAGGCAGATCATTGCGAACGCCGTGCGGTTGAGCAGCCGCGGATAGCCGAGCATCCCGGCTCCGGCGATCAGAAACGCGAAGAAGTACAACATCGACGCCAGCAGAAACGGCTGGAAGGAGTTGAAGAAGCACTCGAAGCCAATGCGGCTCATGCCGACTCCGCCGAACGAGCGATCTTGCAACGACCCGCGATACCGGACGACTGCCGCGTTGAATTCCGAGGACTTGCCATCTTCGTAGCTCTGCAAGACTTCGCGCCACGCCGCGACTGCGGGATTGACTGGCCGGCGCTCACCCGTCGTCAGCGCCTTGATGTCGCTCGCTTCGATTTTCTCGACATCGGGATAGCGTTTCGCCAGCCACTGCCGAGCCTGCGTGTAATACCTGTCTCCGGCCAATTGCATGCGACCACCGGCGAGGTCTTGATCGATTTGATTGGTTGCGTTTTTCACGACGAAGCGATGTTCCTTCCGACTGTCGATCGGCTCCAAGACCTCGGCCAGCGGCAGATAGTCCCACTGATCTTGCTCGTCCGAGCCGGGTAACGGCGGCAGCACAAACGGCAACCGACTTCGCTTGAGCGCAGCATGGAAATCGACCGCCCGATCCATCAGGTCCAACGGCGACTGGGCTTCGAGCTTGGGAGTGTCCGCGAAGCGCATCAGCGATCCATACAATCCGGTTTTGCGATCAAATTCGATGATCTTGCGGTCCTCGACGCTCATGTTCCGCGTTTCTTTCGCGTTGGCCTCGTCGGCCTTTTTGGTCAGTTTTGCAACACGTGTCTCGTCTGGCGGTACGAGTCGTTTGCCTTTGGAATCCACTTCATCGGGCTGTTCGATGATCTCCGCCAGCGAGTACCGGAAGCCCTTGCGAGCGTTCAGATTCAGAGCCTTCAGCACTTCCAGGTTGTCGACGCGGATGACTTTGTGATGCTTCGCCGCCGACGGCTGAGCGATCATGTCCATCAGCCAGCGAATCGCCGGTTCGGTGCGAGTCTTCGTTTTTCCGTTCTCTTGGTATTCCAACTTGAACGTCTCGCTGCCGGAGACGATTCGCAGCATGTTGCGAGCGTAAGTGTCGAGCGGTTTGACTCGGCCATCAACCACGACGGGGAAGTGTCCGACCGCCGCGTAGTCGAAGGTGTTGGACTTCAACGCCGGAGCCTTTGTCTTGCTGCCGACCCACAACGCCAGGAACGCGACCACGACGATCGGCACCCAGCGGGCCGCACCGTCAACGACAACCGCCGCCGTCACAGCCTTCGATTCGCGGGCGCGACGATCCAGGAATCGCAACAGCGTCACCGAAAACTGAAACAACATCCCGACCGCCACGATCATGCACGCGACGTACGGAATCATCCAACCGCTGTTCGAGACCACTTGCAGCGTCGTGCGTTCCCTACCTCCGGCCTGCATGAAGCTCTGTTGATAAAACGTCTCGCCGGCGTACCGCAACGGATTGTTCATCCAGACGTGATGCTCGAAATCCTTTCCGCGCGACTCATCGACCACGCGGATGTCCGATGAGTAATTCCTCGCCGTGTTTGTGCCGAGATAATTTGTCCCGTCCACATCTTTCAGCTCGACCGTGTACGGCTTGTAGTCGCGGCGGTATCGCAGCGAGAGATCGTACTTCTTGTCACTGACTTCGATCGTCTCGGAAATAGGCTCCCCCAGCCGGGTGAGAAGCACCGCGACGAGATACGTTCCGATCTCCTCACCGCTGCCACGCTTCGTCAGTCGAACGAACGCACCCGGCATGTCCGTTTCGCCGTCGCCTCCAACCCCTGTCGATGGCACGAGCGGCACCAACTCGCGCGACTTGCCAATGCCGGCAGTCGCTTTGATCTTTGCTTCGTCCTTCGTCGGCCGCACGTCAGCGTTCTTGTGGTACTCCAGCACCTCAATGTCGAACGGCAGCAGCTCGTTCGTGATCTTGTCCTTGCCGATTCCGCGAGTCAGTCGCGAAGCTGGGACGACAACGTGCGTTTCGGAATCCGTGCCAGCAGACTCGACGATCGCCAGCTCGGACGAACGGATGTCGAGAGCGAAGTTCGTCTTCTCTCCCTCTTCAAGCGAAATCTGACCCTCCACTGCAAACAATCCGACGAGCAACTCGCTGAACATCATCAGTCCAATGCCGGAGTGCAGCAGCACAATGCCCGCTCGCTTTTTGAAGACCATCACGCAGCCGATCAGCAGCACGACACCGGACAGCGTCCCCTTCAGCAACTGCCATAGAATCCGCATCGACGAATCGTCGAGCACGTTGCCCCACACCCACAGCCAAGCCAGCAGCAGCCCCCCCGCAGTGCAGCCGGTCGCTTTGACCCAAAACGGGATCGGCTTCCGGCTGACCGCGTCGCCCGGCTCAGTCGAGTCGATGCGGACAGTCTCATAGACCGCATAACCCCAAATCCCCGTCAGCACAAACTTGAACAGCAGCCACAGCGCGTTCCACGAAACCCAACTATCCGACTGCAAACCATCTGCATTCGAACCGCTCACGACCACCAGCCACGTCGTCAGCAGACCGAGTCCGATCACACCGACTCCCGCCCACAGCCGATTCCCTTTCGCCTGGGTCTTGAACCGAATGCCGTGAGCGGCCAACAGATTCAAAAACATCACGACGCCGATCAGTCGGCCGCCGGGAAACGGAATCACCATCCAATCGGGCACGTCCGGCTTGCTGGGGAAGAACGACGGCGGGAAGAAAATTTGCAGGTCGATCCATGCCAAATTGCAACGGAAGTATTTCTCGACCACTTCCCAAATGTCCGCGTTCACCTGAGCCATCGTCCCGGCCAGCACCAGAAACGTCGCCATCGACAACAGCGCCACCGTCAACTTCAACGACGCCAACGGGCGCATCAGCTTCGCGACCAGCGGTCCGACCGCAATGTCCGAATCGGTTGCGGAACGATCATTGAGCATGTCTGCGGTTGCCATGATTTCGTCTCCCGACATTCAATAGGTCGAATAGGACCGATAAGTCCTATGAGTCTCATTCGTCCGCTACTCAAACTTCACCGATTGCACGAACGCTTCGAAGTTCGTTTTCTCGCGCTGAGCCAGCTCGATGTCGCCGGTCAGTTTGAAGAACCAGGTCGAATCGCCGTGATTGACGATCACGCCGAGCAAACACATCGGCTTGTCGGTGTTCTTGTCGTTGCCAACGAAGTCCACGAACGTCCCCTCACTGCCGTCGACAGTCAGCGTTTTGACGGACTTCGACGCTTCGGCCTGCGACCACGGTTGCAACTTCACCTGATCGCGCCAGCGATTGAGATTCCCCAACAAGTCGCCCCCTGCCTTGCTGACGGTTGCATTGACCGATTTCGTTCCGTCCGTGACGGAAAATGCTGCTGTCGAAAATCTGGTGCCAGCGGTTGCCTTCCAACCTTCCGGCACCGTCCACTTTGGCGTACCGGGTGCCGCCGGAGCTTCTTGCGCCAAGAAATTGACCAGCGTGACTTGCGTGCCAGCAACCTCAAGCTGCTGCACCTCGGCACCTTTGGGTTGCTCTTCGGCCGAGAGGTCGGACTCCGTCTTGACCGGCAATCCGAATTGTTCGCACCACACGTTGACGATGATCAGCGGCACGCGATCGGTCGAACCTTCGGACGGGAACCGAAACCGAACAACCGACACCGGCAATTCTTCGCCGTCCACATTGGCGATCAGCGTGGCGAATCGCTCCGCGGACGGATCGGCCTCTTTGCGTTCGGTCCAGCCTTCCGGCAGCGTCCATTCAGGACTCGCATCTTCGCCGTCCGAGAACTTCAGTGACTGAATCAGGCCCAGGAACTTTTCCATCTGGCCGGCCGCTGCGTCCTTCGACCCCGTGAGCTTGAACAGCCAAAACGTCCGACCGCGTGGCGCAATCGCGGCCAACATCCGCTCGCTCGCCGCTTGGCCATGCCCGGTCGGCATTGGTTCTCTCTGCGGCTTTTCGACCACCTTTCGTTCCGAGTGCGGCAGCTTCTTGACCGTGTACCGCTTGATCTCATCGCGGTTCTGGCAGCCGGCCAGCAGTAGGCCGAGCACCGCACCGAGCGCGAACCACGGCCGAACACAAACCGTTCGAGGAATCGACGAAAGACGAACACAGAACCACATGTCGAGACCTTGTGAAATTGAGGCGGGTCAAATGAGGCGGGACGTCAGCCATCGCCGACGCAGACTCAGGCGGGAAAACGGCAGGGATTCTACGGCTCGAACTTCGGCAAAGTCCAGAAACGGTAGAAATCGGAAGGCAACAACCGTTTCCGCTCCCATTCGTCACTCGTACTCCGCCCCCAGCCAGGCAAAGGGGCGGATGCGGCGGCTCAGGAAATCTAACACCCAGCGTTAAACGTTAGATGTCCCACCAATTGCGGCGTTGAGCCACAAGTCACGCGGCAGTGACTCAATCATCGTTCTGGATGATGCCCGTCCCGACCGAAGTTGAGATCGTGGCGTTCGTGGGGCTCGACAATTTGACCGTGAACGCCTCGTCGCCTTCCAAGGCGGTGTCCCCCTTGATCTGGATGGTAATGGTTTGAGCGGTGACGCCCGCATTGAACGTCAGTGTGCCACTACTCTTGACCACAAAGTCGGTTCCAGCGGTCGCCGAGCCAGCGACTGAAGTGAACGTCACGGTTACAGGAAACGCACTGGGGACGGACAGCGTCACGGTAAACACCATGTTGGTCGTCCCGCTGTGGCCTTCTTTCTGGAAAACACTGTTGATGGACAATTGCGGTTTCGGGCTATTGTCCTGGATCGTGCCAGTTCCCGAAGTGGTCGCGAGCGTGGCATTGGTCGGGCTCTTCAAATTCACGGACAGCGTTTCGTCTTTCTCTTGAATCGCATCGCTGAGAGCCGGCACCTTGATGTTTCCATTGGCGTCAACATTGCCTCCTGCTGTCGGCTTCAGCGATCCCGGCGCGAACGTGAGCGTTCCGGCGGTTGTTGTGTAGTCAGCGGCCCCGGCGGTTCCATTTGACGTGGCATATTGGACCGTGATGGCTTTCCCGCTCGCTTTGGACAACGTCACTGGGAACAGCAAGTGGCCCCCTTCTTTGATCGCCGCCGCGTTTCCAATCGAGAGGTTTGGCGGAACGTCGTCGTCCAGGATTGTTCCAGTGGCATTGGGCGTGCTGATGGTCCCACCCACCGCGTTGCTCAGGTTCAACAGGAACGTCTCGTTGTTTTCGTTGAGCGCATCGCGGTTGATCGTGACCGGAATCATCTTGCTGGTCTCGCCCGGCGCAAATGTCAAAGTCGTCGCTGGGATCTGAGTGTAGTCCAACCCGGACATCGCAGTTCCGTTAGCGGTCGCGTATTTCACGGTGGTGGTGAACGCACTGGGATTGGAGAGACTGACCGTGAAAGAGGCTGCGGTGGTTGTTCCCGATCCCGTTCCCTCGTTGACCGAGATATTTTTGGTCGAGATTGTTGGGACGGTATCGTCATCGAGAATCGTGACGACACACAGGCTATTTCCAGCACCAGATCCCAACATCACGTTTACGGCCTTGCTCAGATTTACCTGGAAGGTTTCGGTGTTTTCGTAAACGACGTCACCGAAGACAATCACCGAAACTGTTTTCGGGCGAGCGTCGAACGCATTCCAGAGCAGTGTTCCCTGGCGTGCCCTGTAATCAAAGCCGGTCGTCTGAACTTGCGGGGTTCCTTTCGCCGTGACATCAGCCGTTGCGTAGTCGACGCTGATTGGCAACGTGCTGGCCCCCGTCAAACTCACGGTGAACGTGGCAATCACTCCGCCATTCTGCGCGCCTTCCCTCACGGTGACGGCACTGGTGATCTGGAGCAGCGGTTGAGTTTCATCGTCGTTGATCGTCGCGGTGGCCGTTTTGAGCGTTCCCAACACGGCATTCGTCGGAGCGGACAGTTCAATGGTGAATTTTTCAACGCCCTCATAAATGTTGTCGTTGAGGATGGGAATTGGGATCGTCGCCGAAGTGGCGTTGGCGGGAATGGTCAGAGTTCCGGTCGTTTCGGTGTAATCGGCTCCGGCGGTTGCGGTACCGGCTTTCGTCTTGAACTTCACCGTGACGGCCGTCGAGTTGGCGACGTTCAAAGTCACTGTGAAGTTCGCGATGGCCGTCGAGCCTTCGATGACCGAGAGATCTTTGATCGAAATCGTGGGAACCGGATCAATGTCCAGAATCGTCACCGTGGCCTGCTTCGGATTTCCCACCACCGCGAAAACGTTGTCGGTGTTGGTGAGCGTCAGGAGGACGGTCTCGCTCCCTTCATGCAGGTGATCGGCGATGGCGGCGACATCGAACGTTGCGGAGTTCGCGCCCACCGGGATCGTGACGGATCGGGATACGGGAACGCCGTCCGCCGCCGTGGCTGTCCCCGCCACGGTGAAGGAAACGGTCGTCGAGGTAGAGACGTTTTGGGGGACCGACACTTTGAATTGTCCCGTCGTTGCAGACCCTTCTGTCGCGGTGGATCGAGTGGCGACCACGGACACCGTCTGAGTGACGGTCACCTTCTGAGCGACGATCACCTTCGCGGTCACGCTGCTCCCTCCTAAACCGGCGTCGGTAGCGCTGACCGATGCTTGCACCTGGAAGGTGCCGTCGCCGACGAAATTCGCGTTCGGAGTCAATTTCAACCCGGCATTGGCCTGCGTGAAGGTCACGAACGCCCCATTGAGGATCTGAGTGACGCCGTCGTTCCGGAACAGCTTCCCGTTGGTGATGTTGGTGATCTTGAAGTGGGTCACTTCCGCGCCGTCAGCGGCGTTGCGTGAGATCACCAAGCCGCTGGTGGTCGGTGTATCGACCGTCGTCGCCGCATTGGTCACGCTCGGTGTATCGGCCACGGCCCCAACGTTGATTTTCATCGTGGCCGCAACCGTGCCACTGTCGGCATCGTTCACTTTGAAGTCGAACGTCGAGCGGGCGGCCCCGCTGAGATTCGCCGCCGGCGTGTAGATGAGTGAAGGAATCTGCGCCACCGTGATCATCATCCCGTTGGCCACATTGACGAGACCGGCGTTCTGAGTGACTTTCAGCGTGTCGCCACTGGCGAGATGGAGATTGGTCGCGGTGATCGACACCAAGCCGTTGTCTTCCACGTCCGTGAAGAGGAAGTCGGCCACCGTGAACGTCTTGGCGATGTCTTCGTTCGTCGTCACGCTGCTGGCATGAGCCACCGGCACGTCATTCACGTTCGTGACCGTGATCGCAAACGTCTTGTCGAACGACAGGCCTCCCTGGTCGGTCGTCCGCACCACGACCGAGTAGCCGGCCCTGGTCTCGAAGTCGAAGCTCGCGTTGGCTCGCAGCACGTCGCCGGCGAGGTTGAAGGCCGTGTTGTCGCCGGCGCCGTCGACCAGCGTGTAGGTGAACGTGTTCCCGGCGTCGGGGTCGGTCGTGGTAAGCGTGCCGACGGTCGCATTCGTGCCGGCGTTCTCGGCGAGCGTCGCATTGCCGAGCGCCAGGTCGGTCGGGGCCTGGTTCGACGCGGACATGGTCGTGAACGACGCCCAGGGGCTGTAGGTCGTGCCCAGGCTGGTGGTGACGAAGGAGGTGAACGAGTACTCGGTTCCCGAGCTGAGGCCGGTCGCCGGCACGGTGAAGCGCTCGGTCGTCTGGGTGGGATGGTCGATTTCGACGACGCCGGGGCCGCCGAGGATCGGCTGATCGTTGACGGCCGTCCGGGCATAGACGATGCCGCGGGCCGTGATCGGATTACCGCCGTCGACCGGCGGCATTCCGCCGAGCACGGCGGTGCTCGTCGTGACCGCCGCCGACGTCGTCAGGGTGTCCGCCAAGACGATGGAGCTGTCATAGAGGGTGCCGGTCGCTTGCAACGTAACCGCGCTTCCGGTGGCGTCGTAGAGGTAGACGTCGCCGGTGCCTTGCACGGTCACCGAGGGAGCGGAGTAGCTGCCGTCGTCTTCCCCATGGCGCCGGCCGATTCTCCCGCCAAAGACGTCATACGGGGCGCCGGTAGCGGAGATCCCGCGGAGGGTGATTGAGTCACGAGCGTCCACTGTCAGCATAAATACCAGGCCAAATTCGCCGGTGATCAGGACATTTTCGCCGTAGATGCCTTGGATGTTCCCGGCATTACCCCCATTGACGTCGCCATCTATCCAGACGCCTTTCCCTCCATAAGGGTTACCGGTGCCTTGAATCGTTACCGAGCCGTGGAACGAGAAGATGTTGAAAGGCCCAAAGTAACTTTGCACGACGCCGTGTCCCGCCTCCAATCCGCTAGCGCTAGTTTGCAGGACCCGCCTCCTTGTCCAATGACCAAGATATCGGAGGCGGAGAAAAGAAGAATATCACTGAAATCCACGCCGTAGTTCCCTACCCCCGATCCTGGGCCGCCGGTTCCTCGCAGCGTGAGAGATCCGCAATAAATTCCGAAAAGACTACCGATTATGATGCCGAAATCGTTCCCGGAAGCCCCCGACCCGCCTCCTTGCCCGGTGATGACGAAGATACCCGCGCCGGTTTCCGCGCCCCAAACCACGCCGAAATTAAAGTCCCCCGAGCCGCCCCCCCCCGGTCCCGTCGACCGTGAGCGAGGCTTCGGTTTCGACGAAGCCGCCGATAGAAACTCCGAACGCCCTCCCGGATGTTCCCGCGCCGGCCCCGTGACCGGTGATCACGATGTGATTATTGGAAGTGTCGCCAACATCGGCGACGCATCGGATACGCGACGTATGATGGTCAAATTCGAAGTCAATCTCAACCTCGGCGCCAAAAACCGCGACGCCGTAGTTGCCGTCCGCCGAACCGGTCCCGCCGGTTCCGGCGAGCGTGATTCTGCCGGTGCCGCTGTTGAGCAGGTCGGACTCAAACGCGCGGATGCCCCCTTGGCCCTCTAGCGGCCCGTTGCCGCCGCGGCCGGCAAGCGACAGGTCGCCGCTGCCGCGGACGTGCAGCGTTGCCTGGGCGAGTTCGATGCCGACGAACTGACCGTTGCCGGGCGTCGCCTGCTGATTGGCCGACAGCGTCAGGTCGCCGTCGACGGTCGTGACGGTCGCGCCGCTGTGGACGACGATGTTCCGCGTCGTGACGGCCCGCAGTTCGCTCGCCGCGGTGAAGCCGGTGTAGCCGTTGAAGGCGATCGTTCCCGCCGCGGCGTCGTCGAGCGTGACGAGGAAACTGTTCTGGTAATCGTGCGCCCCGCCGTCGTTGAACGTGACCGTCGTGCCGGGACCGGAATCGGCGACGTTAATCGCCGTGGTGAACGCCGCGATGCCCGCGGCCGTGACCGTCAGCACGTTCGTGCCGGTGCCGGTCACGTTCGCATCGTCGCTGCCGCCCCACGTACCCGACGCGCCGAGCGACAGGCTATACGTCGACCCATTGCTGACGACGGCCAACTGCTCGTTGGTTTCGAGACCAAGATTGAGCGACGTGCCCACGCCGGCAAACGTGGCGAGCAGCGTGCGGTCTTCCAGTTGCTCCACGATCGGACCAACGTCCGCCGTCGTGATCCCGCTAGGACGCCAGGCGGACCAGGACCGCTGTCCAAATCCCGCGCGACGTGGATGGCCACGACGACCGGCTCGATGGCGAAAGGACTTCAACCAGTGGAAAAGTTTCATCATGAAAACTGACTGTTGGGGGAAGTAACCCGGAGCGTCAGCGAGGGCAGACGAAGTAACCCGAAGCGTCAGCGAGGGCAGACGCTCCCAGACGCGATGAGTTCAGAGTCATGGGGAGCGTTCGCCCTCGCTGACGCTTCGGGTTTGGGCGTTGGGGGAACGTTCGCCCTCGCTGACGCTTCGGGTTTGGGCGTTGGGGGAGCGTTCGCCCTCGCTGACGCTTCGGGTTACTTGGCTCTCGCCCTCGCTTCGGGTGACTTGGGGCACGCTGCGTGTGACTTGGTCTTTTCTGTCTTGGGCTTCCAAGACGTATTCGACGGCGGCGGCGATGCTCTCCTCGCTATTCAGAAACCGAATGCTGCCCCGCTCGGCCCACCAGTTCTCGCGAGTGGAGTCGAAACGCTCCTTCAGACATCGCGTCGCCCACGCTTTGAGGTCCGTCCGAATTTTCTTGGGACGTGTCCTCGCCGCCGAAACGACCACATGCACATGATTCGTCCGGCAGTTCGCCGCATGCAGAGACCAACCGCGATGCTGACACGTTTCCGCAAGCTGCGCCTCCACAGCCAATCGCTGGTCCTCGTTCAAACGACAGGCGTCTTCGGTCATTAGCGCGCTCGACTCCAATTCCCGAATGGGATCGGGAAGCTGCCATCCTCGCTGGTATTCCACCCAACCACGAGCATCCCCCGGCAACCAAGTGCCGTAAGTCACCCACGTCAGAAAGAATCCCAAAGGGTCAGAACTCATGATCAATTTCCCAAGTAACCCGAAGCGTCAGCGAGGCCAACGCTCCAGAACCCGATGAGTCAAGAATCCCCAGCAGCGTCGAGCAGTGGAGCGTTCCAGGAACCGCAGCAGTGCGGAGTCCACCAATCGGCTCCAGTCCATGAAGCAAGATCAGCGACAGGCGTTCGGCCGAGAATGCAAGAGGGCCGATCAGTGAGCGGTGTCAGAGGTCAAAAGAGTCATTCTTGTGAACTTCAGCCGGCGGCCAGTCCTCTCGTTTGTGAAAACCGTGAGAGGGGGTAGTTCTTCAAAATTGCGCAAGCGAACCTCAATCGCGAGAGCAGCCGGGAGCCATATTTCCCAGCGACCTTCAACAAATCAAGTCTGTCAAGCGTGCCCGCTACAAATTGTCAAAACTCGCGGTAGATCTCCGGCACAATGCGACAACAGACGCCCTCGTCTGCGCAATTGACTCGACCCCTCGTTTCCATCCGGCCCGGCGTACCGTCACAACCCCTGCCGTAAAATCCAGTCATCCACTGTCGCTGTGAAGATCGGCGGTGGCATCAGTCGGGGAAGGAAGCGGAAAGTGGACGCAGCTCTAATTCTACTGTCCCATCTCATATCTTCCCTGCTTGTGCTATGTCGCCTCGTACTCCGGCCCCAGCCAGGCGAAGGGGCGGATGCGACGGCTCAGGACATCGTATTCGCTGATGAGCGTGTAGCTGTCTGTGATGGCCAGATCTTCGGAAAGCACTGTGACCGCATCCGTCTCCACGGTTCCGGACCCGTTGCGCGGAGCCAACAGATCATTTCCGGCCCCGCCATCGAGCGTGTCGCTGCCGGACCCACCAACCAGCGTGTCATTCCCGTCCTGACCGAGCAATGAATCGTTTCCCACACCACCGCTGAGCTGATCGTTCCCGGTGCCCGCTTGCAGGACGTCGTTGCCAAGCTGGCCGAACAACACATCGTCGCCATCGCCGCCATCGAGACTGTCCACTCCGCCGCCGCCAAGCAACAGATCATGGCCAGCGCCAGCCACGAGGCGATCAGTGCCATCGCCGCCATCCAGCAAGTCGTCGCCACGACCGCTCGTCAGAGTGTCGTTGCCGTCGCCGCCAATCAGCGTCACCGACGCCAACGCCGCAGACGCATCCAGCGAATCGTTCCCCGCACCGCCATTGAGCAACAGAGGAACGGAACCCGCAGCACCGGAGAACGTGTCCACCATCGAACCACCGACGAAATTCTCGAAGGCATCCCACCTGAGGATTTTCGCCGCCGTCGATGACGACAGGTCTTTGTACTGTTTCCCGGCCAAGTCCCAGGTCGCGTTGACATTCAAGCCGCTGAGCGTGTCGCTGCCGGAACCGCCGATCAGCGACTCGACCGTCAAGAACGATCCGCCCAAGGATTGCTCGCGACCGGAGAACCCCGCCGTCGAACCGCTCGTCAACGCGACGGTGCGGCTGACGGATGATTTTGAGAAATCCACAACGTCGATGCCAGCACCACCATCGAGCACCCCGCCGAAGAGCACACCGTCCCAAACCACGAACGCATCGTTTCCAGCCGCACCCGCGAGCGTCTCGAAACCGAGGATCGTCAACCCATTCAACATCACGACTCCGGGCAACGTCAGTTGAAACACGTCACTGTTTGGTGTGCCGATCAGCGAGTCGCTCGTACTTGTCCCCAGCAGCGTTTCGATCTCGGCGATGGCCTTCATCGTGGCCAGAGTCATCGCGAACGAACCGGTGACTCGCAGCGTGTCCGTGCCCGTTCCGCCGTTCAGCGAAGCTCCGATCACAGAATCGTCGAGGACATCATCCCCCACACCACCGCGCAGCGAATCATTGCCGCCTCGTCCGCTGAGTAAATCATCCCCCGCGCCGCCATCGAGACTGTCGACCACGGAGCCGCCCGTCAGCGAGTCGTTGCCGCTGTCGCCGATCAGCGTCGTCTGCCCTGTGAACGCCGACGCATCGATCACGTTCGCCGAGACGCCTCCAGACAAGAACGCCTTTTCGACAGCGACCAGCGTGTCCTCGGAAACTCCGCCGAAGGACAGCGACGAGTTTGTCAGCGTCATGTCCGAGTCGCGGGTCTCGGTCACGCAGTCAAGCCCCGCGCCGCCGGTCAGCACATCACGTCCCACCCCACCGATGAGCGTGTCGTTACCGTCACCTCCGTTGAGCGTGTCGTCTCCTTCGCCACCAATCACCAGTTCGTTGCCGCCGTTGCCGGTCAATTGATCTGATCCGCGTCCGCCTTGGACGGCCGTGATGCCTGCCAAGGAACTGACACCCGTTCCGCTCAGTCCTTTCAAATTCACGCTAACGGGAGTGTCGAACGCCGAGTAATCCAGCCAGTTTCGACCGCCGCCACCTTCAATCCGCGCAACGGAACTGCTCGGCAGAATCGCGAACGTATCGTCGCCGCTGCCGCCGCGCACTGTCTCGATGTCCGAGAACGTCAGCCCCGCCACTTCGCCACCGTTCGTGCGTGAGATCGTCCACAACGTCGAGATACCAGCCAGACTCGACACGATCAGCGAGTCGTTGCCGTTGCCGCCGGACAAGACCTCGAAACTCAGGAACGATCCCGAAACGCCGAAGATGCTCACGCCCGCCGCGCCAACCGTGAATGCTTCGTTCGTCGCATTGTCCCCTTGCAGCCGATCGTTGCCGCCGCCGCCAGAGACGAACTCGAACGCTTGCAGTGTCGAGCCATAGGCCGTGACGGTGCCCTTCGAGCTGACTCCAAATTGATCGTCTTCCGCTCCACCTGTCACTGTGTCTTGTCCCAAGCCCCCTTGCACCTTCTCGAAGCCTTGAAAGACTTGGCCGCCCACTAGCACTCCTTTCGCTGTCACAGTGAAGAGGTCCGCGCCACTGGTCCCGGCGAGCACGTCGGACGCGCCGGCTCCTTGAACCACCTCCACACTTTTGTGCGTCGTGCTGGCACCGCTCGTGCCGACCGTCCACGTTCCGAGAACTCGGATCACATCGTTGCCGTCGCCGCCGTCGAACTGATTGCCGCCGACGGTATCATCGAACAGGTCATTCCCCACGCCGCCCGACAGCGTGTCGTTGCCTTGTCCGCCCATCAGCAAGTCATCTCCCGCGTCCCCTCCGAGACTGTCGGACGCCGAGCCGCCGATCAACGTGTCGTTGCCGTCGCCCCCCAGCAGCGTGATTGCCGTTGTCATCGTCGACGCATCCACCGAATCGTTCCCCGCGCCGCCATTGAGCGTCATCGCCGAAGTCGTCCGCACGTTCGTAAACGTATCGCTGCCTGCGCCGCCCCGCAGGGACTCGAACGAGTTCCACTTCAGCAACCGATTGTTCGCCGTATCAGTCACTTGATTCCCGAAGACGTCCCAGTTCATCGTCGCGTCGGCACCGACTAGCGTGTCCGGCCGAAGGCTGCCGATCAGCAAGTCGATCCCTCGGAAGCCGCGCGGCAACGACGCCTCTTGACCAGCGAAACCTGCACCGCTGTTGGCGGTCAACGTGACGGCGCGACCGCTCCCGAACTGCGACCAATCCAGCGAATCGCTCCCGCTGCCGCCGTCAATCACACCGTCAAACGTGACGCCCGGTGCCAGCACGAACGCATCGTCGCTATTGCCGCCCGTGAGTGACTCGAATCCCGTGAACTGCAGCGGAGCAATCGACGGACTCCCCGCGACTGTGCCGCCAGTCGAGCCGCTGAGCCTCCAAGCCATCGTGCCGTTCAGAATTCGCAAAGTGTCGAGCGCCGTCGCATCGTCATTCACGCCGCCATCCAGTTGCCGAGTCAGTCCCGCGTCTGCGGTCAGCAACGTCACGATGTCAGCGAATCGCGACCCGCTAAACTGTTCGAGCTCCGCACCCAGCGTCAGCCGATGATTGGGTCGCGCGGTTTGCTGAGTGACTCGACTCAAATCGAGGCTCACACCGCCACCGGCCAACGAATAGTCGAGCAGGTCAATCCCACTGCTCGCGGCTTCGACCAAGATGTCCGTGCCGCCCGCGATCAGCCGATAGACGTCGTCACCGTTGCCACCGACCAAGCTGTCGTTTCCAGAGGCATCGGCCAGAGTGTCGTTCCCTTCGCCACCCGTCAGCGTGACCGATCCGGAGAAACCACTCGCGTCCAGCAAGTTGTTGCCGGCACCTCCAGCCAGCCGCGCAAGTTCGATGCTCTGCAAGGCATCGCCGCCGAACGCGCTGACCAGCGTCGCATCGGTCAGTTGAAAATCGATGTCCCCTTGCCCCACCAGCAGATCGGTCCCCGCGCCACCGTCGATGGAATCATCGCCGAGTCCGACGAAGATCACGTCGTCTCCGCCTTCACCGCGGATCGTGTCGTCACCTACGCCGCCATCCAACGAATTCACGACATCATTGCCGATCAGTGTGTCGTCGCCATAACCGCCGCTAATGTCTTCAAACTGCGCGATCTGACCGACAAACGAAGTCTCTGTAAACGACGCCACCCCGTCTCGCAGCGAAGCGGACACGCTCGTCGCGAACGCTCCGAAGTTCAGCCGATCGGTCCCTGCGCCGCCGCTGAGCGTCCCAGTCCACCGCGCCGACGGTGAGATGTGAAAGACGTCATTCCCTTCACTGCCGGTCAGCGACTCGATGCCTGAGAAGCGAATCAGTCCCGTCGATGTGCCGCGCACTTGTCCGGCCCCTTCGCCGGTCACGGACCAATTCCATGTGCCCGAACTCGCCGCGTTCAGCAAGGTCAGCCGATCCGCATTCGAGTGCTCGCCGTCGAACTCCAGCACGCCCCCTTTCGGGACCGGAGTCCCGGCCGAGAAGTCGAGGCTCAGTTGCAACGATTGACCCGTGTCAGGACTGACGATCAACGTGTCGAACGCGGAAATCGTCGTCTGTGTCCCAGCGATCGGAGTGGTGGAACTCGCACTGGCGAACAGCGCGACCGAACTCGCCCCCGTGCGACGCAGCACGACGTTGCCGCTCGCGTGCAATTCAATGTGACGTCCCGGTTGGATGTCATACGTGCTGACGACTTGCTGGTACTCGCCCCAGGTGCTGTGAAACAACAACTGAGTTCCATCCGACGAAGCATTGACGAACGGCTGAGCGATGTAGCTGTCGCCAAACTGCGAACGATGCTTCGCCAGCACAACCGCACCGTCCGGTCCGGCCGGTTGCTCCAAGTTGATGGCGACAATCGCCCCTTGATAAGCGGGCGACAACGCCGTGATCCTGCCGGTCCCGCTGTAGTACGAGGCGAACACATAGCCGGGATTCTGCGTATTCGTCGCGGTGAAGTCGCTGACTGTCTCGCGACCGGGCAAGAAGTTCTCCAACGCCGGATTCGTCAGCGAAGAGAACATGTTCGTCAGCGGATCGAACCGCATCACTTGTCCGATGATCTTCACACCGGCGAGATACTCGATATTGGGACCGACGAGATTGTCCTTGCTCCACGTTCCAGGCTGACCAACAACGTACGTCTTGCCGCTGGCTCCTTGTGCGAATACCGGATGATGCCAGCGCATCGGAAAGAAGCCGTTGAGTCGCACGTCGTCGCGCCGCAGTTCGGGAATCTCACCGTCCGGCTTGGGTGTCACCGGCATGATGTGTGGACGGATCGTGCCCGCCTGCAAATCGACATCCAGCAATCGAAATGCCGCGCCGTCGGCACTTTGATAACTGACCATGATCGAACGACCGTCCGGTGCGAAGTAAAAGTCGTCCACGTTTTGCGGGGTGCTTCCGAACGGAAAACCTGGCGATCCCTCCGGCGCGGTCAACCGGAAACTGGCCACAACTGGATCGTTCCAGAGATTCGAGTTCGCCAGCGGCGCGACGTCCAAATCGACGACGTAGGCGTTCACCACGGATCGATCAAAACCGCCCGGTTGACTCGCATCGCGAGGATTGCCCAACAGCAGCGTGTAGTTGTGCCCGTTCTCCGAATTGAAGAACAACGTCGTCTTCGATGTGTTGATCAAGCCGCCGTTTTTCAGCGGATCGAACGACGTGAAGACCAGCGTCTGCGAGGGGTGCTGATAGACCTGCTGAATCCCGCCGGCATCGTTCGCCTCGTCAGCCGACGTCAGGTATCGATACTTCCTGACGCCAGAGAATTCGCCATTTGGTCCGACACTGGAAACGAATCCGTATTCGATGTTGGGCTCGGCCGGATTCAGACTCCACCGCCAGTTGCGGCTGGGAATCGTCGGCGTCATGGGTGTGATGCTCGCCGATGGGTCGATCAGTTGGTTCGCATCCAGCAGCAGATTCCAGTTGGTCTGCCCCGCCTCGTTCGGTCCACCCAGCGTCGATGAGAAATTGACGAGGTGGACCAGGTCACTTGTCACGTTGAAACTGGGAGTGGTCACGTATGGCGTGCGGACCAAACCGCCCCAGACATGCGGCTCCGTCGCCGGATCGCCGAGCCGATTCGCCGTCAGCACCTCGGTCCCCGGATCGCCACCGAGCCGTGTCATCGTGCCGCGCATCGCGTCCACCCACTCGCCCCAAATCGGAGCGGGATTCGAATCCGTGGGCACCGCCTGACGCCGTTCATCCGCCACCAATTGCACCGCTTTGTATCGAGCATCGTCGGACGTCAAATCGGTCAGGACATCGTCGCCGTCAAGCTGCGGATCACCGGTCGTGTCGGCCAACGACAGCAACTCGTCCGACACAAAGAACCAATCCGCTCCGCCGCCGCCGGTCAATGTGTTGGTGACATAATCCTCGAAGACCGTCTGTCGGATGTCGCCGCTCGGCGGACTCGTCCACAAGGCCGTCGACCGCAACGGCGACTCTGATCCCGACTGCACAATCAACTGCGAGTTCGCAGTGTGTGCCGCCGCTTGACCGACCTGTCGCTGCACGACGATTGTTTCGGAGTCCGCGTCCGAAGTCGCGGTGCGTGAGACGACACGCACGACCTCGTCATCGATCCGGGCGAAGAGACTTGATCCCGACGGTAACTTGGTGCCGTAGGTCGCACGATCAAACGCCTCGACCATCGACGTCGGAACGACGAACTGAGTCGTGGACGCATCAATGTCATTCAAGACCACCGCGCGAGACGGAGCAATCGTTTGCCGCCGCGACTCATCATTCACGGCTGGCGCGAGCCAACGATCGCGGACATCACTCAAGCCCGCGATCAGTCCGGAGTCGAAGGCCACGGTCGCTCCGATCAGCAGATCGTTGCCAGTGCCACCGTCGATGCTGTCTCGTCCATAACCACCGACCAACACGTCGGCTCCTGCTCCCCCCAGCAGCGAGTCGTCGCCGAGTCCTCCCAGCATCAGATCATCGCCATCACCGCCATCCAGGCGATCTTGACCGACGCCGCCGAACACCGAGTCGTCGCCGACGCCGCCAATGACGTGGTCGTTGCCGTCACCCACCGTCACGCTGTCGTCTCCCGCGCCGGCATCGACCCATTCATGGAACGAACTACCAACCACGCGATCATCACCGTCCAAAGTAGTCATGATGACTCCGAAGAAGCTCGGCGTGGCAAGGTTTTTAGCTTGGTTGAACGTCGCAGGCACCGACCGCTGATCTCCAACAGCGGCGGCCTGTTGTAGTCCAAAGAGGCTCGTGACCCCGGTCACATCCACCACGTTCGCAAGGTCGTCGCCGACAACTACGATTCGCGCGACCATCGCCGCCGACAGATTCGCGATAACTTGTTGTGAGCTGTCCTGCCGAACAGACACCGCCGAACCGTTGATCGTGACTTGCAGAGCATCGAAGACAATTCCGCCATCTGGAGTCACAACTTGACTGGCCACGGTCAGCGTCGAATCCGAGGACTCGCTCAACTCGATCAGCAGCACACCGGGCGTTTGCAGATCGCCGGTGAACGAGACCGTGCTCGGCAACGCACGAGTTTCCAAAAGTTCCAGCGCCAGTGCTGGGCGCTGTCGGGTCCGACTCTTCCGGCGATAGCGGCCAGAGCGAACACGCCGAGGAATCTCACGGAGCCAATCGAACAACCGCATGACCGACTCCGCGCGCGACAACTTCATTCCGAGTAAGTTGTTGATCGTGCGCGCGAACCGAGCCCTCGCAAGGCGTCATCCGCCGGTTTTCAACTTCGGTGGAAAAGCGAGGCCGGTTATGTCGGCATCCGCAGCACTCTCGCGACCGCTGCGAATCGCACCTTGGCTACGATGGGCGTGTCCGCTCGGATTGACGAACTCCGTCCGTTTGAACGTCCGGTCGTAGCGCCACCGACAATCGCGCCGACGATCCTGATCCTGTCAGATCGCCCGGCATTGCGGACACGGGACACGACCGAACGAAACGAGGGATCGCCGCCAGGACGTTGCAAACCTCGAAGTCACTCCCGGCAGGATCTCAACACCAACGGATCGGTTGAGCGTTCAGGCACGGACTGTGACCGGGCAAATGGGCGTCAGGGCACACTTCAACGACACGCGAGAGTTCGCGATCAACACGGTGCTTGGCGGCTTCGTTTTCCGGAATGAATTGTTCGAGCGTGATTCTGCAGGCGACGACTTGCGCTCTTGGCCGTCAGCGAGAACTTCTGAAAGGATGTTGTCCATTGGCACCGCATCTGCAACCTACGTCAGAGGTGTTTCGGTAGCGGTAATTCACGGTGGAGAGCATCACAATGACAATCGCGTTTCCGCCTCTTGTGCGAGGGCGGGCCAGCATGGCCGTCGACGAGTCGACCGCGAATGACGACGAAGACGCGGAACAGCAACTGTTAATCGGTGTCGCAATTGAACTCAATCGAACCGGCTATCAGCCGCTGCGCCGAGTTGATCTGCGATGTGAATCAGAGTTAGTCACGCTCGTTGGACAAGTGCCGAGCTATTTTCTGAAGCAGGTGGCACAGGTCACTGTGCAGAGCGTTCCGGGTGTCGCTCGGGTCAACAACCAACTGCGTGTCATAAACGGAACAACAACCTCGTCCGATTTTGGCAGCTAGAACGAAATCCGATCGACCTCAGGTGATCGACGTGGATCGAATGGGTTTTGACAAAACCCAGAGACCACTCCAATAACCGAGGACACCAGTCGCCCGGTTCTGAAGAATCATGCTCACCCCTTTTCGGAGCTTTTCCATGATTCACAATCGTCCGATTTTCCACTGTCAAAGTTGCGGTGCGGTTGTTCGGCAAGAAGCGTTTCGATTGCCACCGTTCTGCTGTGGCCATGAAATGGTCAAGGCGGGCGAGGAAACTCTGCGTGACGACTTCGCTCACGAATTGGACATGGAGCCGCCGGGGCTGAACCAACCGCAAGTGGCTCCACGTTGGTTCTCTCAGGAGGCGGAGCGCGTTTCGATGTGAAAGGCCGCGATGTCGCAACTCCGCTACGACCCGACGACCAATGATTGGGTGATCTTTGCGCCATCGCGAGCACGCCGACCACACGAGTTCCGCGGAGCATGTCCGAAACCGATGGCCGAATCGGCGGACAAGGTCTGTCCGTTTTGTCCCGGCCACGAGAAGCTGACGCCGCCGGAGATTTTCCGCGTGCCGGCGTGGGGCTTGCCGAAGCCGGCCGACTGGCGCGTGCGGGTGATTCCCAACATGTTCCCCGCGCTGCGCATCGAAGAGCCGACCGACGGAGGCACCGATGGCTCGCCGAATTTTCGGCATCGCGGTGGCTGCGGAGCGCACGAGGTTCTCATCGAGTCCCCCGATCACAACGTCTACCTCGCGCAACAGCCAGTCGAGCAAATTGAAGCGTTGCTGCACACGATGCAGCAGCGGCACAACGATCTGCTCCGTGATCCGCGTTTTCAGATGATCGTGCTCTTCAAGAATCACGGCGAAGGAGCCGGGACGTCGCTGCGGCATCCGCACTGCCAGTTGATCGCCACGCCCGTCGTGCCGCGGATGCTGCGAACGAAATTGAGCATCGCGGAAGACTACTTCGACATGACCGGTCACTGCCTGTACTGCGTGCTGCGACAAGACGAACTAGAGGCCGGACAGCGCGTCCTCGTGCAGAACTCCGAATACGTCGCGTTCCTGCCGTATGCTTCGCATGTGCCATTCGAGACCTGGATCCTGCCGCAAACGCATCACGCCTCGTTCGGTGATGTCGAAGCGACCAAGCTGCGTCCGCTGGCGGAGATTTTGAAGACGGTGCTGCAAAAGTTGTCGGATGGATTGGACAATCCCGATTACAACCTGACGATCAACACCGTCCCACGCGGTGACGAAGACAAGAGCTACTTCCTCTGGCACATCGAAATTCTTCCGCGTTTGACAACACCCGCCGGATTTGAACTTGGCAGCGGCATGTCGATCAACACGGTCCTGCCCGAAGAGGCGGCCGCGTATCTGCGAAGCGTCGAGGCTCAATAGTCGAGGTCGCAAATCTAGCACGACGCGCCAGCGAGTGTTTGTTTTTCCGAGATTCCGGCCACTCGCTGGCGCGTCGTGCTGATTTGGAAACTGCCTCTAGCGAGACTGCCCGCGTTCGCTTGTGGCCCACAACAGCAGGATCGATGCGGCTAAGGACAGTCCCGCGCCAGTGCCGAAGGCGGCGAGACTGCCCCAGCGATCGTAGAGAAACCCGAACAACACGCTTGCCGGCAGAGTCGCGATGCCAATCGCGAAGTTGAACCAGCCGAACGCGAGACCGCGCCGCTCAGGGCCGACCAGATTGGCGACGAGCGTTTTCTCAGCGGGTTCGGTGAGCGCGTAAAACGCGGCATACAGCAAGAACAACGCCCAGGCGTGCCACGCCTCAGTCGCCACTGCGAAGAGCAAATACACGACGGCGTACCAAGCCCAGCCCGAGACGATCAACCAACGCGGGCCATAGCGATCCACGAGACCTCCCAGCCACCAATTGCCCGCGCTCTTCACGATGTGAAACACGCACCACAACACTGGCGCCACAGGACCGGAACTCCCAGTTGCTCCGCACGGACCAGCAAGAAGGCGTCGCTGGAATTCCCCAACGTGAACAGCACCAGCGCGACAAGAAACCCTCGAAACCGCGAGTCGAATGGCTTCAACGTCAATCGCAGTGGCTCGTGTTCGGCGGTCGATATTACGGGGGTGGACTTGGGCAGTCCGAACCACAGCAGCGTCAGTAATGCCAATCCGGGAAACAGCGACAAGCTGAACAACGTGCGCAGATCTCCCGGCCGCAGCCACAAAAACAACGTTGCGAGCAGCGGCCCGATCGCCGCTCCCGCATGATCCATCGCGCGGTGAAACCCGAACGCACGGCCGCGCTGAGCGCCGGGAGTCACGTCGGCGATCAGCGCATCGCGAGGAGCCGTGCGCAATCCCTTCCCAAAGCGATCGGCCAGTCGAGCCAGTCCGACTTGCCAAGTCGCCGTCATCAAGCCCAAGCACGGCCGCAAGAACACGGTGAAGCCATACCCGATCAGAATGAATCGCCGTCGCTGACCAGAACGATCCGACCAATGCCCGGCCGCCAGCTTCAGCAAACTCGCCAGCGAATCGGCGGCTCCCTCGATCATGCCCAGCGTCGTGCGGCTGCCTCCAAGCACCGTGACGATAAACGTCGGCAGCAGCGGAAAGATCATCTCGCTGGCGATGTCATTCAGCAGACTGGCAAAACCGAGCACTCGCACCGTGCGAGGCAACGACGCCACCGGCTTGGCGGGATTGTCTTCCGGCTTCGCGGAATCAGACATCAGCAGCCTGCCTCTTTCCCGATCATCGGTGAATCACGCCCGATCTTTCGCGTGAAGCTTAGCTAGCACCTGTGCGATGTGAACTGAAATGCTCACTTGAACTGCGCCGATCGGTGATGCGGCGGGACTGGCGTCGTCTCACAGCGGCGGGAGCATTCGTCCCGCCCTCGAATCGGGATTGCTGGCCGCGTCAGCGCTGCTCGACAGCAGCGATCCAGAGACCGTTGTCACTCAGTACGCGGCGCGGCTGCAAGCACGGCTGGGCATGAGACACGCCGAATCGTCGTCTCATTGGCTTCCGTCCGCCGCACGAACTTGGCTCGGCCAGATATTGCTGAGGAATCGCTGGTTCACTCGCCATGTCGTGCTGGATCGCTGGTTCCTGAATGCCAAACAACCCGCGCTGTCGCTTTGAACCGTTCACGCCGTCGGTTTCGGCGGCTCAGCCGGGCGAACCGTGAGCACCGAACAGGGCGCGCGACGCACGACATTCTCCGCGACGCTGCCCAACAGCAAGTGCGAGAAGCCGCTACGGCCGTGAGTGCCCATCACGATCAAGTCGATGCCTTTTTCCTTCGCGTATTCTTCGATCTGGGCGACCGGCGAACCGCTGCGCAACTCGCGCACAACCCTCAGCAAGGCGAAACCCTCGGGCAACTCGCAGGCAGTCAACGCATCGCGGGCCTTCTGGCGGATCATTGTCTCCCACGACATCGCCTCGTTGAACGGCGGGCCGAGATACGGGTACGGGTTCGACAACCCCGCAACCACATGCAGCAAATGCAACTCCGCGCCAAACTGCTTGGCCCACTCGCACGCCATCGCCAACGCCGGCCGACACTCGTCACTGAGGTCCGTCGGACACAGAATCTTCTTGATCGCAGCCATGATGTGAGTCTCCGAAATCAATTCTGTCAAAACGAAGCGCCGCTCATTCCGGTCGTCGCAACACGAGGACCGGACAGTTGGCATGTCGCAGCACACGCTCGGCCACCGATCCCAGCAGCAACCGCTTGACCCCGTGGTAACCGTGCGACGGCATGACGATCAGTTCGGCATGCATCTCGTCCGCGTAATCCGCGATCATCAAACCAGGATCTCCCTCCCGAATGATCGTCTTCACGCCGGCCGCGTTCGCGCCTGCCAGGAATTTCGACAAGTGCTCGTGCGCGGCTTTCATCCGCGAGGCTGGATCATCCAAAGCCCAGCCCTCGGCATAATTGAATGCAATCGGGGGTGCCGTGACGTAGATCACATGCAAGTCCGCTGGCGTTGCCACCAGCGTCAGCCCCGTCTTGAGCGCATCCGCGGAAGCCGTCGAAAAATCCACCGGCACGACCACCGTTTTCTTGGGGAGCCAACTCATGAACTTCTCCAATTCTTGAAGCGTTGAATCGTAAATAGCATCATTCCTCCATCAGGCCGTCTTCAACACCGGCTGTTGAAGGACATTCTCGGTGACCTTGGCTGGTCGGTGAGAGCGCACCGTCAAGACGGAACACGGAGCGTGTTGGACAACTCGTTCCGCGACACTTCCCAGCAACACATGCCGCAGCCCGGTGTGGCCGTGAGTCCCGATCACGATCAGATCAATGGCGTTTTCGTTCGCGTATTGCACGATGGCGTCGTGCGTCGTGCCGATGCGGACCACCCGCACCACTTTCTTGCCGGAAGCCCAGGCGGATGGCGGAACCTTTTGGATTTCCGCTTCGGCGTAGTTGATCACATCATCCAGAGCCTTGGGTGAGATCAGCAGTGCGGCAGCCGTCTGCGGCATGGTCAGAAAGAGGTCGTGGAGCACATGCAGCACATGCAACTCGGCACCGAACCGGTCGGCCAAGTCACAAGCCGACTTCTCAGCGGCTTGGCTGTGTTCGCTGAAGTCGGTCGGAAAGAGAATGCGTTGAACGTTCATGGGAGTCTCGCCGTAGGTTGGGATTCCATCCCGACCAGACTCGGCCGTTCGGGTCGGGATGGAATCCCAACCTACTTTGCGAACGCCGTTCCGAGCCCGCGGAAGTTTGTGGAGATTTCTCCGAACGACTTTCAAGGCACGAGCACACCCGGCCGAGTGAACGCGAAAACCTGTCGGCCCTGAAACCGCGCGACTTGAGCAACGATGTGCGCGGCGGCTCCGAAACCGAAAATGCCCAGCCAGCGCGCGTCTCCGCACATCACCAGTGAGCGGTATCTGATCAACCCCGCACACAACAGCGGTGCCGAGTCGGCATCCGAATACGCCGCCGGAATCGGAAAGCAAGACCGCAGATCGGCCAACGTGATCTCGGCATATCCGCCGTCGAGCTAATTGCCGGTGAACCGCGCACGCGTGGCAACGAATCCTCGCTCGGTGTTTGGCACAGCGAGTGCAAGTTGGCACACCGTCGCTGCCTCGAAGTGCTCACTGAGGCAGTCGTTCGTCCCCCGTTGTTTCTCTCAGAAAGGTGTTGCCATGAAGACCCTGAAAATTCTGCCTGTTTCGAGTTTGTTCGCCCTGTGTTTCGTGTTGGTGTCTCAAGTCGCGTTCGCTCAGAACGATGCCGGCGCAAAAATTCGCGGCGATGCGTGGAACGGTGGCCGCGTTCAGGCCTATCAGCAGCACGCGCAGGATCGGTCGCAGATGCTCTATCAATACGCTCAGCCTCAATCGCCAGTCTCGAAGCAGGAAGCCAAAGAACTTGTCGGTGGTATCAAGAAGGATCTTGCGGAAGCGGACAAGGCATTGGCAAAGCTCAAGGCCGATCATGCCAAGGAGCCGGAAATCGTCAAGCAGATCGCGTTGATTGAAAAGCATCACGCCAAAGCTCACGAAGTCTGCGGCATGGCGGAAGAGCACTGCTTGAAGGAGCACGGCGATCACGTCGCCATTGCGGACTGCTGCACTGACATGTGGACCGAAATTGACGCCGCCCAAGTCGAGACAAAAAAGCTTCTGAAGATGCTCAAAATCGACAAGCTGCCGGTTCCTAAAAAGGCCACTGACAAAAAGGTGACTGACAAGAAGCCCGAGGCAAAAAAGGCTGACAAGTAGCCTGACGTGCCGTGGGGCTGTCACCCACTTCCGCGAACCACGCTCGGATTGAAGTCTTGATCGTCTTCAGCGGACCCGTTTGCCAAACTGGTCCGCTGATTTTGAAGGATCTATTTTTCCAAAAGGAGATTGATGATGAACGCGTCTCGCTGGGGTTGGAATGCACTGGCTGTCGCGCTGATCGGCGTGAGCGGTCTGACGATGACTCAGTTCGCGGCCACTCAAGAGGCTCCGCAGAAGAAGCCCGAAGCCGCTCAAAAGGAGAAGGCTCCGGACGCGAAGAAGGAGGCTGAGAAATCGACTCCCGCCCGGAAAGGACTCTCGATCTTCATGCGCATGAAGTTGGACGCCTCACAAAAAATTCTGGCGGGTCTGGCACTGGAAGATTTCGAGTTGATCCAAGAAGGGGCGGCCAAGCTGGAAGAAATGAGCAGCGCTGAAAAATGGCGTGTCACAAACGATCCATTCTTTCGCGAACACAGCGCTGATTTTCAGAAGATCACGAGGCGTCTTTCCAAGAATGCCAAAGACGGAAAGCTCGATGGTGCCGCTCTGACGTGGTTCGAAGCGACCATGAAGTGCATCGAGTGCCACAAATGGACCAGAGCCAACTTGATCGCGGACAAACCCTGAGCAATCACAATCGGAGTACACGTCCGCTCCCCACGAAAGACATTCCAGGAGGGTCCAACATGCTCAAACTGCACAGCATTCTCTGCCCCACCGACTTCAGTGAATTCAGCGAGCACGCGATCCGCTACGCCTGCGAGTTGGCCGAGAAGTTCCAGGCCGAACTGCATCTGCTCAACGTGGTGCAAGACTACGACGCTGTCGCACCGGGGACCGGTGAGACCTTCGCGCCGTTCACGGATTGGCTGCCAGAACTGCGAAAGCAATCGCAGGAACAGCTCGCCCAGCAACCGAGTCCGGAATGGGCCTCGAAACTGCGGGTCCACCGCATCACGAGTGTTGGCGCTCCGGTCGACGAGATTGTGAAGTACGCCAAAGAGCGCGGCATCGACCTGATCGTCCAGGGGACTCACGGTCGCCGCGGAGTCAAGCACATGCTGCTGGGCAGCGTGGCCGAGAACATCGTCCGCTATGCCCCGTGCCCGGTGCTCACCGTGCGAAACCAATAATCAGACGGTTTCAATGCGGCGACTCGTAACGCCGCATGCTCAGCCTGTGTGCGATGAGCAATCAACAACGTCCCTGCTCAAGGAGAAGTCATCATGTCCTGGTCCCCCAAGAAGTGTGTGGTGGTGCCGATCGATTTCTCAACCACGTCGGACGAAGCGATCCAGACCGCCTTGGAAATTACTCGGCAACCGGGAGCAGTCCATGTCGTTCATGTGGCCTTGATTCCCAACTTCATCCCGTATGCGGGGGAAGTCGTTGCCTCGGTGGAACCGGAACGATGGCTGCATCTCGCCAAGTCGCATCTGGCCGACTATCTCAAGTCGCGTCCGCAGTTCGCAGGCGTCTGCTCGAAAGTCTTGGAGGGGGATGCCGGCACTCGCATCGCTGAATTTGCGGCCGAAGCCCACGCCGACTTGATCGTCATGCCCTCGCACGGCTACCACGGAGTCAAACGGTTTCTGCTAGGCTCTGTCGCCGAAATCGTATTGCGACACGCGCCGTGCGAAGTCCTGGTACTGCGACGACCAGACTATTCCTGAACCAAGCGATGTTTTTGCGGGTGAGTTGATGACATTTTGAAAAAGCTCGAAATCTTCCGAGGGATTCGCGTCTCTGAAGGGTGTGAACAAACTCTTCGATTCACGCGCACGGAGGATTTCGAG
>CAMDPK010000068.1 GCA_945904015.1 Candidatus Kuenenia stuttgartensis | reverse complement strand
AGTCCCCCGCACCATCACCGCCGCCGGACACCGCTCAATGAACTTGTCCAAGACGCCACTCGGCAACATCCCTGTGCCCTCCCGGTTCGTGACAAATCCCTGTCATCGAAATGGTTGTAGCAATTATCAAAGACCTTGAAAGGGGTGGGCTCACCAAAGCCAGCCTGCAAGCAGTCAGATTTCACCCGGCCAATCGCTACAACCGTCAAAGTTGACGTGATCGGAAAATCCTGTAACCTGTTGTCGATCTCGTGATGCCACGCACGCTCGCTCTCGGATTCATTCCTCTTGCGGAGCGTTACGACGATGACTCAACAATCCGGTATCCCTGTGGGGCAGGTTTTTAACCTGCCATTCAATGCAGGGCAGGTTGAAAACCTGCCCCACGAGTCGCGCTGGCCGAAGCTCGTCGCCACGAGAGGCGAGTTCAGCGAGCAGGTGGAAGCCGCTGGCCGGTTGCTCGCTCGTGGCGACCTTGGCGAGTCCGCCAAGCAGTTTCGAGCACTGCTGCAGATCGGCTTGATGAGCCACGATGCCGAATTGACCGAGGCCGCCTGCCACAATCTGGCAGCGGTGTATCGACAATCGAAGCAATGGGACACGGCCGAGATTTGGCAGCAGCAGTCATTGACGCGGCGAATGCGACATTCCTCCGAGTCGCTTCAGCAGAGCGCCGATGAACTCGGTCGTCTCGCGTGCGATCTGACCGGATGTGGTTGTGACGCATTTTTGAAACAGGATTGGGAGCTTGCCGAATCGCTGTGGCGACGTGCGTTAGCCATTGAAGAATGGCGTGGCTGTTGGGAAGGCCAAGCCACGGACTCCGGCAACCTCGGACTTCTGGCCGCCGCGCAAGGCAGACTCGATGACGGCATTCGCTGGCTGAAGCAATCACTGCGATTGCATCGTCTGATGCTCGATGCGTGCGGTGAAGGGACCGACATGATGAACCTCGCCGAGTTGCGACGCCTGCAAGGCAAGTTCCCCGGCGCGATCCGCTTGTTGCGAGAGGCGATTCCCTGTTTCGAGCGTGCCGATGCCTTGCCGCTGCGTGAACTCGCGGAGCTTCGTCTGCACGAAGTGCAACGCATCGTGGAGATTGAGAATCTCGATCCGCAGCTCAATTGAACTTGTCGCTACGACTTCTCGTGCTTGAGGCGCAGTTGCCCGCAAGCGGCGTCAATGTCGGCTCCCTTGCGTTTGCGAACGGAGGCTGGGATGCCGGCTTGTTCGAGGATGGCCACAAATTGCTGCGTGCGCGGAGCGGCCGGTTCGTGATACGGCAGGAGTGAGACGCCGTTCATTGGAATCAAATTCACATGCGCGCAGCGGCCTCGCAGCAGTTGAGCGAGTTGCTGCGCGTGCTGCGGCTCGTCGTTGACCTGGGCGAGGAGAACGTACTCGAAGGTGACTCGTCGGCCAGTGACTTCAAAGTATTCGTCCGCAGCGTCGAGGATCGCATCGACGCCAATCTTGTCGTTGACGGGGACGAGCTTGTCGCGCAGCGTGTTGTTCGGAGCGTGCAGCGAAATCGCGAGGTTGTACTGCTTGCCGGTGTGAGCGAACTCGCGAATCTTCGCCGGCAGACCAACCGTCGAAACCGTGATGTGCCGAGCACCGATGCCGAGTCCCTCCGGCGAACTTGCCGCCGCGAGCACCTGCAAAACCGCCGGCAAGTTCGCGAGCGGTTCGCCGATGCCCATCACGACGATGTTCGTAATCCGCTCATCGGGGCTGAGCAACGTTTGCATCCGCAGCAGTTGTTCGAGAATCTCGCCCGGCGACAAATTGCGTTTCAGGCCGAGCATCCCGCTCGCACAAAACACGCAGCCCATCGCACAGCCGACTTGCGTGCTGAGGCAGACCGTGACTCGATCCGGCTCGCGCATCAGCACGCATTCGGTGGTCTCGCCGTCACCCAGTTTCAGCAGCAGCTTCTCAGTTCGATCGGACGCGATCTGATGCGATTCGACTTCGGCCGCGAAAAGTTGGAACTCGGCCGTGAGTTGCTCACGCATCGGCTTCGGCAAGTCGGACATCTGCTCGAACGAAGTCGCACGGCGGTGGAATAGCCACTTCTGCAATTGCCCCGCGCGAAACTTCGGCCAACCGTGAGCGACCACCCAATCGGTGAGTTCCGACAGAGTCAGGTCCAGAATGCGCGGCAGCGAAACGGCGGGCTTTGAGGCTTCCGCCAGTTGGCTGAGTGAGGTGCTTTCAGTCATCATTGAAAGCGACTTGTAGGTGTCTAGCCCTTCGCGCCGCAACGATCGCCAGCCAGCGTCTCTCAAATCAGTTCAGGAATCGGAGTTCCCTGATACAGAATCGGCACCGGCCGCCCCTCGTGCATGAAGACTCGATCGGTCGCAATGCCGAGCTGCCGATAGATCGTCGCCAGGACGTCGTTGTAGTGGATCGGTCGGTCCTGCGGGATTTCCGCGCGGGCGTTGCTGGTGCCGAGCACTTGGCCGGTCTTGAGTCCGCCACCGGTCAGCATCACGGAGAACACGTCGCTCCAGTGATCGCGGCCGACGTTGTTGTTGATCTTCGGCGTGCGGCCGAATTCCGAAACGACCGCGACGAGTGTCGAATCGAGCAGCCCGCGTTCGCTCAGTTCATCGAGCAGGGTCGCGACCGCTCGATCGAGCAACGGGAGCAGGCGAGTCTTCATCGCGTTGAAGTTGTCGGTGTGCGTGTCCCAATCTTGGTTGTCGGAGAGGTTCACCAACGTGAACGGCACGCCCGCTTCGGCTAGTCGCCGAGCCATCAACGCTCGTTGGCCGAACTTGTTGCTGCCGAATCGCAGCCGAGTCTCCCGCGTCTCCTGCGAGAGATCGATCGCCGCTTGAGTCACCGGATGATTGATCATGTCCAGCGCCGTGCGACGAAACTGGTCCATGCCGGTCATCATGCCAGTGGCATCGGCGTCTCGCTGGAATTTGTCCAACTGCTGCAACAAACCTTGTCGGTCGCCAAAACGAGTCACCGGCATATCTCGGAACATCACCAACGGTTGTGGAACTCGGTACGGCGAATCGGCATCGACCGGCACGGGGCCGGACTCGAACGGCGCGTAGGCCATGCCCAAGAAATGCGAGTCGGCATACCGCACACGATCACCGAGCTGCCCTTTATCCGGCACACAGAAATATGCCGGCAGTCCTGGCTGGCTGGAGCCTTTCACTTTCGCGACGAACGATCCAACCGACGGCTTGTCGTTGCGGTTTTTCGTGGTCGTGTTTGCTCCCGGATAGTCGTAGCCGGTCAGAACCCAATGAATCGCTGCTTCGTGGCTGGGCGTCCCGTGATGCACGCTTCGCAAAACATTGAATTGGTTTGTCCGCGCGGCCAGCATCGGCATGTGTTCGCAGAGGCGATACCCCGGCGTCGCGGTCGCGATGGAGTCGAACTCGCCGCGGTACTCGGCCGGTGCCTCCGGCTTCATGTCCCATGTATCGAGTTGCGAACAGCCTCCTTGCAGGAGAAAGACGATCGCTCGCTTGGCCGGAGGATTGGCGTTCGTCGATTCGGCGAAGACGTTTCGCCCACCGACGAAGGCTCCGGCGGCAACGCCGCTGGCTTGGAGAAACGCACGTCTTGAGGCGGAAGTGTTCGGCATCAATTCACCTTCAGTGATTGAATTGGAATTCGCGAGTGTTGAGCAAGGTCCACAGGAAATCTTCGTAGCCTTCTTGCGGGCTGGAGGCAGTGGCGATTTCGGCGAGGGCCGCCTGCTTCTCGTCAGGCGTCGGCATTCGCGAGAGCGAACAGAGGACGAGTTCGTCCACAACTTGATCATCGGGTGTGTTGGCTTTCACGAGCTTGGCGATGCGGCCGTTGGAGTCGGCGACTTTTCGGTTGAGCAGGCCGCCGCTGATCATCAGCAGGGCTTGAGTCATGCTGGGCGTGTCGCTCCGTTCGCATTCGCAGGTGATGACTCGGCGCGGGCGGCCGAAGGCGTCGAGGAATTCGTTCGGGAAGTTCGAATCGGGCAGCGCGATCGCTCGGAAGCCGAGCGGGACTTCGGGGAATTTCTCTTGCGTGCCGCAGGCGAAGTCGACGGCGTCGAGCAGTTGCTCGGCTTTCAGTCGCGTGGGGCTGAAGTGCGTGACGTAACGGTTGTCGCCATCGGGATTCGCATCTTGGCGAGCGGGGGATGTTAATCCCCCGAGTTCCCGCGGTGCCGAGTTCGCCGCCGCACTCGGAGGGTTGACACCCTCCGCTCGCCTTTCCGTCGCACTGAGTTGATAGACGTGGGATCGCATGATCGTTCGCATCAGATGCTTCACGTCGTAGTTGTGAGCGATCAAGTCGCGAGCGAGTGCGTCCAGCAGCTCGGAGTTCGCGGCGGGGTTCGTCACACGCATGTCGTCGATCGGAGAAACGAGGCCGCGGCCGAAGTAGTAGCCCCAGTAGCGATTCGCCAAGTTGCGAGCGTACGCCGGATTGCTTTTGTCGGAGAGCCAGGCCGCGAGTGCTCGGCGGCGATCGACCGGGTCGTCGGCCGGTGGTGCTCCGAGCGGCTTCGGTGGCAGTATGGCTCCGGTGCGCGGGTGGCCGACTTCGCCCGTGTCATTCACGTAGATGACGAACTCGCCTCCTTGAATGCCGAACTCCCAAGAACTCTTCTTGCCGACGCGAGCGAAGAACGCTCGCAAGCTGTGGTAGTCGGCTTGCGAAATGTTTTCATACGGGTGGTGATGACACTTCGCGCATTGCACTCGCACGCCGAGAAACGTCGCGGCGGTCGCTTCGGTCCACTCCTCCTGATATCCGTTGACGAAGAAGTTGACCGGGCCGTTCTGATACGGACTGCCGACGGCGGTGATCAACTCGGTCGCGAACTGGTCCATCGGCTTGTTGTCGCGGAAGGAGGCTCGCAGCCAGTTGTGCAGCGACCACATGCCCTTCTTCTGGAGACTGTTCCGATTGTTCCGCAGCAGGTCGCCCCACTTGTAGGCCCAGAAGTCCATGTACTCCGGCCGTTGCAGCACACGGTCGATCGCCTTGTTCCGCTTGTCGGGATCGGTGTCGGCGAGAAACGCTTTGATCTCGTCGGGGGTCGGCAGCGTGGCGATCGTGCTGAGATGAATGCGGCGGAAGAACTCTTCGTCAGTGCAATTCTTCGTCGGCGAGAGGCCGGTCTTCCGCCACTTCTCGACCCACAGTTCGTCCACGAAGTTGTT
Organism: Candidatus Kuenenia stuttgartensis; assembly: GCA_945904015.1. Classification (GTDB taxonomy): domain Bacteria; phylum Planctomycetota; class Planctomycetia; order Planctomycetales; family Planctomycetaceae; genus SXKJ01. The sequence goes on along the minus strand of CAMDPK010000068.1, from coordinate 31,544 downwards.
CTTTGCAAAGTTCTCCAGCCCGACACTCTGTCCAAACGGCACGACGATGCGACACACCGAGACCGTGCCGAGATACCGTACCATCACGACCGTCTCACTCTTGCCCGTCGCGGTGACGAGTCCCTCCGGCGTGACCTCGGCGACGGAGGTATTCATGCTGTCGAACGACGCCTTGCGTTCGATCGGTTCCTCGAAGCCGTCCTCGTACACCGCCTTCGCCGCGACCTGCGCCGTCTGGCCCGATTGCAGAATCGCTTCGCTCGGCGTGACGACGACCTGCTTCAATTTTCGATCGGTCGCCACCGGTCCCGGAGCGTTCTGCTTGAGCCATGCGACCAACGTCTGAAACGCCCACGAGTCTTTCTTGATCCGCCGACCACCGCCATGCGGCACGTCCATCAACGGCTTCGTGAGCAACAAGCTCTCCTGAGGAGTCGAACCTTTGATCCGCCGCCCGTAGGCACCGCGAATCAACTCCGTGTAATCCGCGTTGTCATCGAACGCTCGCAGCGAGAGCTTGAATCCACCCTGCCCGTATTGGGCACCATGACACGCACCCTGGTTGCATCCCAGCTTCGTCAGGATCGGCTGCACGTCGTTGACGAACGAGATCGGTTCATCGGCGCGTGTCGAAACGCTCGCTGCCATCAACCAGCAGGCGAGAATGGCAATCGAAGGTCGAGGCCAAGTCATCATGGAGCCCATTTTGTTTCGCATCATCGTTCTGCCCCCATCGTTCTGCTAACAATGGCAGAACGATGGGGGCAGAACGATGGAATTGCTCACGCCAACAGTTCATTCAGCACTCGTCCGCCCGGATTGACTTTGAAGGGGCGGCCGTCGGGTGAGACGAAATGCTTGTCGAGCGGGATGCCGAGCACCGTGTAGAGCGTGGCGGCGATGTCTTCGATTTCGATGGACTTGCCGACCGGTTGTTCGGCGTATTGGTTGCTGGCTCCGATGACTTGGCCGGTCTTGAAGCCCCCGCCGCCGATGGTGAAGACGGTCGAGCCGACCCAATGGTCTCGGCCGGCGGCGGAGTTGATCTTCGGCGTGCGGCCGAAGTCCCCCAGCCAGAAGACAACCGTGTTGTCCATCATGCCGAGTCGGTCGAGGTCATCCAGTAGTGCCGAGTAGCCCGTGTCGGTTTGCGGCAGCAGCGTTCCTTTCAGCGAAGCGAAGTTGTTCGCGTGCGTGTCCCAACTTGCGAACGAGACGTTGACCAAGCGGACTCCTGATTGGACCAGCCGCCGCGCGAGCAGACAGCTTTGGCCGAAGCGGTGTCGGCCGTATTTGTCGCGCAGCTTCGGGTCTTCTTGCGAGAGGTCGAACGCTTTCTTCGCAGCGGGGGACGTGACGATGCTGAAGGCCTTCTCGTAGAAGGCGTCCATCGCACCGACGTCGTTGGCATTTTTCTCGACGGTGCGCTGCCACGAATCGAACCGGCTGAGCATCCGCTGTCGCCGAGTGAATCGACCGGCGCTCATGCCGCCGGGGAGCGTGATGCCGTCGATGTTGAACGTGCCGCCGTTCGGGTCGTCGTTGATGATGAACGGGTTGTGCTCGCTGCCAAGGTAACCGGCTTGGCCGCCGGCGTTCATCTTGTCCACCCACGGGCCAAGCTGGACGTACGGAGGCATCCCTTTGCGATAGCCAAGTTCCTGCGCGACCACCGAGCCGTAGCTCGGATAAACAGTGCTCGGCGAGAACCGCCAGCCGCTGAGCATGTACGCATCGGCGATACCGTGCCCGCCGTTGTACGAGTAACCGTTCCGAATGACCGTGAACTTGTCGAGGCTCTTGGCCATCAGCGGCAGATGCTCGACGAACTTCACGCCGGGGATCGTCGTGTCGATGACCCCGAACTCGCCCCGAATCTCGGCGGGGGCATCCGGTTTCGGATCGAACGAGTCGATGTGGCTCGGCCCGCCCTGCATCCAGAGCAGAATCACGCTGAGGTCATCGCGCGTCTTCGCGGGAGCGGCGGGGTTCGCCTTCGCTTCGGCCTGAAGGCGAAGCAGCGTCGGGAGCGTCAGACTAGCAAAACCGAGTCCACCGACGCGGAGCAACTGACGGCGCGAAACGCCTTCGCAATTCGGGCTGGAACCGTGATCGAACTCAAACATGGGTGGGCCTCGTGGAGGTAGTTCGTTTGAGCGGGCGGGTAGGTGGGGACAAGCCGAGGGGCGGCTCGCATCGGTACACTTTGATTATCGCACCGAGCCACTGCAACTCACAAGCAAGGTTTCTCCGACTGAGCAGACTTCGACAAGCCGTATCGGTTGTGCCGATTTTCAAGGGCGAGTTGTTCGGCGTCACGTCGTTGAGATACGCTGGCGTCGCATTTCGTGGGGCAGGTTTTCAACCTGCCCGGACCCAACGAGACTGGCAGGTTGAAAACCTGCCCCACGGCGAAAGCACTCGCAATGGCTGCCGACGTTGATTCAAAACTCGACGACTCGAAACCCTCGACCGGCAGCGGCGAGGTCGAGTCGTCGTACTCGCAGACCGGCGAGCGGATGTGGCTCAATCGCATCTCGACGCGCTGGACGGCGGTCAACAATCCGACGTTGTTCGTGAAACGCTACGGCCGAGCGATCCGCAAATACGTCGCCACACTGATTCACGATCCCAACGACGCCGAAGAGGTCGAGCAGGAATTCATGCTGCGGATGGTCCAGAAGGGCTTTCACACGGCCGACTCGAACAAGGGCAAGTTCCGCTACTACCTGATCACGATCGTGCGGAACGCGGCGATGCAGTGGCTCTGCCGACGCAATCAAGTGCCGCTGGCGATCGAGTCGCTTGAACACATGCCAGTCTCCGAACACTCGCAACTCGAATGGACAAGCGACTGGCGGAAGTGCATTTTGAAGGCGGCCTGGAAGTCGCTCGACAAGTACCAAAAGCGGACGACCAACAACTTGTTCTGCACGGTGCTGCGAGTCTCCGCTCAGTACGAGAGTGCCGATTCACCGACGCTCGCCAAGATGGTCTCCGAAATGACCGGCCAGACGCTCACGCCCGAAGCGTTCCGCAAGCAACTCAGCCGAGCCAGAAAACGCTTCGCCGACCACATCGTCCAAGAAGTTGCCCGCACGCTGATCGAACCGACGCTCGACGGGATCAAGGACGAACTGAACTGCCTCGACCTGATGAAGTACGTCGAGGGGTATCTGCCGGAGTGAGCGGCACTGTCTCGCGAGACGCCCGGCGCGAGGCAAATGTAGGGTGGGTCGAGTCATCGAGACCCACCAGGATTGAAAACCATTTTTTTTGGTGGGTCTCGATGACTCGAACCACCCTACGAGTTAATTCACTCGAAGCACGCGACGCTGGCGGTGAAGCCGTGGATGTAATTCTTGCCGCCGACGGGGCCGAGTTCGCCTTGAGCAAAGAAGCCGGCCACGGGCATTTGGCCGAGGACTCGCTGGATGGCGCTGGCGTCGTGATGCGGCTCCTCGAACAGGCGCGTGCCGCGGCCGTTGCAACTGAAGAGCAGTGCGGCGCGAGTTGGCGAGGGTTGTTCGGCTCGATGCTGATCCAACAGGTGGACGAGATCTTCGTCGGCGGTGTCGGCGTCGCGAATGTGGAACTGCACGGTCTGTCCAGGACGGACGAGATTGCCAATCGCGATCGCTCCAATCTGCTGATCCGCCCCGATCACGTTGGCAATCAAGAAATCGCCGCGACCGAACGAGGGCTTGTACTCGCTCATCGCGATGCCGAGATGCAGCCCACGCTGCACGAGCCGCTGATCCCGCTCCGGCAACGCCGGCAAGAATTCGCGCAGGCGGTCGATCGTTGGTTTGCCTCCCAATTCGAAGACGATGTTGCGTTCGGACTTGGTCACCAAAAATGTCGGCCCAATCGGCCGGCATCCTTGCGAGACCACCGACCGTACCTTGGGTCCACCTTGCAGCAGCACGGCGACAGTTCCGTCCGAAAGACAATCGTCGTTGAGGAAGACACGGTTCGCTCCGGGACCGCCACCGCTCGCCATGCCGCCGAGCAGCGGCACGCCGGGAAGCTCGTCCGCGAAACGGTCGATCACGGAATCGGGCACCGACGAATACGGCTCGCCGAGCGCGAAGAGTGCTCTCGCATCGGCGGCTCGCTCGGACAAGTCGTCGGGAAATCCGGTCGCGATCAAGCCGTCGGGAGTCTCCCCGAACTCGATGTGAAACGGAGTCAGCGTCGCTCCCGGCAGCACGCCGGCCCACAGACTCAGCGCCGGCCCGTCTTCGATTTCTTCGCTGCCACCGACGATGGTCTCGCCAGAACAGCCGAGCAACACATCCGCTCCAAGCTCCCGCCGAATCGTCGCCGGCAAATCGTCGAACCCGTCGGCGTGCGCTTGCGACGAGAACAAAAAACACAGATTCGGCGACTGGCCGGCAAGCTGCTTGCGGACGTCCGCGCAGACGGCCTGCACAGCGGAATCGAGATCGGCTTCGATCGAAAGACTGGCGGCGTAGGGCATGACGTGACTTTGCGACTCTCGGAATGGTTGACTCGTTCGCGAGGCCGCGCCTCGCGCCGCGTTTCTATTCGCTGAGCGACCGGCCTACAATTCCGCCCGCGATTTTGGCGGCGGCTGACCAATTTGCCGTTGCGCGAAATCTGTAGGGTGTGGTCGAGTCATCGAGACCCACCAGAATCCTTTTGATGGGTCTCGATGACTCGACCCATCCTACGAGTTCAAGAATTCGCCTGCCGTCACTTTGAACAAGGAATCCTCGCCATGAATTTGCTCCGACGTCTGACTCTGGGTGTCTGCTGTTTGTGTGGTGTGTCCTCGGTGGTATTGGCTGCGGATGCTCCTAGCGGTAAGCAGCGGGTGTACTTCGGCACCTACACCGGCAAGTCGAGCAAAGGGATCTACCGCAGCGAGCTGGACCTCGCGACCGGCAAGCTGTCACCGCCGGTGCTCGCGGGTGAGGCAGTGAATCCGTCGTTTCTCGCGATCGCTCCGAACCAGAAGTTTTTGTACGCGGTCGGCGAATTGAGCGACGTCAACGGCAAGAAGGGAGGAGCCGTCAACTCCTTTTCGATCGACGCGGCGACGGGTGATCTGAAATTGCTCAACCAGCAATCGTCCGTCGGAGCCGGTCCGTGCCACATCGTTGTGGATCGCACAGGCAAGGTCGCGCTCGTGGCCAATTACGGCGGCGGAAGCGCGGCAGCACTTCCGATTCAAGCTGACGGCAAACTCGGCGAGGCGTCCAGCTTCGTGCAGCACAAGGGTTCGAGCATCAATCCCGGAAACCAGGCGGCTCCGCACGCGCATTCGATCAACGTCGATGCGGCCAATCGGTTCGTGTGTGTGGCGGACCTCGGCATCGACAAAGTGCTGGTCTATCGGCTCGATCCCGACAAGGGAACGATCACCGCGAACGATCCGCCGGCCGCGAGCGTCGAGGCCGGTTCCGGCCCGCGTCACTTCGCGTTTCACCCGAACGGCAAGAACGCCTACGTCATCAACGAGATCAAACTGACCGTCACCGCGTTTCAGTACGACGCCGAGAAGGGAGTCCTCACGCCGCAGCAGACCATCACGACGCTGCCCGAAGGAGTCACCGACCGCAAAGGGATGTCGACCGCCGAAGTCCAAGTCCACCCGAGCGGCAAGTTCTTGTACGGCTCGAACCGCGGCCATCACAGCATCGCGATCTTTTCGATCGACCCGGCCACCGGCAAGCTGACCGCCGTCGGGCATCAAGGCCAGGGGATCAAGACGCCTCGCAACTTCGGCATCGACCCGACGGGCAATTATTTGCTTGTCGCGAATCAGGACAGTGACAGCGTGACCGTCTTCCGCATCAACCAGACGACCGGACAACTAGAACCGACTGGATCGACGGTCTCGGTCGGCACGCCGGTCTGCGTCAAGTTCTTTCCGCTTGCGAAGTGACGGAGTGGTCGTTTCGTCGAGCGCGGACTGAAGCGGCGATTCACATCGCTGACCAAACACAGGTGGTCGGATGACCGAGCCGAAGAAGAGCCGTCTTCCACACTATTTGTTCGGCGCATCGCCGAGCCTCTGGAGTGGACTCAGGCGGCGCTACGGCCCCGTGGACTCGCCGTTTCGATCGCGAGCCACGCAGATTCAACTTGGGATTTGGTCGTTGGCTCCCGATCGATGTTGGGAGTCGTGGCGTTTCCGCCGAGCCATCGAACAGACGGAGTTGCATCCCGCTCCTGTGTTCATCATCGGCTATTGGCAGTCGGGCCACTCGCTGATGCACTACCTGATGGCGAACGATCCACAGTTCGCGACAACCAGTTTGCTGCATTGTGCGTTGCCATCGTGCTGGGCCACCATCGAGCCACTCGCCCGCTGGCTCTTACGGCGGCGCGGTGGCAAAACGCGAGTCGTCGATTCCCTGCCCATGTCCGCCGACGGTCCACAAGGGGACGAATTGGCGATGGCGAACCTGACTGAGCTGTCGATCTATCACGGCTATTCGTTCCCGCGCGCCTACGACGCCCTCTTTCGTCGAGCGGTACTGTTTGAAGACGTCTCGCCCGAAGAGTTGCACAAGTGGAAGCAGTGCTATCGCGGGCTGCTTCAAAAAGTGGCCTGGCACACGGGCCGCTCGCGATTGTTGTCACGCAACGCTGCGCACACCGGGCGAGTCCGGCAACTCTTGGAACTGTTTCCCGATGCGAAGTTCATCCATCTGCATCGCAATCCGTATCGGGTGTTCGCGGCGCAGGAGCCTAAGTGGCGTTCGCTATGCGGACTCTGGGCGTTGCAAACCCCGAACATCGAGCAGTTGGTGGCAGACACGATCCGGCTCTACCCCGTGCTCATGAAGCGGTTCATTGCGGATCGCGCACTGATCCCGGCCGGTCAATTGTCGGAGGTGCGCTACGAAGAGTTGCTCGCCAACCCGATCAGCGCTTTGAGTCGGGTCTATGCAGAACTGGATTTGCCGGGATTCGAAGGTCTCGAAGGGTATTTGGCGGCAACTGGAGGAACACAACTCGGACAGCTCGCAGGACACGACGTTTCGCTGATGTCAGAGCAACAGGAACTGGTGCGGCGAGAATGGGGCTTCGCATTTGAGGTCTTAGGCTATTCGCTCGATCCAACTCAAACGACGGAGCCAGCCGCAAAGCCTGTTGAAGAGTAAATCAGCGGGCGAGGTGGCACAGCTTCTCGGAGTGCCAAACAGGATTCCCAACCTGCGGGAAACATCCATTCGACAGGAAAGATCGAGCCGTGCGATTTGACGAACAGCGAACCGGCCTCAAGAATTCCGACCCCCGCCCCGTTTCCATGACAGGAAAGCCCACCGATTCGATGAGCAGTTCGCAATCGCAATCTCGCCGTCTCAAACTGATCCATCCGTTGGCCGGCTGCACGCTCCCTGTTTGGCTCAAACTTTTGACGACTTATGGCGGAGTGGATTCCATCGGCCGGCTGCAAGCCGCGAGCGTCTCGCTAATCACGACGCTGGGTATCCCGCTTCGGATGTACGAACGGCTGAGATTCAACCGAGCAATCGTGGCGCAAAAGCTGGACCGGCCGCCGGTGTTCATCATCGGACACTGGCGCAGCGGCACGACCAACATGCACAACCATTTGCTGCGCGATCCGCAATTCGGTCATTTGAGTTTTTTGCACTGCCAAGCTCCGTGGGCCTTCTTGACCGCCGGGCCGCTCGCTCATCGACTGTTCGCCAAATTCGCCCCGAAGACGCGCCCGATGGACAACGTCGAGTTCGGACTTGATGAGCCGATGTCGGAAGACTTTGCCTTAGGGGCCATGACCGACATCACGCACTACCACAGCTACTACTTTCCTCGTCACGGAGACAGCATTTTCCGTCGCACGATCCTGTTCGAGGGACTCTCCGACGCGGACATCGAACGCTGGCAGCAGACGTATCGCTACCTCTTGCAGAAGGTCGCGGTCGCCAACAACGGGAAGCAATTGCTGCTCAAGAATCCCGCACACTCCGGGCGCTTGCCGACGATCCTGAAGATGTTTCCGAATGCTCGGTTCATCCACGTCTATCGCAACCCGTTCGTCGTGATCGCTTCGACGCTGAAACTCATGGACCGTTTCCTCCATCTGCTGGCGTTGCAGCGGCACGATTGGGAATCGGTGCGCGAGGCTTGCCTCGTCCGCTACCAACTTTTGATGGACCGCCTGCTGCGAGACAAAGAACGGATTCCACCCAATCAACTGTTTGAAGTCAGCCACGAAGAGATGACGTCCCGGCCGATGGAAGTTCTCGAACGAGCCTATTCGCACCTGAGCTTGCCCGGCTTCGAGACCGCGCAACCGCGCCAGCAGGCGTATGTGGAATCGCTCACGAACTACGAGACGAATCGTTACGGCTTCGACGAAGCCACGATCTCGCACTGGACGCCGTTTTTGAAGGTGGCGCTCGACCGCTGGGGTTACGAGCCTCCGGCCAATCGCTCTGCGGAAAACCTCTCAGAACCGCAGGCCTGAAATGCTGGCCGCAGCGACGCATTCCGGGGGTCTGTCTCCGCTGATCGCCTTGCGTCTGACACACATGGCTTCGCATCCGGTTGGGCACCGTCCAAACCGACTCGAACCGCGAGCGATCAAACGCCGCTCCAACTCCTACGACTCGCTCGCCAAACCCCGCGCTGTCGCGCGAGCGGAACTCTTGACCGCCTGCTCGCCGTAACTTCAACTCAGACAATCGGCAGTGCCATTCACCCAGAGGTAATTGTATTCCATTTGCCGAACTGCCGTGGGACGTGAACCACGCTTGGCCCATTTGCGAGTCAGTGTCCCTTGTTGTCCGAAGCGGCATTCGTCTTTGAAGAAGACGACCACGTTCTGGCTCGGATGTTGTGCTTCGATCTCGGTGAGCTGCTCGGTGAGTTTTTGAAAGCCAGCAGAGCTTCGGAGTTTGATTTCTTGTGCTTGGGTCTCGGAACAAGCTACTCGTAACCCAACCAATACACCGCCGACAACGATATCCGACGGTCTCTGAAGCAGTCGATCTGGTCGCCGAGCGTGAGACGGAATTGGATTTGAAGTTGCAGGGAAATGCCGCGGTCACGAGTGAGGACTTCGATGGCACCCACAAGCCCATCGCCAAGGCGATGGTTGAACTGACGGAATCAGAGCATCGTGTGCTGACCGGTCCGCGCGGCGAGTTTTGACTCGCCGTCGCTGCGTGCTGCGGCTGCGCGGTGGGAGCGAACGCGGCCTTGTCGCGCGCCCATTGTTCTCGTTCCTGCGGCTTCTCGTGAGCATACATTCAATCGGGCGGTGTCCGATTGATGCCGTTGATCAGGAATGTGGCCGGCGACACTTTGAAGCCGGAGAAACTGCGCGGCTGCTCGTGCATGGCCGCATCGGTGATCTTCACCCAACGGCTGGTGACCGGTGACAGGAGCGAGCGTCTGACCGCCATCCCACCCCAGAAACCAAAGCGAATGTGAATACGACCGCATCGGGGATGCCAAACGCCGGCACGACTGAGTCGCGATGCAGCGCGGGTGAGTTCTTAGCCGTAGGCGGATTAGGCTGAGCGGCAGAAGCCAGAATCAGCGACACCGGATTCGGACGGGTAGGGTGCCGATCCGAACTGCTGACTTCTCTCCACCGAACCAGCCGACCTCATCATTCTGCTTCCCAACCGCTGGCGGCTAGTGTGACGCATTCGACCCATATGGTCCGCCGGACGCTTACCTCGAATCTCACCCGGCTTGCGTTGGCCACATTTCGAATTCGGCTTCTTCGTCCCTAACTGCTCTTCGCGGCATCAGCGACAAAACGTCTGCGGAGTAACGATGGAGACCAGCACTTCGGTGGCTCGCCCCAGGGCTTTGGCACTTACGCGGCGGCACGGGGTTTGTCCAACTTCTGCATCGTTTGCCAGCAGTCCAGAGGCATGTTCATGGCCAGCTTCAGAGCCCCAACAGCTCCGGCGAAGACGGAGTCATAGACGCGGGTCACTTTGCCTCCACCGAGATCTTTCAAGCCTTCTTCGATCAGACGGTCGAGTCCTCGGAGTTGGCTGCCTCCGCCGCCCAACAGGATGTTGTTCAGCATGCGGTGTTGAATTTCCGGGTCGAGCTTCCCGATGAGGTCCAGCAGTCCATTCACGATGGGTTGGACGATGCTCTTGCAGGCGTCTTTGAGCGGTTGCGTGACGTCGTATTGTTTGGGCCGAGCGTTCTCCGTCAACGTGACGACCGCTTTTTCATTGACCTCGTGGACGAAGCCGTACTTTTCCTTGATCTCACGAGCCATGTTGATCGTGATTTGAATTTCCGGACGCGCGACTTTCAGAAGGCGGAGAAATTCCGCATCGACCATGTCACCGCCCATCGGGAGCGTAATCTGGTCCTCTTCGGCGGGGTAGGTGCCGAACATCGGGCAGATGTCGATGGTGCCAGCACCAATATCCACGACCAGCGTGTCGCTGAGCTTTTTCATGCCGTAGGCGATTGTGAATGGTTCGGAGACAATGACGACGGCGTCGAACGCATCCTTCGCCGCTTCGAGCAGCACTTGTTTGTTCTTGATCGTGGCTCGCGACGGCGCGCCAATGACGCCATACACCGGCATTCCGGGTGTCGGACGCATGAGCGACACCGCGTGCTCCAGCACGAGCTTGGCGGCACTCTTTTGCTTTTTGTCGAGGGCATCGGTGGCTCCGCGTTCATTCTGATCGACGTATTTCAAAGCTCCCTTCTCGAAGGGGCGGACGACGTCCAGTGCCGAGCGATACTCTTGAATATCCTTGCCGAACACGACATCGCGCCCCAGCATCGTCCGGGCAATGTGATCCTTCGGCCAGCCCACTGCGGTCGGCAGCACATCCCGTTGGCCATTGGAACTGGCGACGGAGGTTTTGAACGTACCGAAATCCACGCCCACGTAACAAATGCCATTCTGGTCCATGAAAAAGGCTCCTTAAAAGAAAGTGTCTGTCTGTTGTGGATGACGCGACTCTGCCAGTCGCCGGACTCATACGAGTATCGAGTAAGCCGCGAAGCGGCACGGTTTGTTTCTGGTTGTGAAGCGAACGCCCCAATTCAGAATGTGAGGTTTGGTTAGGCGGCCTGTCGTGTCGTTGCGAGTTGTTCACGGAGTTCGAGGTTGTCTTCAAAGACCTTCTGCATCATCGCCTCTTCCTGCTGTTGTTCTCGCTCGGCTTCCTCTTGCATTTTCATGGCATAGATCGGAGCGATGCGCAGCGCTGGCGGAGAGGAGCGTTCGGCGGCGGGTTCGGCTTCACGGCCGCTGTTGGTCATTTCGACTTTGAAGACAAACGTTGGATGTGGCCCAAACTTCTTGAGAAGAAACAGCAACAAGCCGACCAGCACCAGCACCGCTCCGAATAAGGCTGACAGAATGACTGTGCTGAAAGTGGCGAGAGTCTGCTCGGAGTTGGCGGTGGTTTTGTTCGCGGTGGACGCTGACGCCGTCGTCGTGCTGTCGCGGCCAGGCCCGTCGGGCACGGGAGGGACAGTTGAAGTGGCGTGCAGGATGATGTATTCGCGGCCTCCATTGGCGTTGACCTGTTCCGCGTCGGTTCGCTGGTCGGCGAAAGCCGGAGAATTCAGTTCCTCGTGTGCAGAAAAACGGGCAGCCGATCGAGGCTTCGGCCGTGAGCTCCAGTCATCGGGTGACACGTCCGCGGTGTGACCGCTTGAGTTCTGCCTCTGGCTTGTTCGCTGGCGTGGCGTGTGGGCTGGCCCGGTCGGTGCTTCGTCTTCGAGTGCAGGCTCGGCAAGCTCCGAAATCGTGGGGATTTCCGTGGGCGGGAGTTTGTAACGTCGAGCTTCTTCGTTGCCGGTCAGAACGTCGATTTCGCGAATCAGGTTTTGCGGAGACTTCTCGCCGAGATCCCGGTTCATGGGGAGTTCGGCCGCTGGTTTGATCAGTCCGCGAGCCTTTTGAACTGGGCCTTGAGGCACCGCGTTCCGGGCGTCTTGCAGCAACTGTTTCGTTTCCGCTTTTTGCCGATTCTTCACCGAAAAATCGAGGACTTGCGGTTGCACTGTGCGGCTACCGTTAGCCGTTCGCTCGGTGGCGGATTGGGCCAAGGCGAGCGACGCGGTCACCGCGATCATGGCCCCGATCACCGTCGCACTCACGATGAGGATCGGCGGCCTTGAGGAGGCATTTCGCAGCACGTTTTGTAATTTGGAAGCACCCATGACGTCCGTCGCCAAATTAAGAGAAGGTGGAAGTGCTTCGCGAGAAGCGGAATTGTTGACAGTCATTTCGATGGAACCGCGGCGCTCATTTCGCGTCGTCTGCCCAGGTAGGTTGATTTGCCGATATCTTGGAAGACTTAACCGAAGACACTCCGGTTTCGGCGAGAGCGACCTTCTCGGCCGACCTCGCGGGCGTCGTGTGAGCGACCCCCAGAGACTGCGGTTTTGTGGGATCCAGATCTGCGGCAATGCTGCGTGAACTTTCCAGGTCTTGGTGAATCGTTCCGAGTTGAGCGAGCGCTTCCGCAGCAGATTTCATGTCGGGATCCTGCGTCAACGCGCGGCTGTAGGCTTTGATGGCGAGATCCGTTTTTCCACTCTGTGTCGCGAGATATCCCAGGTTGGCCAACGCTTCCGATTCGGGCATGGTTTGTTGAAAGATCTTAAAGCTCTTATTCAGTTCGCCGTGATATCCCAGAGCCAGAGCCAAGTTGTTGTTGGTACGTTTGTTTTGAGGGTCGATTTCCCTCGCTTTGGTGAGTGTCTCGATCGCCTTGGGCACGTCACCACTTCGCAAGTATCCATAACCAACGTCGTTTAAGATGCTGAGATCGGTTGGCTCAAGTTGGCTGGCATGATTCAGTTCCTGGAGGCCCTCCACAGGCTGCCCCAATCGGAGGAGCACCACACCGAGACGATGGTGGTATTTCGCGTCTTTCGGCGCGGCTTCGCACAGACTGCGATAAACCCGTTCGGCTTTCACGAGATGTCCGTCGACTTCGCTGGCGCGGGCCAAGTCGAATTGGAGTGTGTGGTCGGTTGGCTTCAACGGGTTGACGCGCTGAGCAAACTGCTTCGTGGACGAGCAGCCGACCAACAGGCACAGGGCAATGCCGCAATGTAAACTCAGGTGACGCATTTTGATGTCCTCTGGAATCCCATTCCGTGATGGCAGATTCTTCAATGTGCCGCGAAGTGATCTCGTCTGGTTAGAAGAAGCCACCACCGCCGAACCCACCGCCGAATCCACCCCCACCGCCTCCGCCGAACCCACCGCGACCGAGGCTGCCTCCATCGCCCGAGCCACCGAAGCCACGGTTGTAGGCCTCTTCGCCTTCGAACGACTCGAAACCTGGAGCTGTCGCCGGTCCCACGAGAACTCGATTCGCGCTGTCCACGACGTTTCGCCGTGTCAACGTCTCGACGATCACATCACGACGACGGAGATCAAGTTCCGAATCGTTGTGAATCGGGAATTGATGCAGGGTGGTTTCTAGCCGAACACTTTGACTGCTGGGTTCGATCACAATCGGATACGGTACTCCGGCAATTCTCGCCGTGATTCGCATGAGGTGATTGATGCCTTGATCGTTGAGTGATTCGGAGTTGGCAATCCACTCATGTTCGTGAATCACAAAATCGGAGGCCTCCGCGTTAGATTCTTGGATTTTCCAGACAGGATCGCTCAGTGTTCCCAGCGGATGGGGGGTAATATCCCCCATGTCCTGACAGTGGTGGCAGCCTGCAATGCAGACTGCCGTCGTCAGCGGCATCAACCAGTGTGAGGTAGACTGTTTCATGACGGGCTCCTGAAGACGCCTTGAGTTGCGGAGGCGGATTTGTTGGTCATGGCACGGTGGGCATGGCCGTGTGGTGCGGGAGACTGCGAGTTACGGATTGCTGAAACCGTGCTCGCCTTGAAGATAGAAGCGTTCCGATCGCTCCATCGTTTCGCATTCGGTGTACCCCGCGCGTTTCATCCGATTGTGATACAGCGGCCAGACCGTGCTGCGATGGTGACAGTTGGGCAAGCCTTCGATATTGCCTTTACAGAAAAACTCGCGGTCGGTCGGCTCGGTGACTTCCATGCCGGGCAGAATCGTTGGGGATTGGTACGGCTCCAGCGGATGCACGAGTTCGGGCGACACCAGAATGATCAGTTCGGATTCGTCGCGGCTGATGGATCGGCTGTTCGTCAAGAAGTTCAGTCCTGGGATTTCGCCAATCCATGGAATCCGCGACGAATCACCACGCTGTTCCTCTTGCAGCAGGCCGGCGATGGCGAACACTTGTCCCTCTCGCATATCCACCACAGTCGTGACGGATCGCGTATCGATACCGAACACACCACCCACCGAATTGTTTTTGTTGAGCGTGCTAAACGTGGGCTGCACGTCCAAGCGGATGCGATCCTTGTCCAAGACCGTCGGCAGGAATGAGATCGACGTGCCAAAGGCCTTGAAGGACGTGGTGGCGGCCTGGGCACCGCCGACCCCGACGACTGTCGGGACAGCGAATTGACCGCCGGAGAGAAATGTTGCCGAGTGTCCACTGAGCGTCACGAGGTTTGGCTCTGCCAGGATTTTCGCCGATCCATTGGCCACCAACGCCTTCAATGCGAGATTGAAACTGCCGTCATTGAACGTGCCTGACGCCACCATGTTGGCCCCAGAGGTCATGACCGACTTCAGCATGAATTCTTTGATGTCGAGGTCGAGGTTGACTCCCAAATCACGTTTGGCGGAACGCTTCAGTTCGGCGATGCGAACTTTCAGCATCACCTGCTTCTCTCCGGGAATCTTGAGCATATTGATCAGAGTTCGCCCGGTTGTGCCTGGTCCAGCGTCCGGGAACGGGTCCGCCGCCGTGCCACCTGCCACAACACTGCCAGAAGCTCCGCCAACTCCGCTGGGCAACAGGTCGGCGTTCTTTCGAATCAACGCCATAATCTGCACGGCCTCTTGCTCGTCGCGAGCTTGACCGCGCACGAGGACTTTGTCCGCGACAGGAATTAGGATCACGCGGCTGTTGGGGAACATCTCGTTGACCAGCGAGCTTAAGTCGGCGAAATCTTTCCGACCCTGATCCTCGACAGCTTCGTCCCGCGTGACTCTGACCAGCACGCTGAGAAGTTGCGCATTTTCCTCATTGCCCAACCATAAGGTCATGGTCGTCGTGCCGATTTCTTTGCCGATGATTTCGGCCTCTTTCGAGCCAAAGCCGACGAACTCGATAATTGTCGGATCGGCAATCGCGACTCGGAAAACATCCTGCTTCATTCGCAGAATCTTGGAGCGGCGTTTGACGACGCTCAATTCCAAATCGGCGGTCACGACTTCTTCAACCAGTCGGGTGACTTTATTTCTCTGGGGAGTGAAGTCGACTTCCTGAGCCGAAATACTTGGCCCTGGAAGCAGCATGGCCACAGTGAGCCCGATTGGGCCACATGCGAAGCGGCTCAGTGATTGTGACATTAGCTTTTTCATTTCACACCAACTGGGGTTAAAGGACGCCCAAGCAGCCACAAAAGGCCTGCGATCCAAGATCCACCCGAAACTCCCTGTTCGGTGGAGCTTTCGGCTGCAAGGCCATTCACCCCATACAATCGACATGGCCCGAATGACCGCTAGAGTCGAATTGGGAAACTGAGCGGATCAGAAATTCTCGGCATTCCAGTCAGGAAAACTGGGTAAGATTTGCTGGCAGGTTGGAGCCACTCGCACGAACCCCTCGCGCAGAATTCGCCGGTTCGGGTCGCTCGAACACGCCCAAATTGCCGCTACGACTTATCGCGCTGCGGCAGCCGGAGCCTCGGCTGACAACAGCCGCTTCAGAATCTCGGGTTGATCTGCCGCCAAATCGTGTTGTTCGGCGGGGTCCGTATTGAGGCTAAACAACTCCTGGCTGGAGTCTGTCAGCCGCAGCGCTTTCCAGTGGCCGTCGCGTACGGCCAGTCCGTTGCCGGCAAACACCGCACGCCAGGCGAATCGTCGTTCGGCCATCGGCAACTTCTGACGCCAGAGGCTGGTCAGCGTGACTCCGTCAATGCGTGCGACCGGCCGAGTGACCCAGGCCAACGCGGAAAACGTCGGTAACACGTCCCACACTCCGACGACCGCGTCCGACACGAAGCCGGTGGGCACTTCACGCGGCCAACGCAAGAGGCAGGGGACACGCAAGTTCCCTTCGCACAGCCCGTGGTCGGAGAAACGAAACTCCCCCACGCTGCGCGTTTCTTTCACCAAAGCCGACAGCGCTGGGTGCGGCCCGGCATCGGCGGTGAAGCACACACAGGTGTGACTCGTGAGGTTGAGTTCGTGAAGAATGTCGAGCAGTCCGCCGGCCAGTTCATCGACGTGCCGGACTCTTTGTTCGTAGTCGGCTGGCGACACCGCACGCAAATCGGGATCCGCGAACAGACTCAAAGCCACATGCAAAAAGAATGGATTCCCGCGGTGACGACGATCTCGCACAAACGACCGAACCTCGCTGAGCAGGAATTCGGCCTTCCGTACCCTGTGTCCGCCGTTCAAGTTGTCTTCGAGTGTAATCCGTCGGCCATTGAGTTCCGCCCAATCGGGATATTCGTTTGTCGACGAGTTCCAGCCGCTCCAATCTTCGTAGCCCTGCGAACTCAAAGAACTGTCGACCGACCAGTCCCCCATCAATCCCGTGTTGTAACCCGCGTTCCACAACACGCGCGGCAACGAAGTCGCCTTTTGGCTGGAGTGATTGGACACTGCCAAGCGTCCGGTCAAAAGACATTGTCGACCCGCAGACGAGTCGCCACTCCCCGCGTAGAAATTCGTGAACCTCGCGCCTGACGCAGCGAGTTCGTCCAGTCGCGGTGTTTGCCAATGAGTCTGCCCGTAGCATCCCAAGTCTCCGATACCCAGCCGGTCCACGGTGATCAACACGAGGTTGGGCGATTGCTTGGCCGCGCCGATGCGGACTTGCCGATTCGCTTGCTGGATGGCCAAACGATTTCGCTGCTTGGCTTCGGAATACAACACATCCGCTTCGGACAATTGCTCGGACAGTTGGCGAACGACGCCGTCGGTTTCTTCCGCCGCCGGAGTCTGCTGGATTTGCTGCTTGAGCCCTTCCAACAGCGGGGTGTGCAATGGCTCGTCAGCGCGCCTGATCGGACCATTTCCGGGAATAATGAGTTCTTCCACATCGTCGCGCTGAGCGTCGTCCAAGGGCAAAGGTGGTTCTGGAGGGACAAACTGATCGCAGCCCACGCTGACCATAATCGCCAGGTACAGGCACCCCAAAATCACCTTCACCGCCTGCCGCCAGAGCATTAGGTTTCCTTCTCAATGATTCTGTCCCGGAAGGCATGCCGTCCCGACGAGTCATCGCGACCGGACGACTTTTGGGAAAACTCCCCGCAACTCGTATTCCACCACCAGTGCTCTCAACCTCCGACATCTCAAATTGGCGGTGCGCAACAGACCACGATCCAAAGCTGCTTGCCTGGATCACCCCCCCCTGAATCTCGGAAAGTCAAACGGACGATCGTGTCACTTATTCTGTCTACGACCGTTAGCGCCAACTCGCGACGATGACAACAATTACTTGCAGCATGCTGGCGAAATGATCGTTGTTGAAGGGGTCTTTCGCTGGTTGTCGATGTCGGAAGTGGTCACCGTGGGAACCGTGTGCCGTGGCATTGATTTCGCGGTTTACATGTTGGCCGCCAACCCCAGGAGATTGATCATGTCTGCGTGGAATTCCTTGGCTCTGACATTGTGTCTGGTGGGGGGACTGGCGAATCACTCGCATGCCGGCCACATCCCCCAATTGTGCTGTGCAAACCAGACGAGTTGCAATCAGACTGGCTTCGGATGCGAGGCGAATTGTGAGCCAGTGTGCTACGCGTGCCAGCCCGGCTGCGATGATTCGTGCGATCGGTGTTGCAAGGACTGCTGGCTCCGTCGGCATTTGTATCTGCATTTTCTCGACAGCACATGTGACATGCACCCGCACTACGCGTATCCCCCGGAGAACCACGGCTCGTACTACTACAGGCCGTACAACTGGGAGCACTACGCTCAAGACACGCCGCGAATGCTCGGCTTGGGCTACGCCGCGCCCTATTCGGAGGACGGTTTCCGTGAACTGAAGCCAACCACTGTTATCACGCAACCCACCGTGCCACCGCGCCGGAATAAGCAAGCGCTGCCCGATTTGGAAGAGCTGCTGCGGAAGTAGAAGTCGCTGAATTGGTTTGGTTTGTGCGACGAGTCCGCTTGCAAACTCTCCGTGAGCGAGGCTTCCGATGACTCGGCTTCCTGACCAGCCAGATGTCTCCGCAACGCGACGAGAGCTGATTTGGGCCGCTGGCCTGTTGGCTCTCGTCGCGTTGTTGTGCTTTCACGAACTGACTCGGCATCCCACGCAGGTGCTGGTCGGTGCTCATCGGGGGGGCGAGAACGACCTGACCACCTATTTCCTGCGAGCGCTCGAGTGGCCGCGCCTCACCTGGCAGCGAGACGGCCAATTTCCCGGCTGGAATCCGCATCTCTCGCTGGGTGCTCCGACGATTGGCAACCCCCAAGCATTATTGTCGTATCCGCCGAACTGGTTGTGTTGGTGGTTCGGGGCGGTGCCGACGGCCAGTTGGTTGCTGGTGGCGCATCACTGGTGGGCTGGGTTGGGATGCTATCTATTGGCTGTCCGGTTGGGAGTGCGGCCTACCAGCGCGTTGTTAGCGGGAGTTGTCGGCGTGGCCGCTCCGTACGCGATCGCGCACACGGCCGAAGGGCATTACGCTCAAACCTGTATGATGGCCTGGCTCCCCTGGACGCTGTGGGCCTTCGAGCGCTTTCTGAGCACTCGCGGCGAACGCTGGCTGCCGGTCGCCATCTGTCTGGCACTCAGTTTTTTCGGCGGCCACGTTCAAGAAACCTACTACCTCACGTTGTTGCTGAGCGGTACGGTCACCATCACCACCGCGGCCGCGTGCCTGTCGCGAAACCGCCCGCAGCACACCGACACCCAGCCCCAGCCTGACGACCGTTGGGCCGGCAACCCGCTGCAGCCGCTATTTCGCTGGTTCCTGGTGGAGATCGCGATCGTGGGCCTCGTGGCGATCGACTTGATTCCCACGTTCATCAATTCTCGCCTGACGATCCGTGCGGGCGGATTACCGTTGGCGACGTCGGGCGACGGTCTGAAGCCTCGACACCTCGCGCAACTTTGGAATCCGGCCGTGCTCGACGGTGACATCGGCCGTGCCACCAACGGCTTTTGGGAAACGCTACTGTACTTCGGTTTGGTCCCCACGGTCCTGGCGGTGATTGGCGTTCTGCGCGGTGGACATCGTCGCGGCACCTGGCGACTCACGCTGCTGGTGCTCGTGACACTACTCTTCGCTTTCGGTTCGTGGAGCCCGTTCTTCCGAATGTGCCACGCTTGGCTGCCAGGCATTGCCTCGTTTCGGTCGCCCGCTCGAGTGCTGTACATCAGCTCGATGCTGGTGGCCGCGCTGGCGGCCGTCGGCTGGGACTCGTTGTGGCCGAGTCTTTGGGATGCAAGCCCCTCGCGTCGCAGGCTGCGCCTGATGGCGACGGCGTTGATCCTGGGGACGATCAGTTGGGAACTGGGCGCGTATGCCACCCGAGTTCTCGCGACGACCTCAGCGGCAACGCGTCAGGAGACCGTTGTCTCGCGATTTCTGCGTGACCACATGGGGAATGAGCGCGTGATGGCCCAAATTGGGGTCTACAGCGACAACGAAGCCGTCCTTGACGGTTTACAAAAACCGCAGGGCTACGAGCCGTTTCCCATGTCACGCCATGCGCTGGCCATCACCGCACTGACTCCGCCAGGATTGAAGGCCGATCTGTCCGGGTTTCAAAGTTTTCGCTTGCAGGATCTTCACAAGCCGATCGCCGACTTGCTGGGAATTCGTTACGCGGTGACCCACGCTCAGCAGCGGGAACACGCGGGCTGGAAGCGAGTCGCCACCGGAAAGATTCCGCCCGAGGTCAACTCTGCCAGTCCCGCGAGTCCGGAATTGCCATTCGCCATCTTCGAAAACGAGACCGTGTTGCCGCGTGCGTTCGTCGTTGGAAATGTCACAGTGAGCGGCGAGTCTTCCACGAAGGCCGTCGTCCCACTTCTGAAAGACCTCAATCCTCGCGATTCCGTGCTGTTGCTGCGCGACGTCTGGGCCAACGTCCCGCGCGCCAAATTCGCGCCCGCTACGATCGAACACTATTCGCCCAACGAAGTCGTGGTTCACGCAAACGCCGACGGACACGGTTATTTGGTGCTCACCGATTTGTTTCATCCCGGCTGGTCGGCCGTTGTCGATGGTCAACCGACAAACCTCTTGCCGGCTGACGTCTCGTTCCGCGCGGTTCCGCTGACCCCCGGCGAGCACAAAGTGACCTTTCGCTTCTCACCGCCGGGCTGGCGGCTGGGAGCGATCGTGTCGGCCGTCTCCTGGTTGGGTGTGATCGCGCTCACTCTACGACGCGTCTCTCGGACCGCTCCTGGAAACTGAGGATCCTTGCGCCAGAGTCTCGGGCAGCGTGCCGGGTGCATCGCCTGAAAACACTCACTGTTAGCGAACGCGCTGTCGAAAGCGGTCAGCGTCTCACGCTCTGTACGAACCGCGACTTGGAACGCGTTGCGGAGCCCGTGGGCTGGCGGACGGGGCTCAGAGTTCGCAGGGCGGCCATGCCTTCCTGCTGATTGCGGTTGATCCACCCGGCCAATCCGATGGCAATGATATACAAGACTCATCAAGCCGAACAGCGACCGGCGAAAGTCACGTGAGGCGGTAGCGTTTGCCTTACCGCTTCAGCTTGCCAGCTTTGGCGGCCCCCTTCTCGCGTAGCCGCTTCCGTTGGGCTTGGTACTTGCGCTCTTCGGCGTCAAGTTCCGCCTTGGGAACTCGAACGAGACGGCTCAGCAGGCCGTTGAAGTCGCCTACAGGTTGGAGTTTGTCGGTCATTCGTGATTTCCCGTTGAACACCAGCCAAAGAGCCGAAGACTCCACATTGACCAGTGATTTCAGGGCATCCTAGCATGATCCTCGTTCGTTTCCATTTGGAAAACGGCTCGATAGGATCGACTCGCCAAGAGTAGAACGGAAGGCAACAGAGACCCCGTGAGCGACGATTCATGTGCCAACAATGGGCTGAGGCTCGCTGGGACTCGCTGGCCTACAAGAAAAGACACATGGTCTCCACTCCGAGGCAGTGGGGAAGAAATCTCGTTCAAGCCAGAAATTCAGAGAAAAACACCCCATCGCAGTACAATCCAAACTTTCCGCTCGACCGCATCAAAGTGCTTGAGATGGAATGTGCGAGCGGTGATTCTGAATTAGGAAATTTCATCAAGGGGAACGACAGGACGAAAACGTATTACCGTTGCGTTGAAGAATTTGACGCATACGGCGGAACAATCGGAGTCAGCAGAGGTCAATTTACGCGGTACATTTTTGTGATTCGGCAGTCTGACGGATCGGTTCATGGCTTCCCAATTACCTGGGAAGAACTTGTGAGAAACAAAGGCGTAGAAGGAACCGAGAGATGACAAACAAACCAATACACATCAACACACCAAGCGACGCGAAGGTCAGCAATTACCTTTTTGAAGACATGGAGCTATTTGAACTTAATCAGGGCTTGCTGTTGGTTGAATTGTCGAACGGCATCTGCATCGACGTCGGATGGTTCCCTGAGAACGACGCGGACGGGAAATTTCAGGTGAAAGTCTCGAAGGGCTGGGAGGATTTCGGCACATCGACATGCGACACAACAATGGATGTTGTGGAACGGGTAAATCGGCTCATCGAACGCCTTGATCATCCAGTCGTCGCAACGTCTAACGCAACCAATCGAAAACTAACAGTTTGTCGCATTTGAAATGCCTCGCCCTCAGTTCATTATCTGCTCTGAGTCATCTTCAGTCGATCAAGAAGCGAATCGGCTAAGCATCTTCAACGTGATGGATGGCATTGCCGTTTTTATCGGCGATGGCGACAAGCAATCTCCGCAACGGCCAGACATCAATCCCGTCACCGCTCTTAATTCGTTGAACTTTCGCGTGCTCGCTGTCTGGATGCGAATTGATCCTGACGACAACCCCAAAGATGAATACGACTATGAGTTCCTGATCGACGCGCCAGGAGAACAAGAAAAGCAAATGGGAAGCGGTACATTTCGCTTCACTTCTCCCGTGTACCGACTGCAAATGCACGTTTTCAGGGATCGACCTTGGAAAGAAACCGGCATCGTGAAAATCATTTGCCGAATCAGCAAGCGCCCCGATGAAAGCCAGAAGAAGTGGCAGCAGCGCTCGTATCAGCAAGAGTATTGGTTTCAGGTCACAGTGAACCACGTCCAAAAAGATGAAGCTCCCGCGCCTGATGCCAGCCTCAACTAACTAGGCTGTCTTACCTGTCAGTTCTGCATACTGAACTCTGCGACCAACGACGCCGGCCATCGTTTGAGCGAACCGCGTGGCGTCGTTCCCCTTCCGTTCATTGAAGCGGAAGCTCTCTTCATCCAAGTAGCGGAAGAGATGAAATGGCGCGACAGCCACATAGGTTGCGTTTCCGAATTAGTTCGGAGGAGACCGAGGCATTGGCAAGGCAAGGCTTCGTCTCGGCTGAGCGGCGAGGGCCGAATTGTACCGTCTACAAGCTACGATTTCGAAAGGATGGGCGACAGCAGGTGCGATATCTGGGGACAAGTGCTGAGTCGGCGGCCGCGGTGGAGCAGGAACTGCAAAAGCTCCAGCAAACGATTCGCCAGCGCCGACAAATGTTCGAACTGTACGAAGCAATGCGAAAACAGCTTGCAGATGTGAAGGAGACTCTACGACCTTTACTCTTGAGTGAGGGCTTTGATTTCCACGGCTTCTCGATGAGAAAGACGCGCAGAGCTAAATGACAAAGTGGCTCAGAGGCCAAATGTGTGATCCAATCAACATCGGGAATGCTTAGCCGGTCTTCTGAATGGCAGCCTCCGAAACTGAAAGCGAAGAGAATTGTCTCTGATTCCCACTCAAGCGGTCTAGAAAATCCAACTCGCCGATGTGCGAAATCAAACTGGTGTAGTGCTGGCTGTGTGCCAATAACTTTGTCCCAAACCGGTCGGCGGGCCAAGAACTGTGTCCCAAGCTGGACAATAACTGTGTCCCAAGCGATCGTAAGTCCAAATCACATCGTGGCACGCGGGACAACAAATGTGTCCCACACCATTGCAGGCCGTGATTCCCGCCGAGTCCTGAAGATGATTGGAAACTTGTTATGAGCACTCTGGTCGTTCGTTTGCCCGAATCGCTTCACAAAAATTTGCAGTCCGTGGCGGAACGCGAAGGCGTTTCCATCGACCAATTCGTCTCAACGTCGGTCGCCGAAAAGATGTCGGCCCTGATGACGCAGTCCCTCGGCACTGATCGCAAGTGTTCATTCCGTGGCCTCTCGTTCTGGTTTCGAAGAGCCTCGATTGTGCCAGCGCCCACCGGAATCGCAAGGCGACCACTCGCGGACTTCGGTAGGTGTGGATTGTTCGAGATGTGTGGATTGTTCGAGCGGCGTGGATTGTTCGAGCGGCGTGGATTGTTCGAGCGGCGTGGAGAATGGATCGCGACACGCACTTGCCGGTCGCGCAGCCGAACACGCGCTGGGTCGTTCCGAGTCGGCGGCTTTCCGCTTTAGGGACGTCGATTCGTTTGACCAAAGACATCGTGGAAGTAGGCTTGGTCTCAACGGCAACGCCGAGGTTGCCGTGCATGCTCAGTCCCGAAGTCTGCTGTCGGGACGCTTCCTCGTAAGTCCAAGGGGGCGAGGAAGGCATTCAAAAGTCTCACTGCGTTGTCATTGGACGCGGTGAACCGTTTCGATGTCGAGCAATCGCCGTTGAGGCTGCCCCCGGAGCGTGCCCCGCTTCGGGGGTTTTTCATGCGCGGCGGATGAAATTAAGATCCATCAACAGGGATGCGCCCGCAGTCCCACTCGTCGGACTCCTGATCGATCATGCCGATCGCGGCGACGGCGTTTGCGATTGGCTGACAGATTTCCTCGAAGGTCCGGGCTGTGGCGACCGTTTCCTCCACCGCCGGCAACTACGACCCCGCGCACGTCCTGGCCACAGCGATCCTATTTCACCGTCGACGTTTTGCCCGTTAGGGTCGTCTCGGACAGCGAAAGGAGTTCGACGTAACTGATGTCGGCGGCCGCGCGGCCCCGCCGATCAGCGGTTTGAGTGGCCAGGCGACCGAGTTGGCGAAGGTCGTTTGAGCGGCGCTGCTGCCACTCGGCGGGCAGCGGTTCCGGTCGACTGTCCTCCAAAAAGGTGTGCAAGTCTTGACGCTGTCGCCAGGCGGAGGCCAGGTCGTAGAGACTGGCGGTGCCTTGGGATTGAAACTGCGAAATCGTGTCGAACAGCTTTTCCACAGACGCTTCGGCGCGCTGCGCCTGAGCGTTGAACACTGCGGTGCCCGGCTTCGCAGACTGCAGGTCCACGCGTGCCAGTTCGAACCGAAAGGTCTCCCGGACGTCGTCACGACCGATGCCAATTCCGGCGAGGTTCCAGCGGTCGGTGGCCTGGATTGCCTGGGTTAGAAAATTACGGTCGGCAGCCAGTGATCGGTTTTCACTCGAGAAGACCAATCCCGCGGCGCGCGACAATTGCAGCGGTGTCGCCAGGCCCATTTCGGCGTCGTCCATGCGCTTGTCCCAATGTTGCCGCGCGAGGTCGTTGATGGCGCGCTGCGCCGCTGCGACCGTATCGGGCCGTCCCTCAAAAGCCGCGAGCCGTGATTGGGCTTGAGCCAAACTCAGCCGAGCCAACAGGGCATCCGCTTCCCAACCCGCGGACGCTGGTTGTCGAAATCGTTCCAACTGGTTCGCGACCCCTTCCAGGTTGCGCACCTGCAGTCGCTGCCATTCCAGTTGCGTTTCGCGATTGTTTTGCGAAGTCGCCAATCGCTGGTTGAGGTTCGCCGCCAGCGAAAATTGATCGAGATGATCGACGAGTGGCACGAGACCGCGATCGAACGAGTCACGGCTTTGGTCGATCAGCCGTTGCGACGCGACTCGTAGGCTGTTCAGTGACTTTTGCGAGATCACTGGACGCTGCGCCGTCACAGATCGCGATGCGGCGTCCTGAGCGACCCCGTCTGGGCCGAACGCGAAGAACGCCCCCAGCCCGGCCAGCACCGTGCGGCGCGATATGAGAACAGCATGCCGGGACAACTCCGTCTCAGCCTTCTTTTGCGGAGAAATGTCGGTGGTCAAGTTCTGTCTCCTGCACTGGGAAGAGTTCTGCGTGAGAACGGCATTGTTCCCACGAAGTCTCGTCCAGGGCGAGAGCAGTTTCTCGTTCATCTCGGATCGCCCCAACACATCCCACGGCAGAATCCTGCGAGGCCGCACCTGCCGATTACGGGATCCCTCGCAATCCGGTCGTACCGCGTTTGGACGGTGCGGGGATGTTCGGATCCGAGCCTGCTTCCGCTCGCCGGAGGACGACTTGAGTGCGTGCGGCGGCTCGTGAGCGGGTCACTTCCGTGGGTTTGACGCGCAGGCGATCACTACCGACGAATTGCAGTTCGAGTTCGGGGTTAATCGTTTCGTTGTTGCGGATGACATCCAGTCGAACTCGCGCGGACGTATTATCCGTCGCCCAACGTGGAACTTGTCCCACAAACACATAGCGACCTTGAGCCAATCCCTGCGGAGAATTCCAGACGACGGCCCCGTTGGTCTGAAACCGCAGCGACATGTCACCGTTGTACCAGCGGCCCACCACCGCCTCTTGCGGAGTTTGAGTGCAGCCGCTGATCGTGACGAAGGCCAGAAACATCAACGACACAGCGATCCGCCGAGCGGTTCTTTTGGCCGTGCTTACACAAACTTGGTCTTGAGACATTGAATCCCCCTCACGGGCAGGCGGTGAATGAATTGACATGAATGACTCGAGGTGGACCGCTCCCGCAGGCAAACTGAGCAGACGACTCACAAGTCACTAGATACGGATTGACGGACAATCCCAAGAATGCGCTGGCAACACTGGGAACGGAAACGACCTTGCGAGTTCTCACACCAAATGTCCCGCCGGGACATACCGGAGTCCCCGTATAATCAATGGCCAATCCAGTGACGGGGCTGGTAATCGAACCCAACAGAATCTCGGCGGTTGTGGACGGTGCGGAGTTCCCGTTTCCGCAACCACCCCCATCGAACGTTGAGAGCGAATACTGGGTGCCCAGGATCGTGTTCGAGTTGAAGGCATCATGCGCATCCAGCCGCGCCTGCGCTGTGGTACCACCTTCACCCCAAGTTTTCGCAGCGGACAACGCGGCTGCGTCGAGTGCGTTTCTCAATTCCGTACGGGCCACCCACAGATTGCCGCCGTCCACGATCATCACCAGCAATGTGAGCACCACCGGCAGCGCCGCCAGCACCCAAATCGTAGCGATCCCGCGGCGTGACCAGTGCTGAGCGTGACGGCCCGACGCTGCGATCACCAAAGGCCATCGGCGATTGGCGGCGACGATTCGCGTTCTCAGGTAGGGCAACATCAGTGATGTCCTCGGAAACCTGCAAAAAATCGAAAGCGGCAGCGAGCCGCCACGTTCCCCATAAACCGATAAATACTGTGCAGGCGAGCCGGAGGGGTATCAGCTCACGGACAGCATCGTCGATGTCCGGGGGCTGACCCCCTCGGGTTCGCCTGGATAACTATTTCCTTTGGTCGAATTCGCGAGTCGCTCCATCGTTTAATTCACACGTCTCACATGAATCGTCAACGTCTGAATCGTGCTGCTGGTTCCGCACGGGTCCGTCACCGTCAACTGCACTGTGTGAACGATATCTGCATCGGGCACGTTGTCCGGCACGTCGAAACTCGCCACGATCCCGGTAGACGTTGTCGGACCACTCGGGAAAGGGCCAGTTGTGGCCCAAGACTGTGTCAACCCTGGCAATGGTGTTTCCAGATCGGTGGTCAGATTGCCGTCAAACGTCAGGCTGATCGGATCTGGTGCGATGGCTCGATCGACATCCAATCGAATGAAAATGGTCGGAAGAGTCGTCACCGGTAGTGGGCCACCCACCGCCACCGTCACGCCCGCCGGCACTGTCAGTAGCCGAATGACTGCAGACGGTGCCGCGTTAGTGGTCTCGACCCGGTAGGTCGTTGAGTGCCGCACGATGCGATCGGTGATGTCGAATCCAAAAGTGCTCAGGCAATTCGGCACGTTCCCCAGCAACGGCACGCAAACTGTGACGCGAACGTAGGCCTCGGCGGGTGGACTCGGAGGCTCACCGGCGGGAAGTACTGCCGGGCCGGTCGCCGTACAGTTGCAGGGAGTTGCCGTGTCCACTTGCAGCGGATTATCGACGCACGAGTTGTGTTCGAGCCGGACCTCGCACGACGCAGTCAGTCCCGCGTTGGCCAGAAACGTGTCAATGCGGCTTTGCAGATTGTTCACCGTCGCTGTCTGATTAATGTCGCCCAAGTTCGGCGAGACGGCAAAGGCACGCGTCACCTCGGCGGCAATCTTTGCTCCATACCGGCTGGCCAGCGTCACTTGCTGGTTGACCTGTTGCATCAGGGCGAATTCGACCACGGCCATGAGGCCCGTCAACAAGACGGGCAGCCACAGCAACAGCTCAACGACCACGATCCCGCGCCGCGAGTGGCTGATCGACGTTTGAGTGGACCTGATTAGCGCGCGCATCCGAACCGTCTCCAAATGGTGACGCCCAGCATTGCAGCATTCATGCCGAGGCGTGTTTCTCACAGGAGGCAAGCTTCTGGATCACTGCGAATCACTCGTTGAACGAAGGCAAATGACTCGTAGGGTGGGTCTCGAAAGCTGAACTGCAGTCGGTTTGGCGACAGCTCGAAACCCAATCGTCCCAATTGACACTAGCTAACCGTAAACCATGAGGTCAGGCAGGGTGATAACTGCGTCCACTGGTTTACAGCAATGTGTCGGTAAGACAGGTTGGAGAAGGCGGCGATCCGTCATCACAGCAGGTTTTCTGGGCGAGTCACTGAGGAAGATTGTGGCCCCCTGTCGGTCAATCGGCTCCGGGCGGTGCCTCTGCAGTGCCGAGAAGCCAGATTCCTCATGACTTGAGCGTCGGGCAAACGGACGCATTCCAAATGCGCCTACCAGGTGGCACATGGTTTGCGAATTCGGTTTGCGCCGTCGTCGGAATTCCTTTCCGATGGGGATGACCTGTTTTCGTGATTTCCAGGGGGAGAGCTTCCATGCTTGTTCGTCGCCGTCGAAGTCGTCCGGCGTCCGCGCGTCGCGGATCGGTCTTTGTTGAGTACATCCTGTTGGTCACGATCGTTGGGATTGGAGTGGTCGTTGGCTTGGCGCTGGTCCGTTCCGCCTTGGTCAACGAACTGCAAGATCTCTCCCTTGCCATCAACGCCATCATCTAAATCCTGACTGCTAAATCTTGGCTGCGGTTTCACAGGGGCCTGGTGGGGGCTGCTGTCTGCGAGCTGTGGCCACAGATTAACTACAGCCTCCGAACTGTTGTCCAGAACTATGCATCACCTCGCGCGACACAAATCGGTCACTCGCCAGCGTCGCCGTGGTGCTGTGGTGTTGGAATTCATCGTGGCGATGCCCGTGCTGTTCATCGCGTTTCTGGCAATCTTCGAGTTCGGGATCTTGGGGTTGGTTGTGGAAAACGGGGCGCACGCCGTCAATGAGGGTGCCCGTGAGGGAGCCAAGGTGTGGGGCGGTTTGGTGCTGTTCGACAACAACCCGGCCTTGAACTACGACCCCAAGTATTTGAATGTCAACGGCGATGACATCGCCGACCAAATCGCACTCTCGATGGACGCCATTTTGGATGTCTTTGATTTGGAAGTCCGACAAAACGGCACTCTGTCAGATAATCTTGCGAAGGCCAACGTCCTGGTCATCATCGAACGTGGTGCCAACCCGGTGACTTACCGAGGGAACATCGACCTGTTAGCGGCCCCTTACAACTGCACGCGCACGGGGACAGCTCCGGGAGCCAACGAAATTGTCGTGACGCTCTGTTTCCCACTGGTGAACTCCAGCACGCCAGCGACGACTTATGGAAACCCTGTCCCGAATTGGCTCGCTTCGTTCGGTTTCAACCTCAACAAACCGCTGACCCCTTACCGCTTTGAGATGAGTGCTCGGTCGGAACTCGAGTGACATCGCATTGTCGGAATGTATTCAGCCTGAATGATTCACCACGGATCACACGGATTATTCGGGGATGACAAGGAGTTGCGCCGAGAATTCGCCATCAGTCATTTCGACAACCTGTTTTGCTGTAGCGCAATCAAGATCCTGATTTCTCCGTGACATCCGTGTGATCCGTGGTTCCTTCTTGAATAATTTGGGGCAGTGACCTGCGGCTGGCGTGACTGCACTTGTGGAGACAGCTCATGGAATCGGTGTTTCGCGATTTTTACATCTGGTGTTGCCAGTTCGTGATGATCTCGACGCTCTTTCTGGCCACCGGGAATTGGTGGATTCGGCGGCGACGACGTTTGGCCAAAGCGCGGACAGCCACATCGACCATGAACCGACCGGTGTTGCAGGAGTCTAGCCATGTCACGCACCGGGCTTGAGTTATGGTTGTTTTTGAGCGGCATCGCCGTGTTCACGCTGACTGCCGCGATCCTGGACCTGCGGCACCGACGCATCCCGAACGGGTTATCCGTGGCGGGCCTGGCTGTGGGAATCCTCTTTCGCGGGACCACTGATGGCCTCGCTGGTCTGGGTGACGCGGCCGGGGCCTTCGCGATCGGCTTCGGCACCTTGTTGATTCTGTGGGTGATCGGCGGTGGTGGCGGTGGCGACGTGAAACTGATGGGAGCCTTGTCGGTCTGGTTGGGATGTCGCCAAACGCTGCATGTGCTGATTCTCAGCGCCCTCTTGGCGTTCGTGTTCACAACCGTGCGAACGCTGCTGCGTCGCCCGCTGCCAAGTTCAGGAGACGCTCCCAGCTTACCGAAGCGCCAACCAGTCGTGATCGCCTTCGCCGTCCCGCTGGCGATTGCCACTTGGACGCTGATCGGCATCGATCTGCTGTGATGACCAAGGCACCCGCGTCCCGTGCCCTTCTCGAGGTGCCGTCATGCTGCCACCCCTGGTCTTCAAGCCCTACTTTCGCCCGCAGGTTTGGGGAGAAACTCGCTTGCAGCGATTCCTGGGCAAAGCTCTGCCGCCGGGCGGTCACTTCGGGGAATCGTGGGAGATCAGCGCTCACCCCCACCATGTGAGCCGAGTCGCCGAAGGTCCGTGGACGGGAGCGGCCTTGACCGATCTGTGGTCTGCCCATCGAGACGAGTTCCAGAATCCACTCGCCAGTTCACGATCGCCGTTTCCGCTGCTCCTCAAATTACTCGACTGCCACGAGCCGCTGTCCGTGCAGGTGCATCCCGATGACGACGACGCTCGTGAGTTGCTCGGCGAGCCAAACGGAAAGACCGAAGCCTGGGTGGTGCTGCACGCCGAGCCTGGCTCGCGGATTTACGCCGGTCTCAAAGCGGGAGTGACACGCGGCGATCTAGAAACACATCTTGATCGCGGCACCGTTGCCGATTGTTTACATTCGTTTGAACCGCGTGTCGGTGATTGCGTTTTGATCGAAGCGGGAACCGTTCATGCGGTTGGGGGTGGCGTCGTTCTCGCCGAAGTGCAGCAGTCGAGCGACGCGACCTTTCGCCTGTTTGATTGGAACCGCGCCGGCCCCAACGGACAGGCGCGGCCCATTCATCGAGACGCCGCGTTGCGTTGCATTCGCTGGGATCTCGGCCCCATCTCACCGATTCGCAGCGCCCCGTGCCTCTGCGAAACCTGCCATGATGAAGAGCGGCTGATTCACGGCGATTACTTCGATCTCAGCCGCATCCATCTCCGCGCGACGGAAACGACATTCGATTCCGAACGGTTGACGATGTGGCTGATTGCTTCCGGCCAAGCCCAGCTTCGCGACGAAGCCACCGGCTACGACCGCCGCTTTGTCGCTGGAGAATCCGTTTTGGTCCCGGCGCAAGCAAGGCACCTGAATTGGTCGTCCGAGCAAGCCACGCTTTTGAGAGTCACGCCAGCGTAGTTTCGCATTGCGGAGGGCGGCCACCAAGCGGAGTGAGCGGATGCGACGCGGCTTGCAGCAGTATTTGGACGAGGGGTTGGATGGGCTGGCGAAGAACCGCGAGTGCCAAGCATCGGAGCAATTCATGGCGACGGTGATAGCAATGCTCGACCAGTCTGCGCCAAACTTTCACTTTCCGAGATCGAAGCAGACAATCCGCCGTTGCTCGCTTGCCGCACAATGCCGCTGGAAGATGTTTTGGTTGAAATTCAGGGTGGCTAGTTTCTCCACATACCCCGCGACCCTGAGGCAATTATCCCGAATTGGTTGCTCCGCAAATTGACAGAGACCCCTTCACAATGGCGACGATTTCCGAAGCGTTGGCAATGGCCGTGGCGCACCATCGGGCCGGTCGGCTCCCTGCCGCGGAGCAAATCTGTCGCCAAATCTTGCAGGTCAACCCCCAACAA
Source organism: Candidatus Kuenenia stuttgartensis (assembly GCA_945904015.1). Classification (GTDB taxonomy): domain Bacteria; phylum Planctomycetota; class Planctomycetia; order Planctomycetales; family Planctomycetaceae; genus SXKJ01. Next base: position 50 of record CAMDPK010000068.1, on the reverse strand, counting down.
GCGGACGCTTGGCATCTTTTGGGATTGTTCGCCCTGCAACTCGAAAATCA
>CAMDPK010000067.1 GCA_945904015.1 Candidatus Kuenenia stuttgartensis | reverse complement strand
CCGAGTCCGCCTCTCACCACTGGCGAACTCTTGACGCTGCAAAGCACCTCGTCGAAGTCGCCAAAGACACCAAGTTCCAAGACGGCGTCATCCTCCCCAAAGTCGCCGCCTGACTCACGACCTCATCCACAACGTTTGACAATAACTCTGCCAGACTTAGCATTGAGGCACTTGCAGCACATACCTGGCGACAAATACCGCGAGCAGTCGTTGATGGTGGCGGGGGAGAGCTACTACCGCCTGCACCGATACCTTGAGGCGGAAGTCGCGTTTAGGCAGTTGACCGAACTCAATCCAGACTCGGAACTCGGTCTGAGATGGCTGGTGGCTGTGTACTACGACCTCGGGGCTTATGACCATGCGACTGACATTTCCAATCGGCTGACCGCTCTTCGGTCTCAAGACTTCATTCCGCATCGGATGCTGGGGGTGATGTCCCGGGATTTTGAACGCAACCAACAGGCGATTTCACATTTTCGCAGGGCCTTGGAGCTTGGCCCTCCCCAAGACGTGCGAGTCGAAATTGTCGAAGAACTTGCTGCGACGCTGGTTGACGAGCATAAGTATGCCGAGGCGGTCGCGCTGATCGAAGAGTTGCTCGTGCAGACTCCGATGACGAGTCATACTCTCGCGCGGTCTTATTGGGCTCTTGGGAATCAGGAGCTTGCCGTCAAACATCTGGCTCTCGCAGAAGAAGGCGGGCCGATGAATGACTCAGTGGCTTTGACGCAAGCCCGTTTTGCACTGGAGTCCGGTGAACCAGAGAGGGCGGAACCGATCCTCCGAAAAATCGTGGCGTCAGATCCTGCCAACATCGATGCCTACTACATCCTGGGGTTGGTTTTGGGAAAACTTGGTAAAAGCGAGGAGTCTCGAAGTGCCCATGCGGAACGCAACCGGCTGGTATTACTCAAGGAGACGCTCACGGAATTGAACGTCAAAGCGATCCAGAATCCTCGTGACGCCAAAGTCCGTTTTGAGTTGGCGGACATCTGTGAGAAATTGGGAAAACAGGATCTTGCCCAGATGTGGTCTCGTGCCGCAAATGCTTGCTCATCATCCGCAGCGACTCAAACGCAGTCACCATCCGATCCTTAGGCATTCGGACCAATGAAATCTATCAGCGAGATCGAATCCGGAATGACGAGCAGCATGGCGTTCAACTGCGAGAGGTGCGGTCATCGGCTGTGGCTGCTCGTCCTGCTGAGCGTCGTCATGGGTTGTGGGACTAAAACATCAACCTCCGACCAGGCACCTCCGACAGTCGTCACAGCGACCAATGTTCCCAGCCGCATCGAGCTGCACGGGATCGACCTTCGCGATGTCGCGAAGGCCAGCGGTTTGGATTTTGTTTGGCCAGAACAGATTCGGCCGATGCGGACTCTCGAAGCGTTCGGCTGTGGTTGCGCAGCCTTTGATTTCGACAACGACGGCTGGCAGGACGTGCTGTTGGTGGCCGACCCGCAGTGCAAGTTGTTTCGCAATTTGGGGGGCGGTCGGTTCGTCGATGTGACCGAGGCTCTTGGCCTGCACGAAATCACGGCCAAGGATTGGATTGGATGTGCCGTTGGAGATTACGACGGTGATGGCTGGCTCGACCTGCTGCTGACCGGGTTCCACCGATTGGCACTCTGTCGCAATGACGCGGGAAAGAAATTCGCCGACGTCACCACTTCCGCGGGGCTTGATCCCGACAACCACAACCACTGGGGAGCGAGCGCCGGCTTCATGGATCTGGATGGCGATCAATGGCTCGACTTGGTGATCATCAACTATGTCGAGTTCGGTCCCGATTCCAAGCAGTTCTGCGAGACGCCGGGGGGAGTCAAAACAAGCTGTCCACCGACACATTACCCGCCGGAGCAAGGCGAGATTTGGCGGAACACTCGTGACCAGCGGTTTGAGATGGTCCCGGCCGAGCAGGGGATGCAGTCCACCACTGGAGTGGGATTGGTCGTGGCCTTCGCGGATTTGGACGATGATCGGCGCATCGATTTCTACATCGGAAATGACGCGAAGCGCGCGGACCTGATGCACAACCTGGGCGAGATGCGATTCGCGAACATCGCGGTCGAAGCGGGATTGGCCTTCGATCGAAATGTCATGGCACTGGCCGCGATGGGGGCCGACTGGGGTGATTACGATCGCGATGGGAAGTTGGATCTGACCGTCTCGAATTTTCAGAGCCTATCATTTGTGCTGTTTCGACAAAGCGACGTGAACTCGTTCTCGGATGTCAGCAAGTTGGTCGGGATTGCTCAGGTCACTCGTGACCGATTGGGGTTCGGACTGAACTGGATCGACTTCGACAATGACGGTTGGCTGGATATCGCCTATGTGAATGGCCATGTCTACGAAAACGTCGCGGACACCGGTGTCGCCGCCGCGACGTACCGGCAGCCACTGACGCTGATGTGCAACTTGGAGGGGAAGAAATTCCAGGATGTTATTCCCGGATTGCCGCCAGAGGTCGCGCGTCCGATGGTGGGACGAGGTTCGGCCACTTTGGATTTCGACAACGATGGCAAAATGGATTTCTTGGTCGTCGACTACGAAGGTCCGGTGATGTTGCTTCACAACCGCTCGCAAACCAAAAACCACTGGATCATGTTCGATCTTCGGGGAGCCGGCCCCAATCGCTTCGCCTACGGAGCCCAGATCTTCGCGCAGTCCGGAGAACAAATCTGGAAGGCTCAGGTGTCGCCGTCGTCCAGCTATCTGTCGACGGAAGATCCTCGCGTTCATTTGGGGTTGGGGACCGTCGAGCGACTGGACACCGTGACGATTCGTTGGCCTTCCGGAACCGAGCAGACGCTGCGCGATGTCGCGGTCGATCAGATTCACCGGATTGAAGAGCCGAGTTCTCGGCTCGCTCCGGCAAGTCGTTAGGTTTCGACTTGCCGAATGGTTTTTCGCTGATGACACTGTGGCCCATGACATTGTTGCCGCAGTTGAGACTGCTCAAGTTCGTGTGCCGCGGTTGTGTCTGGCGTGCGAAATGAGCCGATACTAATCCGTACGGCTGCTCCAGCCGTGGCAGGCAACCCGGAGACCACCGATGGCGATCTCGCAAGGTCCGCAGCATCCGCTGATGACTCGTCGCACGGCTGTGCAAGCCGGTGCCGTGGGATTGTTGGGGTTGGGAACGAATCATCTCTCGGCGCTGCGTGAAGCTCACAGCAAAGAGACGCTGCCACGAAGCGGAACAACGGGCACCGGCAAGGCGAAGTCCTGCATCTACATCTTTCTCTCCGGCGGGCTGTCGCAGCATGACAGTTTCGATTTGAAGCCAGACGCGCCGGCCGAGGTACGTGGCGAGTTCAATCCGATCGCGACGAAAACGCCCGGCCTCGACATCTGCGAGCATCTGCCTGGGCTGGCGAAGCAGAGTGATCGCTGGGCCGTTGTGCGATCGCTGTCGCATCCGAGCAACGATCACACGCTGGGGCATTACTTCATGCTGACGGGTCGCAGCGTCACATCGCCGGGATTCGTCGGCGACCGCCAGCCGCGGCCCAGCGACTGGCCGAGCATCGCATCGATCGTCGGCGATGCCGTGCCGCGGCGCAGCAACAATCTGCCTCCCGCGATTGTGTTGCCGGAGCGGCTCGTGCATTGGTCGGGAGGCGTGATGGCCGGAGCCTACGGTGGGCTGATGGGTCGGCATCGTGATCCGTTCTTCATCGAGGCGTCGCCGTACGGCAATCCGTTCTGGCGCGGAGCGTATCCCGAATTCACGTTCGCCAACGAAACCAAGAAAGCCCCGAAGGAACCCGACGCGCGAGTCTATCAGGCTCCGAACATCGCGCTGTCGCCGGACCTCAACTTGAACCGAGTCAACAGCCGCGTCGATCTGCTGCGTGAGCTTGATCAACAGCGCAGCGAGTTGGAAAGGTCGGCCGCGTCGCAGAGCTACGACGATCATCGTCAGTCGGCGATCTCGCTGTTGGCCTCGCGCGACGTGCGACGCGCGATCGACGTGACGAACGCGGACGAGGCCACTCAGATCCGCTACGGCCGCAACAGCTACGGCTGGTCGCTGCTGATGGCGTTTCGGCTAGTCGAGTCAGGCGTCAATCTCGTCCAAGTGAATCTCGGCAGCAACGAGACCTGGGACACTCACGGCGACATCTTCCAGCGGTTGAAGAACAAGCTCTTCCCGCCGACAGATCGCGCGCTGTGTGCGTTGCTCGACGATCTGCAATCGAGCGGACTGCTCGACAACACGCTGGTCGTCATGGCCGGCGAGTTCGGCCGGACTCCGAAGTTGTCGTTGTTGAACGAGTCGTATCCGCAACCCGGTCGCGATCATTGGGGAGCCGTGCAAAGCGTCTTCTTCGCCGGCGGTGGAGTCCGCGGCGGCACCGTCATCGGCTCATCCGACAAGATCGCCGCGTATCCCGCCAGCAATCCCCAGAGACCGGAGAACATGGCCGCCACGATCTATCACGCGCTCGGCATTCCCGACACGGCCGCGTGGCACGACGAACTCAATCGCCCGCACCAGATTTACCACGGCCAACCGATTGCCGGGCTGGTGTAGGATGGGCGCTCCTGCCCGTCCCGTATTCGTCGCGAAGAGGACGGGCAGGAGTGCCCATCCTACGTTTCAAGGAGTCGGCGAGATGTCCCTTCGGTTCTTTGCGGTCGCATGCGTCGTGGCCGTCAGCCAATCGTTCACTTCGGCCGCCGAGCCTACCTCGGTCGATGTCTTCATCGCCGGACAAGACGACTACTTCGCGTACCGCATTCCGGCGCTGCTCACGACCAAACCCGGCACGCTGCTCGCCTTTTGTGAGGGACGCAAGACAACGCTCAGCGATGACGGCGACAACGATCTCGTGCTGCGACGCAGCACCGACAACGGCCAGATGTGGCACAAGCTGCAACTCGTCCACGAGGAGGGTGGCGACGAGGTGGTCTCGATCGGCAATCCCTGTCCGGTGATTGATCCCTCGACCGGACGAATCTTTCTGTCGATGAATCGCAAGAACGGTCATGTTCTGCTGACTCACAGCGACGATGACGGCGTCACATGGTCCAAAGTCCGCGACATCACGGACTCGGCGTCGAAACCCGGCTGGGGCTGGTACGCAATGGGACCGGGTGTCGGCATCGCGTTGGAGCGCGGCCCACATCGCGGCCGTCTCATTCTTCCAGCGAATCATCGCGAGACAACCGACCGCAGCGGGCCGAGCGCATCGCACATCGTCTACAGCGATGATCACGGCGAGACTTGGAAACTCGGCGGCAACGTCGGCCTGCACACCAACGAATGCCAAGTCGTCGAGACCGTCGCCGGTGACGGCTCTGAGTTGCTCATCAACATGCGCAACCATTGGGCGCGATCCGGCAAGCGCCCCGAATTGGCCGGCCGCCGTTTGATCAGCCGCAGCCGCGATGATGGACTAACCTGGACTGAACCGACTCGCGACGAGGCCCTCATCGAGCCGACTTGTCAGGCGAGCTTGATTCGCTACTCGTGGCCGACTGACACGCAGCGCAGCACGCTGTTGTTCGCCAACCCCGACAGCACCTCGAAACGCGAACGCATGACCGTCCGCGTCAGCCACGACGACGGCCGCACCTGGCCCACCAGCAAACTGATCGACCCCGGCCCATCCGGCTATTGCTGCCTCGCCCGCCTGAAAGACGGCCGCATCGGGTTGCTCTACGAACGGGACAACTACAAGCGTCTGACGCTCGTGACCTTCACGCTCGACTGGCTTGCGGTGAAGTAGCGTGGCTTGACGACTGGTATCATCCAGTGATACCGTCGGTGCCGAGATGAATCAGAAGCACCAACGCACGCTCCAAGCGATTTTCGACGAGCCGGTCAAATCGAATCTGCCGTGGCGAGACATCGAAGTGATGTTGGCGGCGGCGGGAGCCGAGATCGGCGAAGGAGCGGGTTCGAGAGTGCGAATCGCTTTGAACGGCGTCCGAGCGGTCTTTCATCGACCGCATCCACACAAAGAAACTGACAAAGGGGCCGTGCGTTCGATGCGTCGGTTCCTGTGGGAAGCAGGGGTGATGCCATGATGGAGTACCAGGGATACATCGGGATTGTTGAGTTCGACGGTGAGGCTGGACTGTTTCACGGCGAGGTCATCAACACGCGAGACGTCATCACCTTCCAAGGCCAGAGCGTTCGCGAATTGAAGCAAGCCTTCCACGCTTCAGTGGATGACTATCTGGCGTTCTGCCAGGAACGTGGCGAAGAGCCAGACAAACCGTTTTCCGGTCAGTTCATGACCCGCATCCCCCCGGACTTGCATCGCCAAGTCAATCTCGCCGCCAGTTTGTCGGGAAAGAGCCTGAATGCCTGGGTTTCCGAGCAACTCCAAAAGGCCGTGGCTCGAATGGAGCCAACGAAAGCCGCTTTGAGCGTGCGAAAGAACAGCCGAAGTCGCCAGTCCACTTCCAAACGAACCGGCAAACCCAAAGCCTCCCGAAAACCGCAGCCGGCGTAACGGTGGACCGAGCATTTCGAGTGGGACGAATTCCAACTCGTCGGTCGAACCGCCATCGGCCGAGCGACAATCTCCGCTTTGAGGCTGAACGATCCTCGCCGAGCGAAAATCCGACAGGCCGAGCGAATATTCGACCTCTTTCCGCCTGATGATTTCGACAAGTAAACTCGCGCGCCGAAATAGGCCAGTGCCAGTCGTGTGTGGTGGTGGGGCTAAACACAACGTCAGAAACTGCGGACCAAAGTGAAAACGTGATTGGAGTCGTCCAATGCTTGATCGCTTCATTCCCAACGTGGCACCGTGCGGCAAGACACGGCGGGAGTTTATGTGGGAGGTTGGAGGTGGGTTTGCTGGACTCGGATTGATTGACCTCTTGTCGCGGGATGGGTTCTTTGCGGCTGAGGCTTTCCGCCTTGTCTGAAAGACGATTGGCGGTGAGACTGATGTCGCATTCCGTGACGGGTGACAGTCGGAAGCCAGCCAAGCAATCGGAGATCAGACATGGTAGCACCGCTCGAAAAGCATGAGATCGTTCGCTTGGCAAAAGAGTGGTATGAGCGTGGCCTGCGCACAAAGCTAGAAGCCGAGCATCAAGACGAGTTCGTCGCGATCGAACCGATTTCGCAAACGTATTTCCTCGGCAAGACGCTCAGCGAAGTGGGCAAGCTGGCGCGACGGGCCTGTCCGGGAAGAATTGCCTATGCCCTGCGAATTGGCCATCCGGCGGCGGTTCAGATTGGTGGGTTCGAGGCATGAACGGACTTGTCGATTTGAAGGGACGGGCGTTGCTGACGGTCTTGGTCGGAGCCTCAGCGGATCAGGCAGAGACGCCGGTTGAAGTTTGGGTCGATACCGCGTTCACCGGCGAGTTGGTCTTGCCGCTCGCGACGATCCAATCCCTCGGAATGGAACCGTCGCTGGTCATCGACGCCGTCTTGGGTGATGGCCTGCAAGCCGAGATGGACACGTTCGTCGGCTGGATCGACTGGTTTGGTGAGGTCAAAGAAATTGAGGTCGTGGCGAGTGAGAATCAAACCGCGCTGCTGGGTGTCATGCTGATGCTCGACCATCGACTGGAAGTGGACTATCGGACGCTGACACTAACTTTGGAATGACCGAACGAGTTCTCGCACTCGCGAGTCGGTCGGCAAACAACGAATGGCGAGGTTTCTATGTCGTCGCGCTTCATTCCAAACGTGACTCCTTGCGGCAAGACTCGGCGGGAGTTTTTGTGGGAAGTCGGTGGAGGCTTTGCTGGTCTCGGATTGATTGATCTCTTGTCGCGGGATGAGTTCTTTGCGAAGGACGCTCGCGCGAATGATGTGGCGGCCAGCGGCGAGGCGGGAATGCATCCGCTGGCTCCGAAGGCTCCGCATTTTGGTGGGGCGAAGCATTGCATCTCTCTGTTTATGAATGGAGCGCCTTCGCAAGTCGACACGTTCGATCCGAAGCCGATGCTCGACAAGTTTCATGGGACGGCGTACTCCGGGAAGGCGAAGGTCGGGTCGAACGGGCGGCCGATTGGGTATTTGATGAAGTCGCCGTTTCCGTTTCGGCCGCATGGCGAGAGCGGATTGCCGATCAGCAGTTTGTTTCCTCACACGGCGAAACATGCGGATGACATTTGCGTGATTCGGTCGATGCACGCGGACACGGCGGCGCATGCGTCGGGGTGCTTGCAGATGAATACCGGCAGCGTGTTGATCGGCAAGCCCAGCTTGGGAGCGTGGCTGAGCTACGGCCTGGGGACCGAGAACGCGAACCTGCCGAGCTTCGTGGTGATGACCGATCCGCGCGGCGGGCCGATCGGCAGTGCGTCGAATTGGACGGGCGGGTTCATGCCGGCGGCGTATCAGGGGACGCTGTTTCGCAGTCAGGGGTCGCCACTGTTGGACCTCGCGACCCCGGCGGGAGTTTCCGATCGGACGCAACGGCGATCGCTGGATTTACTCGGTGAATTGAATCGGGAGCATCTCGCCCGCCGTAGGTTGGGTCTCCGACCCGACCTGCCTTCTTCATCGCTCAAAGACGGTCGGGTTGGAAACCCAACCTACGGGAACGACTCCGAACTCGTCGCACGCATCCTCTCCTACGAGCTGGCGTATCAGATGCAAACGACGGCGGCAGACGTCGTCGATCTCTCGCAAGAGACGCGGCAGACGCAGGAGATGTACGGGCTAGACGACGCTCGCACAGCGGACTTCGGACGCAAGTGCCTGATCGCTCGGCGGCTGATCGAGCGGGGCGTGCGGTTCATCCAGTTGTACTCCGGCGGCGGGCACATCGAGGACACTTGGGACGGCCACACCAACTGCATCAGCAATCACATTCAGCATGCGGGCGAGACCGATCAAGCGATCGGAGCCTTAATGACCGACCTCAAGCAACGCGGCCTGTGGGACGAAACGCTGCTGGTCTGGGGCGGCGAGTTCGGCCGCACTCCGACCAGTGAGGGAGTCAACAAACCCGGCCGCGACCACGACTGGCACGGCTTCTCGATGTGGCTTGCCGGAGCCGGCACTCGCGGCGGCCAAGCCATCGGCGCGACGGACGAGTTAGGCTTCGCCGCCGTGGACGAACCGTGCCACGTCTCCGACTTGCACGCCACGATCCTGCACCTCATGGGTCTCGACCACGAACGCCTGACGTTCTTCTACAAGGGGCTTGAGGAGCGCATCACCGGCACGCGCGGGAACGTCGTGACGAAGGCGATTGCGTGAGAAATCGTGGTTGAGATCAACGATTCAGATTTGAGATTGGCAGACGCATGGTGATCTCACTCGGACGCGCATTCGTTATTGCGGGACTCTTGCTGTTGAGCGGCTCGCACAAGGTCGCGGCTGCGGAGGATCAAGAAGCCGTGCCAGCAGACGTGCTGGAATTGGTCGAGCCTCGCGCACGCTATCGAGCGACTGCACTCGCCGCTGCGGACGACGGGTACGGCGTGCTGGTCGAGCTTCAGAGGCTGAAAGTGATCGAGCCGTCGGTCGTCAACGATCGCGAACTCTACGACGCTTACTTAGCTGTCATCGGCGGAGAGCAGCGGTTTCCTGACGGCGATTTGGGCGAACGATTACAGAAGTTGATCGACGACAATGCGGACGGTTTGAAGCTCATCGACCAGTTCGCTCGGTTTCGTGGAGTGCGTTTTCCTGACATCTTCACAGCCCCGGTGACGGAACTTCGACAATTCTCGCGGATCAGGCAGTTGCAAATCATCCACCGTCAGGGTCAACGGAGTTTTGAGACGACATCCCGATGGCTTGTTGATTATTTGCACATGGCCGAGATGTTGCAGGAGAGCGAGAGTGGACTTGTCGCTTGGCTAGCCGGATACAGCCAACAAATGACCGCCTTGGAACTGATGGCTCGACTAGCCGCCGATCCCACTTGTCCGGCCGAGCAACTGGAGTCCTGGCAGCGGCGAGTCCTCGACTTGAGGAAACGGTCGTCGCAGTCGTTGGCTCAGTGCCTGCGGCGAGACTACTTCGAGGTACAGTTGCCGCCGCTGGCCAAGTTGTCCGCTGACGCGACGCTCGATCAAGCGGTCGCGGCGGTGGTCGGCCAGCATCGCCCGAAGGAGCGAAAATTCTTGCTCGACTTGCGCTTCACGCTCCGCGAATGGCAAGTCTTGGCATTGTTGACGGAGCACCCGGCTCCGTTCGATCGCGACGAGACCATTCGGTTGTCGAGCCAGCGGTTGGCCGAAGTCATTGGAGTGCTCGAGTTTGACCGCTCACGGCCAAGTGAGTTGGACGACGAAGAACTGGAACTTGTCGCGAAGCTCTGGCCGGAGTCGATGGGGCTGGATGCGTTCAGCGTGTTGACGCTGCATCTTGGCGGGCCATCGTGGGACTCGTGGGAAGAATTTTGGAACGAGATCGTCACCGCCGCGGAAGCCAGCGAGCAGTTGGCGGAAATCCCGAACGTCTTCGGCAAATACTTCATCGCGATTCACAGCGACTTGGCCAACGCGGACACCTTGGCCGGCGCGGTGGTGCGGCGACGAGTTCGCGTCGAGGCGACGCTGGCCACGCTGGCGATTCGGCGATTCGAGCGTCTGCATCAGAAATTGCCGAAATCGTTGCAAGAACTCGTGGATGCGAAGCTGCTGACGGAACTGCCGCGCGACCCGATCGACGATCAGCCGCTGCGTTACGATTCGTCGCGCCGCGTGCTGTGGAGCATCGGCCTCGACGGCCAGGACAACGGCGGCGTGCAACGCTTCGGATCGGGCGGCCAACTGTTCTCGATGCTGCGCAAGCTGCTTCCGAAAGACGACGCCAAGAAACTTCCGCCCCCGCCGGAAGCGACCGCTAAGCCGATCCGGTCGGGAAACGACATCGTTTATTCGCTCGACGGCCAACCGGTGTTTGAGGTCACGAAATAAAACGAGCCTGGATCAACGTGGGTGTGGGAGTCGGCTGCGTCGGCCTGCTGCTCTCGCTGTTGCTGCCAGCGATGATGTTGGCTCATGAAGAGGCGAGACGCTCGCAGTGTCGGAGCAATCTCAAGCAGTGGGGCTTGGCGCCGCACAACTTCCAAGGCTTCGAGCACGCACTCGCCTACTGACTTTGACGATGCTTTGCGTTGGTGCATCGCTCGTGTGGCATGCCCACTTCTCTCGCGACGATCCGAGCGGGAGTAGACCGGACGCCTACGTCCGGTCTGCTTTTTGTTCGGACGTAGGCGTCCGAACTACGATTTCGCTTCTTTCTCTTTCGCCGCTTTTTCCTTGGCCTCTGCATCGCGAGCGGCCACGAGTTTGCGGTGTTGTTGCCAGGCGGTCATCAGCAGGTCGATCGACTTGGCGAATTCCTTCAGAGCGGTTGGCCACTGTTTCTTGTCGAGGGCTTCTTTGGCTGCGGCATTGGCGGTTTCTTGAGCGGACGTGTCCAGCGGCCACTGGTCGGAAGCAGCTGTCTGTTTCATGTCGGATTCGCTCTTGGCCAGCGCGGCCATGAAGTCTGCGGTCAGCTTGGCAGATGCGGTGCGATAGGCTTTCGACAGCACGGTCGAGACCGAAGGAGTCGGCGTGTCGGCGGTTCGCGATCGGGCGTGCCGTCTCCAGAATACCACGATGAGCGTGAACGCGATCAGCGAGAGTGCGGACAGAACAATTCCGCGTCCGAGTTCCGCCTCTGGCTGCATCGCGTACACGACTCCGAGAGCAAACGTCAGCGCCGATGCCAAAAGTCCTCCCAGCCAGAGCCAGCCGAGCGGATCGGATTCGGAGGCTTGCACCGGAATTTCATCGGGTTGTGGTGCGACTCCTTCGGGGAGCGGGCCGACTTGAGCGATGATGACTGTGATGTTGTCGGGACCGCCGCGTTGATTCGAAAGGTTCACGAGCAGCCGACAGGCGTCGGAGGGTGGCAGATGTTTGGCGATCGCGCCAATCTCGGCGTCTTTGACCAGACCCGACAAACCGTCCGAGCACAGCAAAAATGTATCACCCGCCCAGACCGGGAACGGGCCTTCGACTTCCGGTTCGACTTCCGGTTCCGGACCAATCGAGCGTGTGATGACGTGCTTGATCTCCGGCAGCAATTGGTCGTTCGGTTTCATGCGGCCGTGCCGGATCAGTTCCCATTCGAGACTGTGGTCGAAGGTCAGTTGATCGATTTGCTCGCGGCGAATGCGATACAGCCGGCTGTCGCCGACGTGCCCGGCAACAGCTCCCTTCGGTCCCAGCGCGAGGACCACGGCGGTTGTCCCCATGCGATTGAAGTCGAGGTTCTGCGAACCTTTCTCATTGACTGCGGTGTTGGCGGCCAGAATCGCGGCGTTGAGCGCAGCGGGGATGTCGTCCGTGCGATTCTTGAAATACACATGCGGAATTGTCTCGACGGCGATCTGGCTGGCCAGCTCACCAACCGCATGGCCGCCCATGCCATCCGCCACGATGAAAAGATGCCCGCGCGCCTGAAACGTCTCGGCGTCGGGGCTGAGCATCGTTGTGTGGGAGTCTTGATTGTTGCGCCGCCGAAAGCCCACATCGCTGAGCGACGCACATTGGACTTTCTGCTCCCAACGCATGGGGGATTCCTCTGATGTTTGAGGCCCCGCGATTGCTGGTTATCGCCGAAAGGACTCACCGAGAAGCGGGAGTCATCTTATCCGTGCCAAAAGTCAAGTAAAGCATGCCCCAAGCGGAACACGTTTTCAACGTGCTCTGGTACTGTCGTCGAGCAGGCACGTTGAAAACGTGCCCCACGTCATGGCCCGGCGTGAGCTTCTGAGCGCATGCTGTTGGCTCGCTCGCGCAGGCCCTGAGTGGACGGCACTGTCGGGCTGGGTTGCAGTTGGTAACTAAACTCGTGCCGATTCGTCAGTTGATAGGGCAACAGATTGTCGGCGAAGAAGTCGATCGGTGGGATTTGATACCAAGGCGGTGGGACGGTTTGCATGGTCTTCAGCGTGTCGTAGCCATCCTTTTGCAGCACGATTTCACGCGTGCCGTAATGCGTGAAGTCCACGGACGTCGGCGTCTCGCCCACTTCCTCACCATCCAGCAGCACTCGCGCTCCGGGTGGATTCGAGTTCACCGTCAACCGCCGATGGACGCATCCTGGCAGCAGTGCAAGCGTGATGATCGCGAGCATCGAGAAACGACGATTCCCAATGGAGATTTGAAATTTGAGATTTGAGATTTGAGATCGCATGCGTCACCTCAGCATTTTCGGTGTTGCGAGGTTCTTCTTTTCGGAAGTCTGTTTCGTCGCCGGATTGGCGGTCTTCGTTTCGTCGGCTGGCAGTCGTCGCGGTTCGGAGTCGTTCGGTTCTTTGATGCCGCTACTTCCTCGGATCGCACCGCTGACGCCCAGCAGTTCGGGGTGCCGCGCGACTTTGTCTGTGAAGATATGCACGTCGCGGACGACTGGTTCCAAGTTGTTGAGCAAGATCGACAACGATTCCGCTGAGCGGTTGAGGTTGCGGTACAGCTCTGGATCGGTGGCGATCTTTCGCAGAGAACCGTCTTCGCTCGCGGCCAGTTTCGACAGCGCCGCCAACTCGGTGGAAAGTGAGTCAAGGTTTGTCAGTGAGCGATTGAGCTTGGCCATGAGCGGCCCCGCGGACTTGGCCAGTGGATCGGTCACATCTTGCAGGTTGTCGAAATTCTTCTGAGCCGATTCGAGCGTTCGCCGCGCCAGTGCGATGGTCTGCTGAGTTTCATTCGCCAATTTCGGCAACGCCGCGAGCGTTTGCCGTAGGCTCTCTTGTGTCTGCGGATCGGCGAAGACTTTGTTCGTGGATTGCAGCGTCTGCTTCGCTTCCTGCATCGTGATCGTGAACTCGTGCAGCGCGTTCGCGGCACGCTCGACGACCTCGTTGAGGTTGCCGCGATTCGTGTCCACGAGTCCGTTGATGTTCTCGGCGACCTTGCGCCATTCGGCACTGGTTTGCTCGAATGACGCCATTGAGACTGAGAACTTGGAGTCCAGCCGAGTGACGATCGACAGCGGATCGAGCGGCATTTGGCCTTCGAGCAGCGTGCCCGGTTCCAGCCGCTGCGACTTCGTGCCGGGCGTGAACTCGATCACCGAATCGCCGAGCAGCGATGTCGCGAGGATCGCTTTCGCATCGGCTCGGAGGAGATAGCGATCTTGAATGTCGAGGATCACGCCGACGCCGCCGCGAGATTCGTCCAACGCGACTTCGCGAACTTCGCCAATCGTCAGGCCGCTCATTTTGACTGGCGAACCGGCGTGAACTCCGGATGCCGACTCGAAGTGCACGGCCAGTTGATACGACTTCCGCCACAGCGATGTCAGCTCGCCAAATTGGAACACCATCAGCGCGATCAGCCCGAAGGCGACCATCACGAAGAGTCCCACTCGAAATTGAAGTTGGCGGTCGGACATGGGTCGGGTCTGTAGACCGGACGCCTACGTCCGGTCGATCTGGAGTCCGGACGTAGGCGTCCGAACTACGTTTGGGGAATCAGGCGGCTGCGAGTTCCATCAGTCGTTCGCGGGCTTGGCCGTGGACGAATTGGGAGACTCGCGGATCAGGGGTCGAGAATGCTTCTTCGGCAGTGCCGGCGAAGACGATTTGAGGTTCCTCCGGCCGAAGCCGATTGAGCGGGTACAACATCACGACGCGATCGGCCACTTTGCGAACGGTGGACATCTCGTGCGTGACAACGATGCTGGTGACTGGCTGACGCTCGCGAGTTCGCAAGATCAGTTCGTTGATGACGTCGGTCATGATCGGGTCGAGTCCGGTGGTCGGCTCGTCGTAAAGGACGATCTCTGGATTGAGCGCCAGCGCGCGAGCCAATCCGACTCGCTTCTTCATGCCGCCGGACAGCTCCGCCGGCTTCTTGCTGGCCGCGGTCAGCGTCAGCCCCACATCCTTGAGCCGATCGTGAACGATCTGTGTGATCTGCGAATTCGTCATGGGGGTATTCTGCCGCAGGCCGAACGCAATGTTTTCAAACACGGTCAAGCTGTCGAACAATGCCGCGCTTTGAAACAGATATCCGAATCGCAGCCGATCTCGGTGAATCTCCGACTCGCGGCGTTGCTTGAGCGATTTGCCAAACCAGTTCACATCACCGCCGGTTGGGTCGAGCATGCCGATGATCAGCTTCAATAGGACGCTCTTGCCGCAGCCGGATTCGCCGATCACTGCCACTGTTTCTCCCGGATGCACTGCCAGCGAGATGTCTCGCAAGACCGGATGCGATCCGAACGAGCGCGACAATCGGCGCAGCTCGATGACCGGCTCATCGAATGAGGCCGCAGCGAAGTCAAACTGTGAGAAGTCATTGGTCATTGGTCATTTGTCATTGGTCATCCGAGGAAGACCAACGACGTCACTCAAAACAACGAGACGGGATCAGGCCACACGAAGTAGTACAGCCAGGATTGGAACACTCCCAAGAAGAAATCGAGAACGAGAATCGCCACGAACGACCAGACGAACGAACGGGTCGATGCTTGGCCGACACCTTCGGCACCGGCTCCGCAATGAAAGCCCTGGTAGCACGAGACGAGCGCAATTGCTCCGCCGTAGAAGAAGCTCTTCATCAAGCCGCACTCCACATCGTAGATCGCGATGAATTGCTTCGAGTGCAGCCACCAATAGAAGCTGTCGATCTTCAAAACCTGTGTGCCGATCACCCAGCCACCGAAAATTCCGACCGCGTCGGCAATCGCCGTCAGCAATGGAATCAGCAGAAAGCAGGCGAGAAAGCGGGGCACAACGAGGTGTTGAATGGGGTTTGCTCCGAGAGCTTTGAGCGCGTCGATCTGTTCGGTGACGCGCATCGTGCCGAGTTCGGCGGCCATCGCCGAGCCGACTCGTCCAGCCAGCATCGTCGCGGCCAGAGTCGGTCCCAGTTCGCGCACCAGCGAGGCATTGATCGCCGCGCCGAGCTTCGACTCCATGTGCAAGAAGTGAAACTGGTCATACGCCTGCACGGCCAAGACCATGCCGATGAAGAGCCCCGTCACCGCCACAACTGGAATGCTGCGGACCCCGACCTCGTAGAACGACTGCGTGAGGACACTTCGCTGAGGAAGTCCGGTGAGAATTTGACGCACGACCTGTCCGCCAAACAGCGCGAGATCGCCGACGTCGCTGATCGTCTCCACGATCGCTCGGCCGAGTTGATGCACCAGCGTGTCGGTTGGCTTGAGAGCCGGAACGGAGGCCATCCTTGGCCGCTCCCAATGGGACGGAGTCAACGGATTCGGTCGAGGCGCACAATCCCCCCGACCTCAAGGTGCGGGACGTTAGCCAAAAAGTGACCAACGAGGCGAGGTGGATTTGATCAGCCAAAAACGGCCCATTTTCCGCGGGCCTAGCTGATGTCGCGGGTCCAACTATCGTCGACGCCGAAGTAGTCCTCGATCTCACTGGATGCTCCAACGAGGGTTTCCCCTTCGTCGGTGCCATCACCTTCACCGAGCACCACGATGTCTGTGCCGGTCTGACCATCCAGCGAATCGACTCCGGCCTGGCCGACCAAGGTGTCGTTGCCGAGTCCGCCTTGAATGTTGTCGTTACCGACGTCGCCGAGGAGGTAATCGTTGTCATTACCGCCGTAGATACAGTCATCGCCGGACTGCCCGGTGATCGAATCCTTGCCTGCCATTCCGTAGAGCGTGTCGTTGCCGTCGCTGCCACCGACGATGTCATTGCCGGCTCCGGCGTTGGCGTAGTCGTCGCCAATGCCGCCGCTGATCACGTCGTCACCCGCATCGCCGTAGATCGTGTCATTGCCATCTTCGCCGTCGATGGAATCTTTGCCGTCGCCGGCCATGATGCTGTCGTTGCCGCTGCCACCAGCCAATGTGTCGTTTCCGAGGGAGCCTTCGAGTGTGTCGTTGTCAGCGCCACCCGTCAGCTCGTCATTGCCATCTTGTCCTCGTAATCGATCATTGCCTGCGCCGCCGTCCAAAGTGTCATGGCCGCCGCCGCCGTACAGGACATCGTTGCCGTCTCCGCCGCCGAGGACATCATCGCCGGCCATGCCATTGACGTTGTCAACTCCGAGTCCGCCTTCGAGCGTATCTTTGCCAGCGCTGCCGTTCACGAGATCGTTGCCGGCCGACCCATCAACTTCATCATTCCCAAGTCCGCCATCGAGCGTGTCGTTGCCGTCGTCGCCGATCAGCGTGTCATTCAGTGGGCTTCCCAATACGGAGTCGTTGCCGCTGCCCGCCGAAACCGACACTCCCGACAACTGTGAAAACCTGCTGTCCACACCGCTGAGGTTGATCTTGTTCTTGAAGAGACCAGTGGCGTTGACTTCCAGCGTGGTGACTTCCTCTGCGAGCGTCTCTTGGGAGACGCCATTGATCGTCACGTAGCCGTCGTCATCAACTCCGATCGTCATTGCATCGGCAGCGGACAAAGAGACGACGAATTCCGCCGCGTCGGTCACGTCGACGGAAAGAACGATTCGCTGTTCAAGGATTTCGGACGAGCTTGCCAACGGGCGAACTCGACGCGCGGACGACGACCAACCACAAAGCCAACTCGAAATCAGCATGATTCTCCCTCGCACTGCGGTGGGCGGAGATCGCCAAGACTCTGAAGGCGACGACCTTGAACGAGCCGATGAGGCTATGCCGATTTGAGGCGAAGTCAACCGATGTCATCCATCCGGCTGGCCGGTGCGAGCGAAGGGTCTTCGCGGTTCGGATTCTGTCAATCGTGTCAGTTTTGCGGATCGCTAGTCCTCCGCGAAAACAAAAAAGGGACAGGCGAAGTCGCCTGTCCCTGAGTCGTTTTGAATTGTCGCGCGCGAAACCAGCGAGGTTCCACCTCAGACCATGAGCCGGAACGCGCTAGCGTCCGGTTCGAAACGTCATGCGGCTCTCGAACCGGACGCTAGCGCGTTCCGGCTGATAAAATTTGACACAAATGAATCAACTCTCAGCCCTCAAGGAATCTAGCTGACCAGAGCCTTCCAGCCGTCAAACAGCGAGAACTCTTCGTTGATCTCGCTCGTGGCACCGATGACCAAGTCGCCGGGGTTTTCGCCGCTGCCGTCGCCGCCGAGCACGACGTCCGAGCCACCTTGGCCATTCACCGTATCGTAACCGGCTTGGCCAACGACGGTGTCATTGCCGGCTCCACCCAATAGATAGTCTTCGCCGATACCGCCCAGGACCGTGTCATTGCCCGCGTTCCCGTTGATGACGTCGTCTCCAGAGCCGCCGAACAGCATATCGTGGCCATTGCCGCCGTTGATTGTGTCATTATCCTTCAAGTCGTCCTCTTCTGGCCCGCCACCGATGATGTCGTCTCCATCTCCCCCGTTGATCGAATCATCTCCGTAAGAACCAGAGATGAGGTCGTTACCGGCGTCACCATTCAGAGTGTCGTTGCCGTCATCGGTGCCCGGCGTCGCGTTGTCCCCTTGCACGACATCGTCACCCTTGCCCGCGATGACAAAATCGTTGCCGTCGCCACCAGTCAGGATGTCGTTTCCGTCGCTTCCATCCAGGCGGTCATTGCCCGATCCGGCATCGACCGTGTCGTTGCCAATCTGGCCTTTGATGTTGTCGTTGCCTTCTTCGGTGTAACTCCCCGCAGCCGATCCGTCTTCGTCTTCGATGGTTTGCGCACCCAAGACATCGTTCCCGGCACCCCCAAGCAGTGCATCATCTCCGCCTTGGCCAACAATCGAATCGTTGCCGTCTTCACCATTGAGGACGTCGTTGCCGACACCGCCGATGAGGATGTCATTGCCCCGGCCGCCATAAATGACTTCGCTGAACGTCGCCAAGTCTGAACCGTAGACCGTGTCGTCGCCGCCACCCGCCTGGACCGTCACACCTGACAACAGCAGCCAGGGAGTGGGACTATCTTCTTCCTCAGGCAGTATGCCACGCAGGTCAATTTCGTTGTCCGCCGTGCTACTGCTGCTGGTGGCTTTGATCGTCAGCTTCTGCACTGAGTTCGCTTTGACTGACGGGTAAATTTTTTGGTCATCGGATGTGGTTGTTCCATCATAAAATCGGATCTCGTCATCGACGACGAGTTTCAGGTTGATGAACCCATTCCCGTCCGCATCCCCGTCGTCTGTGACCTCGACGTGTTCACTGCCGGTGATCAGAATCGTCACCGAAGTAGTGCCAGAGAGGTTGACGGCCGGAACGACTCGGCGTTCCAAAAGTTCTACCGCAGTGACGCCCAGCGGACGGCGCGACCGACGAATGCGATCGGACTGCATCAATCGAGACCAGTTGCGGAACAACATGTTCATACTCCGAGGGGAAGCTGGGGGCCTTGAGTGCGAATTCCGCCCACGTGTTTTCAGTCGCGCCGCGGGTCGGTGGAAGGAGCCTAGTCAGCAATCGACCGGTGGCAATGCGAAGTTTTCGGCAATTTCGCACATTGTCCGAGGCAAATCGAAAGCGGAAAACAGCCTCAATGTTTTCTCTCAGCAAGCCTCAGAAAGCGGTCAGGCAAGCCGTGCGGATCACAAATCTCGCAGCGGTCGTAAGCCGACTTCAGTCCCGATCAATCCGGCAGAATCGAATCGGCCTGTCGCTGGTGCAACTTTTCACGCACATCGCGGCCATTCAACTCATGCGAAATTGAAGAGCGCTGCACGCCCAACGCGGACGCCTCGATCATCCCGCGCACTTGACCAACGGCACCGGCACGCCGTTCCGAGCGGCACCCAATCCGGCACAGCCGACACAACCGATCGGCACGTCGGTTTCGATCGCTATCGCCAGCCTGGCGAGTGCTCAGGTCAGGTTGACTCGGAATTTGGTCAGCTCTCCAGCGTTCGGAAGTTCTTGGATGTCTCGTCGAAAAGAACCAGCCAATTCACTTCGATTCAGGCTTATCCCTAGTTCACCTTCAGGCTGTCGGAGGCGACCGGTTTCCTGACCTAGCCTTCTGCGCGGTGACTGAAATCATCACGAGCGGCGGGAGCATGTCCGACGTCGAGTTTGGTCTGGTTGCCGCGCCGGCCCACTACCAGATGAACAGTGCCATCAATGAAAACGAGATTCGTGGGCCAGCGCTCGAAGCGAGCTTGTCCCACCCTACGGAGTTATTTGTCGGATCAACGCCGAAGATGTCGGACGGCTCAGAGAAAGAACAAAGCATGATGAATCAACTCAAAACTGCCTGTTTGTGTGAGCTGACCTTTCGACAGACCCTCACGTTGTTCGCCTTGTTGCTCGTGTCTGTTGCCGGAGTGTTCCGGCTCATGTTGCAGTTTTCGCCGGCCCTACCCGGATTTGTCCCGGAACTGTTGGGAGCCGCGCTGCTGACGGTTATTGGCAAGGCTCTTCTGCGGCGCACGAACGCTCGCCCAGCTAACAAGTCCAATCTGGCGGAGCAACCGGTTGCGGAACAGATCATCGAACACGTCACGGAAGGGATCTTGACGATCAATCAGCGCGGTCAACTGGTGTCGCTGAATCCCGCCGCCGAGCGACTCTTCGGGTATCACGCCCGCGACATTCTGAACCAGCCGGTCACTAAATTGCTGATGGAACCCCCCAGCGAGAATCAAAAACTCTTTCATGAAACGATCTCGATGGGCACCGTTCTGGGCCTCGCCGCCGGCGCTCGCGAGATGATCGGACAGCGCAAGAACGGCGAGAGGTTTCCCGTCGAGGTGATGCTCAGCAGCATGACGTTGGGCGACGAGCAGGTCACCGTCGCCTTCGCTCGCGATGTCAGCAAACGCAAACAGGCTCAACGCTATTTGACCGCACACTACGCCGCGACCTGCATCCTGGCCGAAGCGAACTCCCTGGACGAAGCGCTGCCAAAGATCCTCCAAACGATCAGTGAATCCCTGCGTTGGGACGCTTGTGCCTATTGGAGTCTCAATCCCAGCACGAATGAGCTTTGTTGCTCCGAGTTTTATCAGGCCCCCGGTGTCACGACGCACCCAGAACTGGACACCACGTCGTTGATCTGCAAGCAGGGTCAGGGGCTTCCGGGACAAGTCTGTGCGACGGGCAAGCCGGTCTGGATCGAAGACCTGCTCCGAATGGAAGATTCCCCCTGCTTGGCACTCGCAGCTCCCCGCCAACTGCGCACCGCTTTCGCGTTTCCGATCATGCTGGGCGAGGTCGTCTGTGGTGTCGTGGAGGTGTTCTTGGCTCGTTCTCAAAAACGCGAGCCGTGGCTGTTGGACATCATGGGCGAATTCGGCAAACAGATGGGCCATTTCATCGCACGCAAACTCGATGGAGCGATGTTGCAGCGTAGCGAAGAACGCTTCCGGCAATTGGCGGAGAACATCCATGAGGTGTTCTGGATGGTCGATGCTCACGACGATCGCATCATCTATGTCAGCCCCTCGTGCGAAGGAGTCTGGGGCAAAGACCTCACGGCGATGAGCCAATCCTCCGTGAACTTCGACGTGAATCGAGAATCGCTGTCGTTTCTCGACTTGGTTTATTCCGAAGATCGACCCGCTTTGCTGGACTCCATCGCCAGACAAAAGCGAGGCGAAAAGACCAGTGAGGAGTATCGCATTGTGCGGCCCGACGGCGCGATCCGCTGGGTCTGGTCTCGAGCCTTTCCTGTTTTGGACGAAGCGAAGAAGGTCTACCGGATCGTCGGCATCACAGCGGACATCACCGAGCGCCGGCTCGCCGATGAGGAGCGCGGACGATTGCTCGTTGCTGTCGAGCATCAACGGTCGGAATTACAGATGATTTTGGATTCCGTGCCAGCCCTCATCTTTCACAAGGACCGCGAGTGTCGTCTCGTGCGAGTTAACGCGGCACACGCTCAATGTTTTGGTTTGCCCAAGGAACAAATTGAAGGCAAGACCGATGCCGAGCTCGGTTCGCCCTATGCCAGTCGGTACATGCAAGACGACTTCAGCGTCATGACGACTGGCGAGTCGCTGTGTGGCCTGATCGAACAGTTTCACACACCCACGGGCGAACGTTGGTTGCAAACGGACAAAGTGCCGCACCGCGATGCCGATGGAAGGATCATCGGCTTGGTCGGCTTCGCGGTGGACATCACGGAACAGAAGCGGTTGGAAGAGCGGCTGCGCCAAGCTCAAAAGATGGAAGCGGTCGGTCAGTTGGCGGGCGGTGTCGCCCACGACTTCAACAACCTGCTGACCGTCATCATTGGCTACAGTGAGATCCTGCTCGGGCAGACAAACACGGACGACCAAAACTACGAATTGCTGGAACAGATCCAGAAGGCGGGCGAGAGAGCCGCTTCGTTGACTCGCCAACTTTTGGCTTTTGGACGAAAGCAGAAACTGCAAGTCAAAGTCCTCAACGTCAACGACATTTTTCAGGACATGACCAAAATGCTCCGCCGCATGATCGGCGAGGACATTGAATTGGTCCTCCACGCAGATTCCCAACTGGGTCAAGTGCAGGCGGACCCCTCTCAAATCGAGCAGATCCTGATGAATCTGGCGTCCAATGCTCGAGACGCCATGCCCAAAGGTGGCACGCTCACGTTCACAACAGCCAACATTGAACTGGAACAAATCCTGTCATTGAGCGATGCCGACATCGCGCCCGGCTCCTATGTCCTGCTCACCGTCGCCGACACGGGAAATGGCATGGATGAAGCCACCCGGATGCATGCATTCGAACCGTTCTTCACGACCAAGGACGTCGGTAAAGGAACGGGGCTCGGCTTGTCCACCGTTTTTGGAATCGTCAAACAGAGCAACGGGCACATTGAGCTGGAAAGCCAAGTGGGCCACGGGACGACGTTCCGCATCTACCTGCCGCGACTGGCGACCGAGAGTGTGCGTTCCCAAGAATCACAAAGTCCGGCAATGAATCGGCGAGGGAAAGAAACAGTGCTGCTGGTGGAAGACGAGGAGATTGTGCGTCGACTGACGAGCTTCGTTCTGCAAGCCAGCGGTTACACGATCCTCAGTGCCAGTTCGGGCGAAGAGGCTCTGGAGTTGTGCCGGGAACACCCGGGAGAGATCTCGTTGATGGTGACTGACATCCTCATGCCGCAAATGGATGGAGTCCGCTTGGCGAAGCTCGCTCTGGAGGTTCGCAAGGATCTCAAGGTGCTCTTCATCTCGGGCTACACGAAAAATATTTTGGAAAACTATGGGGACGTCGATAGCTCGGCGGCGTTTCTGTCGAAGCCAGTTTCCCCGCAGGTCTTGACGAACAAAGTCCGCGAGGTGCTGGATGCCCACCCCTGCAAAGTGGCTTGTTGATCTGCCGATTCCGTCGAGGTTTCGACGCGCGATCGCTGACTACTGTTCGTCGTCCTCATCCTCTTCGTAGTCCGGATGCAGTGGGTCGTCGGGCGAGAAGAAGAAATCGCCCAGACCCATCGGAACGACGTTGCCTCCCAGGGTCGACTGCTTGCGCTCGGCCAGGTCTTTCAAATCGAGAGCCTCTTCGCCCAGGCAACGATGCAGACTCTCGCGCCAAGCGGCGTCTTTGCTGAGCGGATGCGTCGGGTCTTGAGCGGCTCGCTTGATCGCGTACCGCAGCACGTTGATGCCGTCGCGGGTCGAGAAGTCCAGCTTCAATTCGTGAGCTTGCTGCAAGAACTCGACGGTCAGGTTGAGCATCTCGTCGTCGGCGAACGGCAGGTGATATTTCAGAATCGCCAGTTCGTCCTCACGAGCCGGGTGGCTCAGCTCCAACGTCGGTTGCAAACGGCTGAGGATGTAGTCGGGGATCTCGAACGTCGACTCGTCGTCGTTCATCGTAACCGCGCAGCGGAAATCGCGATGGGCCGGAATCGTGATGCCGGCGACGATCGACTCGACGTACCGGCGATGATCAAGCAGCGCGGCGAGGCTCGCCCACGACTTCTCGTTCATGCGGTTGCCTTCGTCGAGAATGCAGATTCCTCCGGTGAGCATCGCCGTGACTAGCGGCGAGGCGTGGTAGACGATCTTGCCGCTCTCGGCCAGCACCGGCGTGACCAGCAAATCCTCCGGTCGCGTGTCCGACGTGCATTGATAGATGTAGAGCGGCTGCTTCCGCGTGTGTGCTCCGGCGATTCCCAGCGTCGTCTTGCCGATTCCGGGAGCTCCGACCAATCGTGGCGTCAGCGGCAAGTCCACGTCATCGACGACCAGCCAACAGGCCAGCAATTGCTTGAGCACTTCGCCCTGTCCGATCCACTGTCCGACGGTCGGATCAGGCTCGGACAGAAACAATCGCACGCCACCAATTTCCACGGATCTCGACATCGAAGGAATAGTCCTCTCACCAATGGTGGGAACGGTTGTCTCGCTGAAAAGCCAAAATGGCTGAGCCGTTGCGAGATTACGGGTTGGATCGCGTGCTTGCAATCACTCACATTTCACGACCTGATCAGCGACCGATGACCGATTCCGACCGGAACCGATGATGGATACACTTGCCGCGTGATCGACCCGGTGGGCTTGAAGGGCGAGTGGTTTGCGAATGGAATTCGCGTGACCAGGAGGATCGCTATGCAGCCGCAGCAGACGCATCGCAATGTTTCGCGTCGACGATTTCTGTCGGCCAGCCTGTGTGCCGGCGGAGCCGGTCTCGCGCTGGGAGACGTTCTCCGTCTGCGATCGCTCTCGGCGGAACAGGGGCAGATCGCGCCGGACACTTCGGTGATTCAGATTTGGCTGGGAGGCGGGCCGAGTCAATTCGAGACGTTTGATCCCAAGCCGCTCGCGCCGGTCGAGATTCGCGGCCCGTATCGACCGATCCAGTCCAAGATTCCCGGCGCGCTCGTCTGCGAAATGATGCCACTGACGGCGGGAGTGCTCGACAAGACCGCGATCATCAAGAGCTTCACGCATCCCTACGACGACCATTTCGGCGTCATGCGTTGGTGCCTGGAAGGTCGCAAGGAGCCGGACAAGCGAGAAGGCTATCCGTCGGTTGGCTCGATTGCCTCGCGGTTTCGCGGGCCACGACAGCCCGGCATGCCGGCATATGTCATGCTCGCGGAAGAGCCGGTGATGCACCATCACCTCTTCGACGCGATGGGGCCGGGATATCTCGGCGTGTCGCATTCGCCGTTCGCGGTCTTGCAAGATCCGTATCCGTTCGAGTTCCAGTTCGATCGCTTGCGGAGTGCGACCAGCAGCCTCGAAATCGCCAACGACGCGACCCTGGACCGGATCAATGATCGCAAGTCGCTGCTTGCTGTCCTGGATCAATTGCCGCGGCGGCTCGATTCGAATCGAGTGCAGGATGGGCTTGATCCCTTCGCGAAGCTCGCGCTGGAATTGATCACCAGCGCGAAGGCTCGCCGAGCCTTCGACCTCAACGCAGAACCGGCCGCGACGCGCGAGCGATACGGTTCGCATCGCTGGGGGCAGATGGCTCTGCTGGCTCGGCGGCTGGTGGAATCGGGAGTCACGTTCGTGACACTCAACACCGCTCCCGACTGCCTGCGCTGGGACTGGCACGTCAGCATCACTCGTGAGAATCGTGAGCAGCCCAGTCCGGGCGGCCCAAACGTCGGCATGGAATGGAGTGGCCCGCCGCTCGATCGAGCGCTCTCCGCGCTGATCACCGATCTCAGCGAACGGGAACTCTGCCGTAACGTCCTGCTGGTCGTGTGGGGCGAGTTCGGCCGCACTCCCAAAATCAATGTGACCGGCGGCCGCGATCACTGGCCGCGCCTGGGGAGCTTGCTGCTCGCCGGCGGTGGTCTGAAGATGGGCCAAATCATTGGCGAGTCGAGTCACGACGGCGGCCTTCCCACCGATCGGCCGATCAGCCCCAGCGACGTGTTGGCGACGCTCTATAAGCATCTCGGAATCGACCCGAACCAGAACGCCATCAACCTGCAAGGCCGCCCCATTCCACTGCTGCCCGACGGACGGGTGATCGACGAATTGTTCTGATGTCGCACTAACCCGAAGCGTCAGCGAGGGCGAACGCTTCAAAAGATGTGATCTTGCGGTCGAAGTTCTGTGAAGCGTCCGCCCTCGCTGACGCTTCGGGTTAATGGAGAACGCCAATGATTGACTCTCTGACACGCCGCCATTTCATGCACACATCGCTCGGTTCGGCGGGTCTCGCGCTGAACAGCAATCATTTTGCTCGCCATCTCTTCGCCGATGACAAGCCACGAGCGAAGCTGCCCGTCGCTGCCGTGGTCACGGTCTACTACCGGAATTCGCACGCCGATGTCATCGTGGGCAAAGTGCTCGAAGGCTGGGCGCAGGATGGCGGACTTGGCCCAGACCTGAAACTGGTGTCGATGTATGTCGATCAAGTGGGCGAGAACGATCTCAGCGTGCCGCTCGCGAAGAAGCATGGATTTCGGACGGCGAAGACGATCGACGAAGCGCTCACGCTGGGGACCGACTCGCTGGCGGTCGCCGGAGTGCTGTCCATCGGCGAGCACGGCAAGTATCCGACCGTGCCGGGGACCGAGCAGGTTATGTTTCCGCGCCGGCGGTTCTTTGACGAGATCGCGGCCACATTCAAGAGGTGCAAAAAGGTCGTCCCCGTGTTCAGCGACAAGCACCTGTCGTATGCCTGGGACGACGCGAAGCACATGTTCGACACGGCTCGCGAACTGCGTATCCCGTTCATGGCCGGTTCGTCGGTGCCGGTCATGTGGCGAAATCCGCCCGCGACAATTCCGATCGGTTCAGAAATCACCGAAGCGATCGCGCTGGGGTACGGCGGGTTGGAGCACTACGGATTTCATTCACTCGAAGGGATGCAATGCCTGATGGAGCGTCGCAAAGGGGGCGAGACCGGAGTCAAGTCGGTTCAGTCGGTCCAAGGGGACGGCATTTGGCAGGCCGAGAAAGAAGGCCGCTGGTCCAAGTCGCTCTTCGATGCGATCGTCGAGTTTTCGCCCACTCCGTACAACGGTAAACAGCCGCGTCCCAAAGAGATGGCCAAGGACGCGGTCTTCTACCTCATCGAATATCGCGACGGCACGAAGGCCACGATCGCGATGGGAACCGGGTTCTCGCACGAGTTCGCGTGCGCGGTCTCGATTCGCGGAAGCGAAAAACCGTTCGCCGTCACGTTTCTCCCGCAAGACGGCCCGCCGTTCGGGCATTTCGAGCACCTGTTGCGTGCCGTTGAACACATGATTCACTCCGGCCAACCCGCGTACCCTGTGGAACGAACGCTGCTGACGACCGGAATTCTCGATGCTGCCCTGCACAGCCTCGCCGACAAAAATCGACGCCTGGAAACTCCGCAACTCGCCGTGGCCTACCAACCTGCCGACTGGCCCTTCGCCAAGGGAGGCCCGGCACCTCCGCGTGCGGCGTCCTGACCAACTTCCCTCCGACGTCTCACAAGACAAACCAGCTCGGTCCAACATGACTCCCTCGTTATGACTGAGCGACATCCCCTGCCTTGTCTCTCTCAACTTTTGCCCCGAAGGAAGCAACACATGCTGCGAATGATTGGCTTGAGTTTGATCGCGATGTTCTCATTGGTTCCAAGTTCCGGTGCTGACGAACCCGATGCCAAGAAACTGATCGAGCAGGTCGTGATGACCGCAGGTGGCGAGGAAAAGCTGCTGAACTTGTTCCGCTTTCGCGAGCGAGTGCTCATCACAGCAACGCCGGCTGCTCCGGTCACGGCGGACGAGAAAGGGAATCGCACCTCCGTCGTGCAAGTGGCTGGCGACTGGTGGCTCGGTACGAGCAAGCGCGGAAAAGATAAGGTTCGCGTGCTGTGTTGGGCCTGGAGTCTGCGGATTCTGCTCAACCCGGAGTCGAAGATCGCAGTGATCCCCGAAACGACCATCAACGAGAAGCAGGCATTCGGGCTGCGAGTGTCCGAGTCCATCAAGGAACCGATCGACCTCTTGTTCGACAAGGACACGAAGCGTTTAGTCGCCATCGACTACACGGACACGCGGCACGTCTTTAGCGAGTGGAAGAAGACCGACGAAGGCCACAACTACCCGTCGCGAGTGGTCGGTTATCGCTTCACCGACCGAGCGAAAGGGACTGTCAGCGAGAAGCAGTGGTATCAAACCGACATCCTGGAATTGACTCCGTTGAAGGAGTTGCCGGCCGAGCTGAAGCCGTAGCCAGCGATGTCGGTGCTGGCCACCGCCTGACTCCCAACGATCTCTGAACTACGATGTCCCGCGACATCGACTGACCCAATCCTTTCGCTTTCAACAACCGGAGTTTCTCATGATTCGACAGCTCTTCTCGCTGGTGACCTTGGCCGCTTTGGGAATGCTCTGCTCAGGCACGAGCGCTCGTGGTGCGGACCTCGTGCGTATCGGCATCCTCGGCATCGATAACTACGGCTCGGTGGCGTACACGGAATTCCTCAACAAGCCGCACGCCGAGGGAGTCTTTGAGGGAATGCGAGTCGTCGCCGCGTATCCGATCGGCAGCGACGACTATCCCGACAGCGCGAAGCTGGGAGCACAGTGGAAAGACCAACTCTCGAAGATGTACCAGACCCCGAAAGACCCAAAGGACGCAGTGCCGCCGATTGAGTGGGTCGATTCGCTCGACGCGCTGTTGTCGAAAGTCGATTGCGTGATGATCTTCAGCCTGGACGCTCGGCTGCACCGCAAGCAGGCGGAGCCGGTCTTGCGAGCGGGCAAGAAACTCTTCATCGGCCGACCGCTGGCGTCGTCGCCGGAAGATGCCGTCGCGATCATGAAGCTCGCCGCAGAAACGAAGACGCCGTGCTGGAGCAGTTCACAGCATCGTTTCAGCACCGGGTTCTCCGGAATGGTTAATCATCCCGAGGTCGGCAAGATCATCGGCTGCGACGTCTACGGCGGCTGGGATCCGAAGGCTCCCGAAGCCGACAAGTTCTGGCGTCCGCTGCACAGTCTCGAAACGCTCTACACAATCATGGGCGGCCCCGGCGTTGTTTCGGTCACGTGTGCCTCGACGCCGACCACCGAATCCATCACCGCCACTTGGAAAGACGGCCGCGTCGGAACGTACCGAGGCATCAAAGAGGGTGCGGTCAAATACTGCGCGACCGTCTTCGGCGACAAAGGAGTCTCCACCTCTGGCATCTACGGCCACGGCATCCCGGTCAAAGGAGTCGTCCCAACAACCGACAAGTACGTCGGCTACGAACCCCTCGCCACAGAGATTGCCAAGTTCTTCAAGACCGGCCAAGTCTCGGTGACTCCCGCTGAGACGCTCGAAATCTTCGCGCTGATGCAAGCCGCCGAGGAAAGCAAAGCCAAGAACGGTGCCGTCGTGCCGTTGAAGAATTTGTGGGAAGCCAAGTAGCCCTCTCGCTCCGCGAGAGGAAAGCCGAACGATTGACCGACGTCGTTCTCGCGATCATCTCACAGGAAGCAATCCACCGTCTTTGCGCACCCGGCTGTCCTCTCGCGGAGCGAGAGGGCTACGTTCGTGCCGCCGAATCCACAGAACCACCATTGCTCGGAGAAATCAAAATGTCTCGTCTGTTCGTTTTGTCCATGTTGCTTGTCGTCTTGTCCGTTCGCGGAGCAGCCGCTCAAACCGTCTTTCCCGGCGACGATTGGGAAACAGCCACTCCGGCCAGCCAGGGCTTGGATGCCGCCGATCTCGAAAAAGCCAAGGCTTGGCTGGAGTCGCATAACAGCAAATCGGGCGTCGTGATTCGTCACGGCCGCATCGTCGCCGAGTGGTATTTCAGCGACGCGAATGCCAAGTCGAAGTTCGCCGCGTATTCCACGAGCAAGTCGCTCTCCAGCATGGCGACCGGACTGGCGATCGCTGATGGCAAGCTGGCGCTCGATCACACCGTCGGCAAGTACATTCCCGATGCCAGTCCCGAAGGCAAACGAGCCGTGACGGTGAAGCACCTGCTGAGCATGTCGTCGGGTGTCCACAACGATCCGATGGTCGGACAACGCGAAGACCTCTTCAGCTACGCGACCAAGACCGTCGCGATGGATCACGAGCCGGGTGCGAAGTGGGACTACAACAACACGGGACTCGCGCTGCTCAGCCCGGTCTTCCACAAAGCGACCGGCCAGCAGATCGACGAGTTCCTCAACGAGCGGCTCTTCCGCCCGATCGGCATTCGCTCGGACGATTTGACGTGGGAGCGCCGCGAGGGCTTCGCGATCCCGTACTCCGGCTGCCACACCACAGCCCGTTCGCTCGGCCGCATCGGGTTGATGGTGCTACATCATGGCAAATGGAACGACAAGCAAATCGTCCCGGCCGCGTGGCTGAGCGAATCCATCGCCCCGTCGCAGGAACTCAACAAGTCCTACGGCTACCTGTGGTGGAACAACACGACGAACAAGTGGCCCAACGTGCCGAAGAATGCCTACGCCGCGCTCGGCAAGTGGGACAACAACATCTTCGTGGCTCCGAGCCTCGACCTGATCGTCATCCGCCAATCCGACCTCGCCCCAGGCAAAGACCATAAAATTGCCGACTACTATCAGTTGGTCTGCGATGCCGTGAAGAAGCCGTGACCGATCTCGTCCGCAGTGCCGAGCGTCACCTCACGCTGAGGCCAGACGCTCGATCCGCTGCACCTCTTCGGGCGTCAGACAAAAATCGCAGACATCGAGAGCCGCTCGCATGTGCTTTGCGTCGGTGGTCCCGGTCAGCGGCAACATGCCGACGTCGATCGCGAATCGGAAAACAATCTGACTGACGCTCCGCCCGTAGCGTTCGGCAATCGCAGCCAATTCCGGCCGAGCCATCACGTCGCGATTCGCCGTCAACAGCGAGAAGCCTTGATAGACCATTTCATTGGAGTCGCAAAACTCTCGGACGCGGCGATCCCAGCCTCGGACGGCGTAGCAGCGGTTCTGAACGAAAGACGGTCGGACGCGCGCCTCCTGACACAACGTCTGAAGCTGTTCCAGCGAAACATTGCTGACTCCGAGCAGCCGCGCTCGGCCGCTGTCATGAATGGCCTCCATCGCTCGCCAAGCCGCCCAATCGGCGGCACCCAGTCCGACCCGTTGCGTCGGCCCGTGTAACACATACGAGTCGAGGAACTCGGTCCCCAAATGCTTGAGCGAACTGGCAAACGACTGCTCCACCTGAATCGGAACAGGAGCCGCCGGATCGTAAGGAAGCCGATGATCCTGCCCGCCCCGAAACGTGAACTTCGTTTGCAGAAACAAATCCTCGCGAGCCACCAAACCTGTCGCGATCACTGCCGAGACCGCCTGCCCGACCGCCGCCTCGTCGTAATGCTTCCGCTGGTTCGCGGTATCGATTCCGCGAAACCCCTGTTGCACAGCCAGCTCGACCAGACGCCGCGTCTCGCTCTCCTTCCAAGCCGTCCCGTACAGGAATCGAGGGACTCGCACACCAGAGATTTCCACGATTGGCTGTCGCATGTGACCTCGATTCTTTCGGGCAATCGCCTTTCTGGCGCGGCTGACATTGGACAGACCGAACGCCATCCCGGAAAGCGATCCCCTCGAACGAGACCACTATCCGTGAGAGTGCCGGAGCCAACGTGCTGGTTGATCCGCGACTCGCCATGACCGAGATCGCCAACGAACTCCGCTCCCACAACCTCAGCCTCCGCGCGGGCGAAGTCATGACCACCGGCGTGAGCGTGGTCCCCATCCCCCATCCAACGAGGCAGCCACATCCGCGTCGAAATCGGCTGCTTCGGGACCGTGACGACCGAGTTGGTGTGAAGCAGTTTCCACGCAACCGGTCGGTCCCCGAAAATTCTCATGGCCCCTGGAACACAAACCGGGCAGGCTAGTGGTTTCAAAGCAACCGAAGCACATGTCGCTTTGCGAACTTCATGTAGTGCCGCTACCGTCTTTGTTCATTCCAAGTTTGTTGCCATATTGCTGCATCAATAAGCAGCGATTCGGTTGCACTTTGCATCGAACGAGGGAAACGACGATGTCGCTTGATACCGAGATTCGCGATGCACGCCAGACGATTGTCTCTGATGGCTATGACATGTCTGTCGGCGAGGTCTTGAATTTGTATCGAGACGGCGAAATAAAGATCGATCCGTCTTTTCAACGTCTTTTCCGCTGGGACGCAACGCGAAAGACGCGGTTTATCGAATCGTTACTCCTCGGAATCCCGATTCCTCCGATCTTCGTTTATCAAGACAAGAACGGAGTATGGGAACTGATTGATGGATTGCAGCGATTATCGACCATTCTTGAGTTTGCTGGCCAACTCCGGAAACCTGGTGACGACTCAAAGATCGAGGAACCTACGACACTGGAAGGAACGCGACTCTTACCAAGCCTACGCGACAAACGCTGGGAGCGCACCACACCCCGTGACCAAGAATCAGACGGCATCGGCAAGAATCAGCAGTTGCAAATAAAGCGTGCCAGAATCCGAGTAGAGATCCTAAAACATGAAAGTGATTCGAAAGCTAAATTTGAACTTTTTCAGCGACTGAACACAGGCGGTGCGGAGCTATCGCCACAAGAGGTTCGGAATTGTGTTGCTGTCATGCTCAACAAAGATTTCGATAAGTGGCTCAGAGATCTCGCCAAAAAACCTGACTTTGTCAAAACGATCGATCAAACAGAGTATGCTCTTGAGAAACAAAGCGCGACCGAACTGGTTTTGAGATTTGTTGCTTTCCGCGCAGTCCCGTATGACGGCCTTCTCGATGTTCACGAGTACCTCGACGAAGCTCTCATTAACTTGGCACAAGACACGAGTTTTGATTGGGAGAAGGAAGCAACGATCTTTAACGAGACCTTTGCCTTATTAAATGCGGCTCAGGGTGATCGAGCATTTAAGCGTTGGGACGGCACTTCTTTTGGCGGTAAGTTTTTGATGTCAGTTTTTGAGGTTGTCGGAACTGGTGTCGCTGTCCATCTTGAGGCGATCCGAAAACTTCCTGATCCGAGTAGCTTCATCGTTGAACGCTCAAAACAACTTTGGTCAGAACCCATCTTTGATAAGAATTCTGGCGCAGGAGTTCGGGGTACTCAGCGTCTGAGCAAGCTTCTTCCTTTTGCAAGCATTTTTCTTAAGCCATGACCAAACTCCGGACAGATACGCAACTTCACGACTACCTTGACGAAGAGTTTGCATGGCGTCTAAAGGAACTTGCCAACTTGCGGGTAGCGATGCGCCGCGTTGACGACATTGCAGAGAAATCCGTTGTTCGTGCAACCGTGTGTTTGGCGTACGCGCATTGGGAAGGCTTTGTGAAGCGCGCGGCAAGTGCGTATGTCGAGTTCGTTGCGTCGCAACGGCTGAAATACAACGAGTTAGCGAGTTGCTTTGTAGTGTTTGGTGCGAAAATGCACCTGCATAGCCTTGTTGAGTCCCGTAAGGCCAGTACCCGAATATCTGCGGTCGATTTCTTTCGTTACGAGATGCAAAATCGCGCGAGACTTTCGTTACCAAATCTCATTGATACTGAATCGAACCTGAGCTCATCTGTGTTCGACAACATCATCGTTGCAATCGGGATCGACCGGGCACCGTTTGAAATGAGGTATCATCAAATCGATGAGGAACTGCTTAGACGTCGAAACAAGATCGCTCATGGTGAGTACCTCGATCTTGATCCGGAGCCATGTCGCGAACTCACGAATGACATAATCGCGCTGCTTCGCCAATTCAAAGACTCGATTGAGAACGCGGTAATCACAAAGAGATACTTGGTTTCTCAATCGTGATGATTCCGTGTTGTGGCCGTCTTCCCGACCACTCCAACTCGTCGGGCAGTCGGTCTCCCCAAATGAGTCACTGGTCTCGGAAGCAGAGACCATCCGCCATCCGAACGCGCAGCATGGTCGCTTCAAATAAGCCCTGGAGATGTCCGAGCCTTGTCGGTTACGATCACCGCTCAAGTCAAACAGTTGCTGTTGGCCTCGTTTGAAAAGGAACATGAGATGGCCAGTCCTCACGCCTTTACCGTGATTTATGAGCCAGCCGAGGACGGGGGGTTCTACGCGCATATTCCGGCGCTCGATGTGACCACGGAAGGGGAGACGATGGCCGAGGCCAAAGAGATGGCTCGCGATGCCATCGAGAATGTGTTGGCTTGCCGTCGGCAGTTGAATCTCCCCATTCCTGAAGAATCGGGTTGCGAGACGATCGAGGTCGGAGCATGAGCGGCCGGTTACCGGCTCTGCGTCCCGCTGAGGTGATCCGTGTGCTCGAACGAAACGGATTCCGGCTGCTGCGGTCCACGAAGCATCGCACCTACACGGATGACGCCGCGCCGCCGCACTTGGTCACGGTTCCGTTTCATCCCCGCGATCTCAAACCGAGAACTCTGCGATCCATCATCGAACAAGCCGGATGGACAGACGATGAGTTTTTGAAGCTGTTGTAGTTTGGCTTGCGCTGCATCAATCCTCGCATTCGTACCGTTTGGCAACTCGACCACGGACAAACCGCGCCGCGTCTCATCACGGCGCATCCCTTGGAGGCGGACTCATGATTTGCGAACACGATTGCGTCGTGCTGACGGAAGACATTCCGGACGAAGGATTGCAGTCGGGCGACATCGGCACCGTCGTCCATATTCACCAAGCTGGGGCAGGTTACGAGGTCGAATTTATGACGCTCGCGGGCGAAACCGTCGCCATTGCCACTCTGCTGTCCGGACAAGTCCGTCCGATCGCGAAACGAGACATTGCTCACGTCCGAGAGCTGCAATCGGCCTGACGTTTTTTAGACGATCATTGATTGGCCGGTACTCGTGGCGTCCGTCACGGGCGACGTCGCAAGGTTCGCACAAAGAACTCGTTGACGGCGGGGACGAGCCAGGGGACTCGGATCAAGGAGTGCGGGCAATGATCCACCGTCCCCAGGCGATGGTAGCTGACGTCTTTCAGGCCCGCTCGACCGAGTTCCGTGACGAAGTGGTCCGCGGTTTCGACACCGACTTGCGTGTCGGCTCCGCCGTAGATCAGCATCAGCGGCGGCGTTTGCCGCGTGATATGGTTGATCGGTGAGGCGAGTTTGTAATCGGCAATCCGCGGCCCTTCCGGTGGCCCTCCGAGAAATGGATCGATCACCGATCGGATTTGATTGTGCTGGTGCTGATGCAGCAGGTCGATGGGTCCGCTGTCGCTGACCACGGACTGCACCAAGCTTGACTGTTCTTGGTATGGCCCGTCCCCTTCAAGGCCAGCCTGCTTGTCGACCAAGCCCAGCATCAGAGCCAAGTGCCCTCCGGCGGAATTGCCCCAGGCCCCGATCAAGTTGGGATCGACTTGAAACTTGGCCGCGTTGGCCCGCAGCCAGCGAACGGCGCATTTGCAGTCATGCAGAGCCGCTGGGAAGGGAGCTTCTTTGGAAAGCCGGTAATTGATGGTGATGGCGACAAAACCCAGCTTGGCGAAATCCATGATGTTGCCAGGAGGTCGGTTCTTCGGGGTGGAGAAGCTCGACTTATCGCCTTCGATCCAGCCTCCGCCATGAATGACAATAATCGCCGGTCGCGGTTTGTCCGCATGGGCTTTCGGCATGGCCAAGTCGAGCGTCCAGTGCTTGACTGAGCCTTCGCGGTATCGCAAATCGTAGAGCACGGAAACATCGTCGGGCACGCGCTCGTCATCGGCACCGAACACCGTACCGTTCACACAACAGCCAACGAGCAGGAAGAGGGCGGATGCGAGTCGGTGCATGGTGGATGTCCCTGGAAATGTCAGTGCCGCTGAGACCGTTGGGATGACTGTTTGATGTGCCGGACAGAGTGCCCAGCAGGTTGCACGGATGCAAGTTAGGGAGCGTTGTGAGTCTGGCTGTGAACGATGCAGTCATCAAATTGTTTTGATTCGTCCCTCTTTCTCGATACCATCTCCGTTCGATAACAGTTACCAGCCGGTCCGCGCGAGGCGTGGGCGGCCAGCTTGGTTAATTGCCGAGGGACATTCAATGAGTCTTTCAATGAGTTCCATGCAGCACTCGACTGCGGCGATTTCTCGCCGCCAGGTTCTTCAGGCGGCTGGAATCAGCGCCTTGCCTTTAGGGCTACCAGGAATGGTCGCGGCCGGTGTCGATCCGAAGAGGGGGCTCGGCAAAGGGGCGGCGAAGAAGTCGTGCATTTTCATTTTGTGCTGCGGTGGGCCGAGCCATCTCGATACCTGGGATTTGAAGCCGGAAGCTCCCGACACGATTCGCGGGCCGTATCAGCCGATCCCGACAAAAGTGCCGGGGATGCAGATCAACGAGATGCACACGAGGCTCGCAAAGCTGACGGACCACATCGCGTTGATTCGGTCGATGTCGCATGTCGGCAACATCAGCAACCACTTCGACGCGATGCACCATCTGCTGAGCGGTCAGGCTCAGGCACCGCTGGACGCGCCGTACATCGGCTCGATCTTGTCGAAGGCTCGGCCGGATGATCGCAGCATCGCGCCGTATGTGTGGCTCATTAAATGCGTCGGCGATCCGGTTTTCTGTGCGGTCAACATCGGCAATGGCGGGCATCTCGGCATGATGCACAGCCCGCTGTTCGTCGGCTCCGCGACGAACCATCCGGCGATGCCGACCTTCAAAGCTCCCGACGAATTGATCGCGACCGTGCCGACCGAGCGAATGCTCGACCGCCGCCGGTTGTTGAGCGGTTTGAACCCGACCGCGAGCGCCGTCCACGATCAGCCTGTGACAAATGATTGGCAAGACCTTCACGGCCGAGCATTCGACTTAACGAGCGGCTCGGAAGGGCGCGAGCCGTTTGAGCTGCATCGTGAACCGCAGTCGGTGCGCGATCGCTACGGCATGCATCCGTTGGGACAGAACCTGTTGCTCGCGCGGCGATTGATCGAATCGGGCGTCGGCTTCGTCACGGTCAATGGCTGGACTGGCCCGTCTCCCAACGGCGGTGGCGGACCTCCCGCTTCAAGCTGGGACATGCACGGCGGCGAGATGGGCATGGGCAACGCCTTCGGCAACGGCTCGTATGGCATGGGTTGGTGCTTGCCGTGTCTCGACGAAGGTGTGTCCGCGTTGATCACCGACTTGCATGATCGCGGCATGTTGGAAAACACGATGGTCGTCGTCTCTGGAGAATTCGGCCGCACACCGAACATCAACCAGAACGGTGCTGCTAATCCCGGCCGCCAACATTGGCCAAGTTGCTATTCGTCGATCATCGCTGGCGGCGGCATCCGCGGCGGCCGAGTCTACGGCGAGTCCGACAAGCACGGAGCCTACGTCAAAGACCGTCCCGTCCGTCCACAAGATTTGGGAGCCACGATCTTCCACTCGCTCGGCGTCCCGCTCGATCTGCGTCTCGGCAAAGACGGTTTCACCCGCCCGCTGTCGACGGGCGAACCGCTGCTGGATCTCTTCGGATAGCCAAGACGAAGTACCCCCGACAGGAGTCGAACCTGTGACCTACGGTTTAGGAAACC
>CAMDPK010000066.1 GCA_945904015.1 Candidatus Kuenenia stuttgartensis | reverse complement strand
GTCGGGTCTTTGAGTTGGTGGCCGGTGAGGATGCAGACGACTCGGTCGCTGGGGGAGATCACCCCTTGCTCGCGGAGCAGTTTGGCTCCGGCGACGCTGGCGGCGCTGGCGGGTTCGCAGCCGAAGCCGCCGGCTCCGATTTGGGCTTTCGCTTCCAGGATCAATTCGTCCGAGACCTCACGCACGACGCCGTCGCAGACTTCGAGTGCTCGCAGGCACTTCAGCAGGTTGACCGGCCGGTTGATCTCGATGGCGGTCGCCAGCGTCGAGGCGCGGCGGTTGTCGGCGTCCATCTGCGTGAAGAATTTGTCGGTGATGATTTTCGCTTCGTCGAGCTGGCCGCCGTTCCAACGCAGCTTGTGTTGCTCGAAGAGTTGATACAGCGTGTTCGAGCCGCTCGCGTTGATGACGGCCAAGCGCGGGATGCGATTGATGAGGCCCAACTCTTTCAGCTCGGTGAACGCCTTGCCGAACGCGCTCGAGTTGCCGAGGTTCCCGCCGGGCACCACGATCCAATCGGGGACTTCCCAGTTCAGACCTTCGAGCACTCGGAACATGATCGACTTCTGACCTTCCAGCCGGAACGGGTTCACACTGTTGCACAGGTAAATCCCGCGCGCCGCACAGACGTCGCGGACTTGCCGCAGCGCGTCATCAAAATCTCCTTGAATCTGCAACGTCTTGGCTCCGTAGTCGAGCGCCTGCGACAGCTTGCCGAATGAGATCTTGCCGCTGCCGATGAAGACGATGGTCTCGAACAACCGCGTGGTGCTGGAGTAAATCGCCAACGACGCACTGGTGTTCCCCGTCGAGGCACACGCCGCGACTTTCGCTCCGACCATGTGCGCGTGCGTGGACGCGGCCGTCATGCCGTTGTCTTTGAAACTGCCAGACGGGTTCAGCCCTTCGTACTGCAACAGCAGTTTGCCAGTTCGGAATCCGGCATATTTTCCGACGCCGGCGGACGATTGCAGAATGGTCTGCCCCTCGCCGATGGTCACGATCTGATCGTCCTTCGCGAACGGCAGCAGTTCGCGAAACCGCCACACGCCGCTGAAGTCGAGCGGATTCCGACGACTCGACCACCGCGACTCAAACTGCTTGAGCGAACCCGGTACGGGGACTCGATTCCAGTCGTAAGCGATGTCGAGCAAATGCCCGCACTTGGAACAATCGACGAGCGTCTCGCTGACCGAGTACGTCGCTCGGCAGGCCGGGTTCATACAAATTTGATGAGCGAGGTCGGAATGTGTTGAGCTGGAAATGATTGTGCTCCCGGACGGACTCTCAAAAAGGGACTGACTGGTTTTTCTGCCAACGACCGATTGGCGGCGTCGCAATGGTGCTGGAATAGCCAATTTGTCACAGAAACTAAAGATCGTCACGCGACGGTTCGGCGGAGATATGCCGGTCTGTGTGCCGACGGTCATTCGCCAATTGATTTGCCGTTCAATCTCTTGGCGGCTTCCAGCCTCGCCCGTAATATCCCGCCCCGCACGAAAATCCTGCCTGGTGGTGTAACGGTAGCACGAGTGACTCTGAATCACTTAGTCGAGGTTCAAATCCTCGCCGGGCAATTTCAGAACGCTCGCTGTCAGCGCGTGACAGCGAGCGTTTTGCATTTTCTGCGGGTGGCTCGCGTCATGGAGGTGCGACGCCAATAATTCGCGGCGAGGCAGACGAGAGGAGCCGCCGCATGAGATTTTTGCACACCGCTGATTGGCATTTGGGGCGGCTCTTTCATCAGGTGCATTTAACCGACGATCAGGACTTTGTGCTGTCTGAGTTGTTCGGCATCATCGAGGCGCATCGTCCGGACGCGGTGGTGATTGCGGGGGATGTTTACGACCGCGCGGTGCCGCCGCCCGAGGCTGTCGAGTTGTGGGACCGAACGCTCTGCCGCATTGCGTGGGAGATGGAAATTCCGGTGATCCTCATTCCGGGGAACCATGACAGCGCGACTCGGCTGGGAGTCGCTTCGGAACTGCTGCGAGCGAGCGGCGTGCATATCGTGTCGAAGTTGACTCGCGCGGACATCCCGATTGTGTTGCGTGGTGCCGACGGCGTCGAAGTGGCGTTCTTCGGGCTGCCGTATGCCGAGCCACCACAAGTGCGCGAATTGCTGAACGACTCGTCGATTGACGATCACGAGTCGGCGATGGAGGCGATGTGTGATCGGATGCGGGAGAATTTTCGGCCGGGCCAACGGAATGTTTTGATCGCCCATGCGTTTGTCGTGGGGGGGCGTGAGAGCGAATCCGAACGGCCGTTGTCGGTCGGGGGGGCGGGGACGGTTCGAGCCGAGCACTTTCGCGGATTTGATTACGTTGCTCTGGGCCATCTGCATTCTCCGCAGCGCGTTGGTGAGAACGCGGTCTATTCGGGGTCGCTTTTGAAGTACTCGTTTTCGGAATGCGAGGACACGAAGTCGGTGTCGCTCGTCGATGTGTCGGCTCAAGGCGAGGTGACTCGGCGTGAGATTCCGTTGTCGGCTCGGCGCGACGTGCGGCGGTTGGAGGGGGAGTTGCAGGAGTTGCTTGCGCGGGCCGCGACCGATCCGCATCGAGACGACTATCTGCACGTCACGTTGACGGATGACGGAGCGATTCTCAACGCGATGGCGAAGTTGCGTGAGTGCTATCCGAACGTCCTGAATCTCGAACGCCGGTTTCTCGAACGACGCGACGGTGAGTCTCGTTCAGCCGCACGACGAGGAACGTCCGATGCGGATCTGTTTCGCAACTTTGTTCGCGAAGTGTTGAATGCCGATGCCTCCGAACAGGAGTTGGCGGTCTTTGCGGCGGCGGTTCCGGCGGCTGATGTGGAGGGGCTGGAATGAAGCCTCTGCGATTGAGCCTGACCGCGTTCGGGCCGTATGCCGGTCAGCAAGAGTTGGACTTCTCCGAATTGCGCGGTGCCGGGTTTTTCTTGATTCATGGACCGACGGGCGGCGGCAAGACGACGCTGCTGGACGCGATCTGCTTCGCGCTGTTCGGCGAGACTTCGGGAGCCGGTCGAGATGGCGGGCAGATGCGCAGCCAATTCTCGCCCGCCGACGTGCTCACGAAAGTGCGGTTCGATTTTCAACTGGGCGACAAGAGCTATCGCATCGAGCGGTCGCCGGAACAACAGGTCGCGAAGAAACGCGGGGAGGGCCTCAAGACTTCCGCTCCGAGCGCGACTCTGTGGATAGGAACGTCCGAAGACCCTGGCCGAGATGACGGCGGTTGGCAGGTTCTCCAGACACATTCGTCTCGTGTCACCGAGGAAGTTCGACGGTTGCTGGGTTTTTCGGCTCAGCAGTTTCGGCAAGTCATTCTGCTGCCACAGGGACGTTTTCGAGAACTCTTGGAGGCGAATTCGCAAGAGCGTGAGCAGATTCTGGAGACGCTGTTCCAAACGGAACGGTTCAGCGTGATCGCCGACCGGTTGAAGCAACAGGCTCGCGAGTTGGAAGACCAACATCGGAAACTCACTGCGGCGAAGCAGGCGCTCTTGGCACAAGCGGGAGCGGAGACCATTGCCGAGGTTGAGAATCAGCTGGCAACTCTTGATCTCGATCGGGCAGGGTTCATTCAGCAACGAGACGACGCGGCTCAGCAAGAAAAAGAGGCGGCGGCGACACTTGCCGATGCACAGAAAGTTGATCGACTCTTCCAGGATTTGATCGCCGCGAGTGCCAACTGCGAGTCGCTCGCCGCGCAGACGGAAGCGATGCAGGAGACCGAGCGTTTGCTCGACGTCGCGAAACGTGCGGAGAAGCTCGATCCCGCTGCGGCGGAGTGTCGCCGAGCCGAAACGGAGCGAGATCGGCGTCAACGCGATGTCGATGCCGCGCGACGGGCAAACGCGAGTGCGATTCAGGCACGCGATGCCGCCGAGGAAACTCATGCCACCGAGGAACAGCGTCAGCCTGAACGTGAGTCGTTGAAACAGCAGCGGCTGCGACTCGATCACTTGCGGCCGATCCTGGCGGACTGGCGGAAGGCGGCGGACATCGAATTCGCCGCTCAGCAAGATTGGAATCAGGAACGCGACCGCCACGAAGAGTCGCGTCGTGCGTTGTCCGACATCGACGCGTCGATTCCGACCATCGATGAGTTATGGCGAGCGCGGCAGCGTGCGGCTGATTCGGTCGCTGGCCTTCTGGCCCAGGTCGAACAAGCCGAGACGTCCTGGCAGCAAGTGGTCAACAAGAATCGGCTGGCGGAGGCGATCGTTCGACAATCCGCCGTGTGGGAGACTGCCGCGAGTGACACACGCTCGGCCGAGAGTAGGCTGCATGACGACGAACAGCGACTCCGCGACGAACAAGGCTTGTGGGATTCGCAACAGGCGGCTCTGTTGGCGTCCACGTTGCAGGCGGATCAGCCTTGCCCGGTTTGTGGGGCAACGCATCATCCGCAACCCGCCGTGTCCCCCACGGGAAAACTTCCCAGCGAAGCGGCACTCAAGAAACAGCAGAAAGTTGTTGCCGAATCGAAGCAGGCATTTTCTCAAGCGAATGCACTTCGGCAGCAACAACGCGATTTGCTCACGCAACTCGAAGCCGAGGCGCGGATGATTCCAGAGGTCTCGGCTCTCGAACCCGTGTTCGCCGAACAAGTCACACAACGGCGGCTCGCGCTGACGGAGGCGCAGGCGGAAGCGGCATTGTGCGAGACGACGCAGCGGGAGTTGGCAGGTCTGCAACAGCGTCGAGCGACACTGGTCGAGCAAGCACGACAGCGCCAAGAATCGTTCGACGCCGCGCTTCGCCAATCGACCGATGCGACGTCGCGACGCGCGGCGCTCGAACAGCAGCTTCCAGCCGAGGTGCGAACGCAGGCTGCTTGGCAAACTGCTTTCGATGAATGTGAGCTGAAGCTGTCACGAATGGAGTCCGCTTGGAACACAACTCAGCAGGCGGCGGACGTCGCCAAGACATCCGCGATCATGTCGGCCTCGCAACTCAAAGCGGCAGAACAAGCCCTCGAAGAGGTAAACACGGCGTTCAACTCGGCTCAACGCTCGTTCGATGCAGCGATCGCGGCTCACGGCTTTGCCAGCCGCGCGGAATGGGATGCGGCGCGGCTGGAACCTGATCGTCAACAGAAACTGGACGCTGCTTTGAATCAGTTCCGCCTCGACGAACACGCCGCTGCGGATCGACTCGCGCGGGCGACTCAAGCCACGGCGGACCAGGTCCGGCCAGTGTTGCCTCCGCTGGAAACCCGCGTCGTGGAATTGAAAGCGATCGTTGCGAATTGCCAGCAACAGGTGGCCGACTTCAACAGCCAGCACATACAACTGACGAATCTGTTTGGCTCGTTGAAAGCGAACGCCGGAGAATTGTCGATTCTGGATCAACGATATGCGACGGTCGGAAAAGTGGCCGACGTTGTGAACGGCAAGAACCAGTCGGGACTGACCCTGCAACGCTTCGTGCTCGCGGCGTTCCTGGAAGACGTGCTGCACGCCGCCTCCAGTCGGCTACGAAAAATGAGTCGCGGACGTTTTCAGCTTTCGCGCAAAGCCAGCCGCGACGATTCGCGGAAAGCGGGTGGCTTGGACTTGGAAGTGCTCGACGAATTCACGGGGCAATCGCGAGACGTCGCCACACTCTCTGGCGGCGAGGGATTTCTGGCGTCGTTGTCGCTGGCTCTGGGGCTGGCGGACGTCGTCCAAGCTCACAGTGGTGGGACGCGGCTCGACACGTTGTTCATCGACGAAGGTTTTGGGACGCTCGATTCCGAGTCGCTCGACGAAGCCATCAACATCTTGCTCGATCTCCAAGAAGGAGGTCGTTTGGTCGGCATCATTTCGCATGTCGCGGATTTGCGAGAACGCATTGATGTCCGTTTGGAAGTCACGGCCTCGCGAACCGGATCGGTCGCGCGGTTCGTGGTTCCGTAATCCGGCCGCGATCAAGCCCTGAATTCCTCCGATGCGACTGGCTCGCGTCGCCGAGAGTCGTCGTCAATAATCCGCCCGCAGTGACGAACTCTTCGTTCGTAGTCCCGCCTTCAGGCGGTTCGGAAGACACCGGCTGAAGCCGGAACTACGAACTCACATTTCAAGGAAACTCATCATGCGACGCTGGCTGGCTCTGCGCGGACTGTGGCTTGTTTTAGGCTCATGCGGCTTGTTGTTTGTCTCCATTGCTCAAGCAGCCGAGCCGTCGGATGCGGTGCCGGAATCGGCGAGTGTTGTGATGCGGGTGAAGGCTCCGCAGGCGGCCTTGGGCAAGCTCGGCGACTTTGTGGATGCTGTGCAGCCGGGAGTTGGCGCGGTCGTGAAGGGCAATCTCGCGATGCTGGGATTGGCGATTTCCAATCCGGGGCTGACGGGCGTGGATGTCGAGAAGGACTGGTGGGCGATCGGCTTTGCCGAGTCTCGGCAGATTCCGGCGGTGGTCTTCGTCGTTCCCACGACGGATGCGAATGCCATGAAGAATGCGCTGCCTCCGGGATTTGAGTTTCACTCGGCGGACAAGCTGGCAATCTATTCGGACAACGCCGAGGCATTGGCCAAAGTTCGCGCCCGCGTGGATGGCAAAGGGACGGCGCTGTGGTCGAAGATCGATGCTTCGACGAAGAAAGTGTTCGACGCTTCGGACCTGTCGGTGTTGATCAATCTGGGACAGCTCACAAAGGCATTTGAAAGCGAGTTGCAGCAAGCCGAGCCGCAGTTGGACGGGTTCTTGAATCAAATCTCCGGAGCGATCCCGGATGCTCAGCGAGCGCAGATCGTGCCGATGTTGGACATCTACCGGGTGCTTGGCAAATCGGCGCTGCAAGGCGTGCGCGACTCGCAGAGCCTGACGGTTGGGTTCACGTTCTCGAAGGACGCGATCCGAGTCGAAGATCGACTCCAAGTCGGTGAGGGAACGGCGACCGCGAAGTTCTTCGCCAAGCAACCGACCGGCGAACTGTCTCTGATCAGCCGGTTGCCGGCGAACAAGCTGGGCTATTTCGGCTTCAAGGCGGACATGGCGGGCATGGTCGATTGGTCCATGAAGATGACCAAATCCATGCTGGCGAATTCGTCGGACGACCAGAAGGCCAAGTTTGAAGAGGCCGTGAAAGACATGCACACGCTGAAGTGGAACGAGTTCGCCGTGTACTTCGACCTCGACACCAGTGCCGAGGGAGCGATCCGGGCCGGCTCGGTGTCCGAGATCACGCCGACCAATCGGCTGCGTGAAATCAGTCACACGATGCTCAAGGCGATGGCCGAGATTCAATCCATCGGCTTCAAGCAGACGACCACCTTGGAGAAGGCCGTCGCGAAAATTGACGGCCTTGAGGTCGATCGGACCACGATGAAGCAGGAGTTCGAGGGGACTGCGGACCCGCTGGGAATCCAAAAGAAAATCCAATTGTTGTTGTTCGGCGAAGCGGGCATGCAGCAGCACATGCTGTATCAGCCGACTCGCGCGTTGCAGACGTTCGGCGGCGGCATCGATGAAATGAAAAGCCTCGCGAAGACCGTGAATTCGACGGCGTCGAAAGACGAGGCCGTGGCCGCCGCTCGGAAACGCTACGTCGAGAAGGCCAACTTGATCGGATTGATCGACGTCGCGCGGCTGGCCGCCAACGGCCTCAAACTGGCCGCTCGCGAAGGAGTGATCCCGGTCGATGCGTCAGCG
Source organism: Candidatus Kuenenia stuttgartensis (assembly GCA_945904015.1). GTDB lineage: Bacteria > Planctomycetota > Planctomycetia > Planctomycetales > Planctomycetaceae > SXKJ01. The sequence goes on along the minus strand of CAMDPK010000066.1, from coordinate 30,203 downwards.
ATCGACGGCTTGCAGCTTCAGCCGTCGTTCATTGGCTTCGCGCTGGCCTGCGACGCGACCGGTGCTGGAGCACAATTCGAAATCCCAGTCGCTCAGGCTCAAGGGGTCGCGAAGGTCGCGATGTTGATTTTCAACGTGCGCAATAATCGCAACTGACAAAACTCGAAGCGTCAGCGAGGCGAACTGTGATGACGCTCTCGCCGACGCTTCGTTTTTTTGTGCCGTGAATGGTCGCGGTCGGCAGCCGCCTCACTTGAGTTCGCGGATGCGGATGTTCTTGAACTCGGTCCACATCGGCTTTCCAGCGTGCAGTTGCAGAGCCAGGATCCCTTCCGTCAGGGCAAGTTCGGGATGGTTGTCGGTGAAGTCGAGGATCAGCGTGTTGTTGAGGTAATGCTGGATGTGGTTCCCTTTGGCGACGATCACCACGTCGTTCCAATCGTCGAGCTTGAAGAGTTTCTTGAACGCCTCTTGATCGACCAAGTTGGACTTGATGAGCTTCTTGCCCTCCTTCTCCCAGGTCGCTTGCTCTCCGACGAGACAGATGCGTCCGCGCTTGCCCCCTTCGTCGTAGATGAAGCCGGAGACGCTCGGCAGTTGGGTCTCGTTGCGAAGTTCGTGCTGATAACCACGCACGACCCATTGATTGCCGACCTTGCCATCGGTGATGTGCTTGGAGCGGTATTGAATGCCGGAGTTGTTCGTCGCGTTGCAGCGGAACGAGAGCCGCAGCTCAAAATCTTTCGTTGTGCCGTCCTTCCAAATGATGAAGGTGTTCCCCTTGGCCGGGACCGCTTCGGTTGTCTCGCCGTGAAGGACGCCGTCCTTGACGCTCCACAGCCGCGGATCGCCGTCCCAGCCCGTGAGATCCTTGCCGTTGAACAACGACTTCATCCCGGCCGCTTCCGGCGGAGCATCGGCGCCCCAAACACAGACAGGAATCAACAGTGCGGTCAGAAGAACCAAGTTGCGAATCATGTTTTTCTCCGGGGATGTTGGACGGCGAGAGCAGGCACAACGATCATGTGTCGGCCCCGATCTTAGCCCGAATGATTCACGGCAGGAATGTAACCCGAAGCGTCAGCGAGGGCGGACGCTTCACCGACGCCTGCGAATCCTCGCGTCCTGGAGCGCTCGCCCTCGCTGACGCTTCGGGTTAGTTTGGTTTGCGGCTCCGCCGCGCCATGAATACGTCGGGTTGCCCGAATGGGGAACCAAGACCGACACGCCGCACACTGCGTTCTCCGTGGGAGGCTCGATGACTTCGCTCAACCGACGAGACTTGTTGAAGGCCGGCCTGTCCACCGCCCTGGGAGCGGCCATTCCCACCGCGCCATCGGCGCTAGGGTTCGTTCCGGCCCGCGAGAAACTGCCGGTCGCGGCGGTCGTCACGGTCTATCGCAAGAACAGCCACGCCGATGTGATCGTCGGGAAAATCTTGCAGGGGTTTCAGCAGGACGGCGGCAAAGGACCGGACCTGCGGCTCGTCTCGCTCTACACGGATCAAGTTCCCAACGGCGACCTCGGCCGCGAGTTGGCCGAAAAGCATGGCTTCCGGCTGGCCAAGTCGATCGACGAAGCGATCACGCTGGGCACCGACCGAGTGCAGGTCGCGGGCGTGCTGAGCATCGGCGAGCACGGCGACTATCCCTTCACGCCCGACACGAAGCAGCATCAGTATCCGCGCCGGCGTTTCTTCGACGAGATTGTGGCGACGTTTCGCCGTTGTGGGAAAACAGTCCCTGTGTTCAACGACAAGCATCTGTCGTATCGCTGGGAAGACGCGCGCGTCATGGTCGAGACGGCGAAGGAAATGAACTTTCCGTTCCTGGCGGGGTCATCGGTCCCCGTCGCGTGGCGCGAGCCGCCGCTTGAACTGCCTCGCGATTGCGAGATCGAAGCGGCACTGTCAATCGGCTACGGCGGGTTCGAGTCCTACGGCTTTCACGCGATCGAGGCTCACCAGTGCATGATCGAGCGTCGTCGTGGCGGCGAGACCGGCGTCGTTTCGGTGCAGGCGGTCACGGGTGATGAAATCCGCAAGGCCGAGTCCGCCGGCCTCTGGTCCAGCGAACTTTTCGCGGCCGCGCTGAAACAATTGCCCGGTGCGCCGCAGGACTCCGACAAGTGGATCACCAAAAACAACTCGGCCGCGTACCTGTTGCAGCATCGCGACGGCCTGAAGTCTGCCGTCGTCATGGCCAACGGCTTGGCGAAAGCGCAGGCAATCGCCGTGAAGCTCAAAGGTCGAGCCGAACCTTTGGCGACTTGGTTCAAGTTGCAGAACGGAGCACCCTACGGCCACTTCGCATTTCTGCTTCATGCCATCGAAGAGACGATCCATTCCGGCCGAGCGGTTTATCCCATCGAACGCACCTTGTTGACGACCGGCATTTTGGACCGAGTCATGCAAAGCCTCGCCCAAGATGGCCGGAAGCTGGAATCTCCCGAACTGGCAGTGACGTACCAGCCCAGCGACTGGCCATTCGCCAATCATCCACAATCAACGCTGACACTGTCGAGTGACTGATACGCAGGAGAGCGATTCTCATGAATGTCCCCCGATGTTCTCGACTGGTGATGATGTTGTTTCTCGTTTCCGGAACGACCGAGTGGTCGTCTGCCTTGGCCGAGGATACGAAGCCGACCTTTCCGCCGATGCGGCTGTTGAAGACGGCGGATGGGACACGCTTCGGCCTGTTCAGCGAGAAGCCGGCGGCTCCGGCGGCGACGTTATTTATCTTCGCGACCGGCATCGACGAGATGGGGAGCGATCCGACTCGGTACTACACGCAGACCGGACGCGACTTGGCGAAGGACGGATGGTTGTACGTCGTGCTCGATCCTCCGTGTCACGGATACGACCACAAAGAGGGGGAACCGGCGGCCTTGATGGGCTGGGCGCATCGCGTGAAGGCGGGGCAGGATCTCATGGGGCCGTTCGTCAAACGCTGCACGGTGGTGCTCGACCATCTGATTGCGGAGGACTACACCGATCCTGATCGAGTGGCCGCATCGGGCACGTCGCGCGGCGGTTTTTGTGCGTTGCACTTCGCCGCTGGGGAACCGCGTGTTCGCGCCGCGACCGGAGTATCTCCGGTGACAAATCCGCTGGCTCTGTCTGAGTTCGCCGGAGTCACGGACGAGCAAGTGAAGGCGATCAACATCGACAGCCTGACCGACCGGCTAGCGGGTCGAATCGTTTGGCTGAGCATCGGCAACCATGACCCGCGTGTCAGCACCGACGACTGCGTTCGTCTGGCTCGCAACATCGTTACAACCACGCGCCGCCTGAAGCCGGAAATAAAAGTGACTCCCGTCGAACTCCTCGTTGGCCCGTCGGAGGGGCATCGAGCGGTTGACGATGCGTATCTGCTCGAAGCTCAGTTCCTGCGGAAACACTTCAAGAGCTTGGGACGATGATTTCGCGGCGAGTCTGTCCGAAGTATTCGCGGATGAAATCCATTCGGTCGCCGTCGTGGCGGATGAGGCGGACGAGTGCGAGCAGTTTTTCTTGGTCGCGTCGCAGCTTGTGTGCGAGACGCTCGTGGTCGAGCAACTCGTCTGGCAACGAGGAACGAACTTCGATTTGCAGGCTCTCGTCGTCCCATGTTCCGGCGATCACGCCGTAGCGGTCGAGCATTCCGAGCACGGTCTCCAGTCGATGATCGTGCTTTTGTTTCGCGTGCAGTTGCTCGCGCAGCCAGTCGAGGCCGAAGGCGGTGGCTCGTTCGTAGTCGTGAGCGATCAGGTCGTAGACGCGGTGATAAAAGTCGGCGTCGGGGTTGCTCCAGCGGATGAACTCCATCTGCGTCGTGAGGTCCGCTTCGTCGTACAGCAACAGGCAATCGGAGGGGAGGCCATCGCGGCCGGCGCGGCCGATCTCCTGATACCAGGCTTCCATTGAGCCGGGAATCTCGGCGTGAATGACAAATCGAATGTCTTCCTTGTCGATTCCCATGCCGAACGCCGGCGTCGCGAGCACCAGCGGACAATGCCCCTGCATGAACTCGTTTTGAATGCGGCGGCGATCGTTGCGTTCGAGGTCGCCGTGATAGCAGACGTGAAGGACTCGCCGCTGACGCAGCAGTTCGCTGAATCGTTCGAGCGTGCGGATCAGCGTGAAATAGACGATGCCGCTGCCGGGCGACGTCGAGTGCCGATTGCGCACCGTGACGATTTGTTCGAGTTTCTCCTCGTCACCCCAAACTTCTTCGACATTGAGCCGCAAGTTGGGACGGTCGATCCCTTCGTGAAAGAGTTCGATCTCGTCTGGCCGCAGTCCGAGTTGCCGCACGATGTCGGCTTGCACGTCAGGCGTTGCGGTGGCAGTCAACGCGATCGTCGTCGGATTGCCGAGCCGTTCGCGAATCTCGATCAGCCGCGAGTAGTCCGGGCGAAAGTCATGGCCCCACTCGCTGATGCAGTGAGCTTCATCGACTGCCAGCAATCGCACGTCGCGGCGAGCGATGACGTCGAGAAACTCCGGCTTCCGAAATCGTTCTGGCGTGACGTACAGCAGCCGGTATCGGCCCTCGGCGACATTGGCGTATCGCTTCTCACGTTCCTCACGCGACAGGGACGAGTTGATGAACGTGGCCTCGATCCCTCTGGCCCGCAGCGCGTCGACTTGGTCCTTCATCAGCGCGATCAGCGGCGACAAGACGAGGGTGACGGTCGGACCCATCTCCTCGGCGCACGGCATCAGCGCGGGAATCTGATAACACAGCGACTTCCCGGCTCCGGTCGGCATGATGACCAGCGAGTGTCCGCCGTCGAGCACTCGGTCGATGATCGCCGCCTGTGATCCCCGGAAAGACTCGAAGCCAAAGAATTGATGCAGAACGTCAATCGGTTTCATCGGCGACGATGTGACGAATTTCATCCGGCGATGCAAGTGGCCGGCATCGTAACCCGAAGCGTCAGCGAGGGCGGGCGCTCCCAGCGACAGTGATCTGGCAGTCGAAGTTCTGTGAATCGTTCGCCCTCGCTGACGCTTCGGGTTAGTTTGGCGACGACTTCGCGTCGCGCAGTCCGGCCTCTTGCATCAGCCGAGCGGTGGCCGTGTACGCCTCGCGGACCCAATCCTCGATGCGGTTGGGGTCGGGCGAGTATTCCAGTTCGATCGACACCGCTCCGTCGATGCCGAGCGATTTGATCTCGCGGAGGTACGGCAGGAAATCGACGACCCCTCGGCCGGGGGGGAGATCGCCATGTTTCTGGCCGTCGCAGTCCGAGATGTGGACGTGAATCGCTTTGCCCTTCAGCCGACGTAACTCCTCGGGTGCGACCTTCGCGAGGCACAAGTGCGAAATGTCGATGTTGGCTTGCAGGGCAGGGTGATTCACGTCGTCGATGAAACGCTCCATGCGATCGACGTTGTTGAGCAGCGACAGCGCGAACGGCTCCAGTTCGAGGGCGATCTGCACGCCAAGTTTCTCGGCGTGCTCGGCCAGGATGCGACAGGTGCGGACGCCGGTCACCCATTGATCGGCGGGCGGGATGACTTCTTGGCTCCAGATGTACTCGCCGAGGACCAGCAGCACGTTCTTGGCTTCCAACTCGTAGGCGAAGTCGAGGTATTGCTTCACGCGGTCGATGTGAAACCGCTGCACACTGGGATTGAAGTCGATCAGCCCGACCGCCACGCAGCAGATCGAGACAATCGGCAGCCCGGCTTTGTCCGTCTCACGCTTGATGAGCTTGCGCTCTCGCACGTCGATGTCGAGCGGATCGGCAAAGATGTCGATCGTGTCGAAGCCGAGTTCCTTCGTCTTGTGAATGCCCCAGGCGGTTTCGCGTCCGCTCTGTGCCCAGGCGGAATTGATCAAGCCGAGTTTCATGGTGACGTCCTTCGCGAGTGAGAAATCTGGATCGACTTTACTCCTCCCGCACAAGCCGAGAAAGCGAGTCGAATGGGGTGAAGCAAATTTGCCCGGCAGATCAATCAGCCGCAGGGCGCTAGCCCCGGTTCTTACGAGTCACCCAATCAAGAACCGGACGCTAGCGCGTTCCGGCTGATCGCGTCAGAAAATGTTGCCCCGACACCAAGGAATGAACCGCTGCGAGGTGGTTGCGGAGGCGAAGTGACGGGCCTATCGTCCGGTTCACAAACGAAGTCACTCAGATGCCAGCGGTTGAAGAAACCGACCGGCGACAAGGATCCGGTGCTCATGGTCGCGCCTCACGCAACAACGCAAAGCCTTCGATACGGCGACGGCCAGCAGTTTCAGTTCGACTTGGAAGAAAGTCGCATCGCCGGTCGGAATCGACCGCCGGAGCCAACTGCCGACTTCGCCAGTGAGGTGCGACGGCAATTGGCGGCACCGCTCGACTTTCCGCCGCTCGAGTTGGCCGTCGTGTCGGGCGATCGCGTGGTCATCGTGCTGGATCGGCACACTCCAGGAGCGGCCGAGATCATTGCCGCCGTGTGGTCGATTTTTGCGCGGCGATCCATCAAGCCTGCCGACGTGACGATCCTGCAGCCGGCGAGTTGGAAGCTCGACCAATTACCGGACCCGCGAGTCGCTTTGCCGAAGTCGGCTCGCGACGCGATGCACTGGACGATTCACGACGCGACTGACAAAAAGCGTGAGCGATTCCTGGCGAACTCCGCGAACGGCGAGCGAATCTATTTGGATCGCGAAGTGATCGACGCGGAATTCGTGCTGCCGATCGGTGCGGTTGGCTTCGATCCGCTGCTCGGATTTCGCAGCGCGGGGAGTGCGATCTTTCCGGGCTTGTCGAACATCGATTCGATGGCCAAAGCACGCGGGCAGGATCACTCCGAGTTGCGTCCCGAAGACGACCGTCCGCTGCGACAACTGCAAGACGAGGTCGCGTGGCTGCTTGGTGTGCAGTTCGGAATTCAAGTGCTGCCCGGCATCACCAACAAACCGTCTGGAGTGATCTGCGGTGCGTTGGAGCCAACGACAACGGCGGCGCGAGACTGGCTCACGCAAAATTGGATTGTCGAGCAACCGCAGCGTTGTGAGATCGTCGTGGCAGCGGTCGATGCCGATGCGGCCGGCACGAGTTGGGATCAGATCGGCGTGGCGTTGCAGACGGCTCGGAATCTGGTGCAGCGCGGCGGCAAGATCGTGTTGCTGACGAATCTCGCAGCCGAGCCGACGGAGGGATTTCGGTATCTTCAGCAATGCGAATCGCCGCGTGAGGCTCTCAAGCCACTGCGATTGGAAAGTCCGCCCGACCTGATTTCGGCCAGCCGACTCGCCTCCGCGGCCGATTGGGCGACGGTGTATTTGGTGAGCGGTTTGGGTTCCGACTTGGTCGAGAGCCTGTGCATGACGCCGCTCGCGCCGGCGGAGGCCGCGAAGTTGCTTGGCCGCGGCGGTTCGTGCTTGTTGCTGGAATCCGCTCAGCACACGTTTGGCTACGTCGAGTAAAACGAAAAAAGCCCGACCAGGTTTCGGTCGGGCTGTTCGGCACCCTGTCAGTCAGCAAGTTACCAGCCGTTCGCTTCGTTCGGCATTCCGCCGCTCGGATCATCTTTGCCGTTCACTTCACAGAACGTGATCGGTTTGCAATCGCAATCATCGGTGGTGTCGTTGAAACCGGAGCCGGCGACCACCGCGTGAACGCTGCCCCATTGCCGACCCTTCTTCAGGCCGTTGTAGTTGTACGATTGATTGACGGATCCAAACGCATGAGACACGTCATTGAGCTCTTCAGTGATGGCGTCACGCACGGCGGTGAGTCCCACAACCATCGCCAGAACGGCGATGGTCATCACCAGCACCAACTCGGCGGAGATGATGAAGCCCTGTTCGTCTGAGGCCAACTTGGAAAAATTGCGCAGCATGTCCTTGTCCCCTTGAAAATGTGAGAGAGAAAATGTCGTTCGGGTTCGTAGGTCTGCGCGTCAGGCTCGAACGCGAGAACCAGCGCTGGAGAATCCCGGCCGTGATGGCTGGAGACTCACCGAGAGCAAGCCGATCCGTGTGTGAGAGTGGCGAATCAAAAAGCAGCCAGCGTGCCAGAGCGCTCGACGTGGCGCGGCACACAGTCGGGCGGCGGAGCGGGATCATGCTCAAATGCCGAAGAACACGCGGGTTGACCACGCATCAAGAGAATTGAACGCGCCGTCCGAGCACGCTTCAAAAGCCGCTGCGGCGCAAAGTTCACGAAACACAGCGATGTTCAATCGCGAACAACTCGCGAAACATCGCAGGCTTCCGAATGGGAATGACGAAGGTCGATGAAGTCCTCTTCTGCGATCGGTGCTGGACTCAGTTCATCAAGGAGCGTGTTGAGAGTCCTCAACATATCGCGCTGACGCGCCGAAAGCCGAAAGTCGGCATTTCGCTCGTGTTCGAGAGCCTCACCGGCGGTGATCAGCGTCGCGGTCATCGGAACCCGTTTCCCTAGCCACCGACATGGCGGCCGAATGTCCCGCAACTCTAGGTCAGTCCCCTGACAAGCAACGAGCGTTCCGAATGTTTCGCAAAAAAAACGAACCGGCACAATCGTTACAGAAGTTGGAATTCGAAGCGCGGAAAGAAGACCGGAGGCCTACGTCCGGTCGGTTCGACCGGACGTAGGCGTCCGGTCTACTTCTCCCTATTTGCTTTGCAATCGCACGACGCCGTCCCAATCGACGGGAGCCTTGCGGTTGTGCTGAGCAATCAGAGCCAGCAGAAAGTCCTGCGCGCGATCGGTTGCTGGCATGTCGTGCAGACAGCGATAGGCCGCTTCCCAGCGCCCCGCGATGAAGTCATCGACCCCTTGTTCGTACCGAGCGAGATGTGCGTCGGTCAGTTCGGGGAGATCAGCGGCGGAGGGGACCAACTCGGAAACGATCAGAGGGGTTTCCAATCCGACTGGCAGCACTTTGGCCAAGCGCCGCACGCGCCCCTCAGACGGATCGAGTCGTTCGCGAACCAACGCGGCGAGAGTCTCGTCCAGCAGGATCGGCACACGCAGTTGGCTGGTCATCGTTTCGAGACGGCTCGCAAGATTCACAACGGGGCCGAAGACGGTGACTTTCACTTGCTCGGCTGTGCCGATCTTGCCGGCGACGGCGCGGCCGTGCGCGAGGCCGATCCCCATTTGAAAATTCGCCAGCGGATGTCCGGCCTGCTGAAACGTCTCGGCAAAAACTTTACGAATGCCGAGCGCGGCGCGGCAGGCTTGCAGAGCGGACTCATCGGAGGCAAACGGCCAGCCCCAAAAGCCGAGCGCGGAGTCTCCCTGAAAATCGCCCGTCACGCCGCGATGCTGCAAGATGTGCGACGTCATCACGCCCAACGCCTGACTGACGCGGTTCAGCAAGCCGATCAAATCGCCAGCGGATTCCTCGGCGTGATGACTGAATCCGCGCAGGTCGCAGAACATGACACTCACGTCGCACTCGCGCGGCGCGAGCGTTTCGGTGTTCAACTCGTTCCCCAGCGCGGACAAGATCGTCGGCGCGAAGAACTGTCGCAGCCCGGCCTGCTGGCGTTCCAGCCAATTCAAGCGGCGTACCGAACTGATGATCTCGGCGACCAGTTCGGTGAATTTCACATCGGCTTGCAGGTGCATTGTCTCGGACGCCGGAACGTTGCCGCCGGTGAGCGAGCGGCCCTGTTTGCCGGCGACGTACAAACCCCAGGTCGCCTGCGGCCCGTCGGGGACCGGCGTGCAAAACGCCCAATCGAGTTCGGCGGCGGCCGTGTATTCCGGATTGGACTGCGTGGCTGTCGGCCAGAGATGCAGCACGCTGTATCGTCGCTTGAGAGCCTCTGCGACCAGGCGTGAACTGGGACGAAACTCGCCGGCTGTTTCACGGCGGCGAGTCCAATGCGCGAGTTCCACTTTGTCGCCGGTGCCCAACCGCACGATCGCGACCGCTTCGGCTTGCGTCACTCCGGCCAGCAGCAGATTCGTCAGCCGGAAGAAGAGATCTTCGTCGGTGCGTGCGCCGCCGATGACTTCCGGCAGGTGCATCAGCACTTCCATTTGCCGGTCGGCGTCTCGAAAGCGGATTTGCCGCAGCGTCTGCGCGTCGAAGGTCATTTCCTGCATCGGCGCTTCGGCCGATGCGGACGGCTCGGAACCGGGTCGCGTCAAATGAAACAGCGTCGCACCGAGCACGAACTGGTCGCCGCCGCGCAACTCGCAACGATCGACAATCTCGCCGGCATGAAACAGCGAATTGGTCGCTTCGGCGAGCCGCTCGATTCGCACCTGTCCGTCGATCGCGGTGACGCGAACATGTCGCCGCGAGATCGCCGCATCCCAGGGGACGATCAAATCCGATTCTGTGCCGCGGCCCAAAACAAAACTCTGACCACTGGTCAGTGCGTGCTTCAAACGCTGCCGTGGTTCCGGACCTTCGGCGAGGAGTTCAAACTCGGGCATCGGAAGGAGTCGCCTCGCGTTTATCCGTAAAGCTCGTGAGCTTGTTTGTGCTCCAACCGCTTCGCGCGGATCAGACCGTCAGTCAGCTTCTCGCCCTTTGGGTCGAGATACACGCGGCCGGTCGATTCGCCTTTGCCCGGGCTGACGTTGAGCACATGAATGTTGAAGATGAACGCCGTCTCGGACGTGGCCTGAAACCAGTGGACGTTGTCCTTGTGGTCTGAGATGGATGACGCCTCGCCGGTGTGAAACGCGCGGTCGATCGTTGGCTTGATGAGGATGTGCGATTCCTCGTCTTTGACTCGGTCGTACAGGCGGCCGTGGAAATCTCCTTTGAGAATCAGGAACGAAGTCGCCATGTTGTTGTGCCCGTGCGGCACGACCGAGCGGCCCTTCTTCAGAGCGAAGACTTGTCGGCCGAAGACGTACTCGGTCGGCAGCCCCTCGACCTTTGGAAACTTCGGCCGCAGGCTGTTGGCTCCGTTGTCGACGATCTTCAAGTCTTTGGTGATCGCATCAAAGTCGATCAGCCGCATCACATCCGCTGGGTCGATCTTTTGAAACAACGCCTCGATCTGCTTCTGCCAATCAACTTGCTTGAGCTTCTGTCCCTGCACGTCGGCCGCCAGCGAGTTGACCTGCTTGAGCCACTCAATCGCGGCTGGCTTCACTTCGTCGGCAAAGGCATTCGCGCGAAAAATCGTCTCGAGCAACGAGTATCCCAAGAGCGAACCGAGCGTGGATCGAGTGAACTCGCGGCGCGAGAGCTGTGACATGACACGGCCTTTCTGGTGGAGGGGCGAGACGGCGGCGGATTGTAACGACGGAATCTGGCGAGCGGAGGGTGTCAACCCTCCGAGTTCCATGAGGGTCACGGGGCACAGGTCAACTGGGAGGGTTGACACCCTCCGCTCGCTTGGACAAATCATGGCAATCTCAATCCAGCATCAGTTGCAGAATGTGGACTCCCAGTCGCCGGCCAAACTTCTGCCCGACCTCTTTCAGAAGTCCGACGCGAGTGAAGCCGACACTCTCGTTGATGTGCAGGCTCTCGCCGCTCCCTTCGGCGACGCGCGCGATCAGCGAATGGAACCCGAGCCGCCGGGCCTCGGCGATGATCGCGAGCTTGAGTTGGCGGCCGATGCCTTGGCCACGGAACTCGCTCGCCACATAAAACGAAGTCTCGCCGGTGTCGTCGTAGGCTCGGCGATCTGACCAGCGAGTCAAAGACGCCCAGCCGACAACTTGGCCATCGACTTCGGCGACCAGGATCGGATGTCGTTCGTCGTGCGATTCGAACCACCGTCGCCGTTCGTCGTGCGTTTTCGGTTCCGTGTCGAACGTCGCGGTCGTCATCAAAATCGCTGCGTTGTAGATGTCGGTGATCACCGGCAAGTCGTCGAGTGTTGCGATCCGGATTTGTGCGTTCGTAGACATCGAGTGTTCCGGTTACTTCTTGGGTTTGGTGACGACGGCATCCATTCCCGCTCGCCACGAGGACAGCTTGTCCCGCATCGCGGCAGCGGTCGCGGCGGGTCTGAGCCGTGAGGAATCAAAGTCCTGATACAGCCGCTTGTACCACACGGGATCGAAGTCTGGGTTCGGGACGTTGCCTTGTGCTCCGACAGTCATTCGCCACGCCGCAAGCTTGGTCTGCATGTCTGCGGCTCGCTGCGGTTCCTTCGCCGCGAGGTCGTGCTCCTCGGAACGATCGACTGCGAGATTGAACAACTCCTTGTGGCCATTCTCGTAGTGCTCGATGAGCTTCCAGTCGCCGATCCGAATCACGCCGGCAGGGCGGCCTCCTTGATTGTTGTAGTGCGGGAAGTGCCACAGCAGCGGGCGAGCTGCCAGCGATCTCCCTTTCAACAGCGGCGCGAGGCTGACACCGTCAGACTTGCTCGCCTCGAACGGCACGCCGCACAGGTCGAGGATCGTCGGCAGCCAGTCGGTGTTGATGACCGGCGTGTCGCTGACTTTGCCGGCCGGCACGACCTTCGGCAGTCGCACGATCAGCGGAATGCGCAGTCCACCTTCGTAGAGGTAGCCCTTGCCAGCTCGGAACGGCGTGTTGTGAGTCGGCGCATCTTCCTTCAATTCAGGGAGGTGAACACCGCCGTTGTCCGACGTGAAGACGACCAGCGTGTTGTCGCGCAGCTGGAGTTCCTCCAGCGCATCGAGCAGTCGCCCAACGCTGTCGTCGAGCGTGTTCACGACGGCGGCATACGTCGGGTTGAAGCTGTCCTTGAATTTCTCGATCAACTCCGGCTTCGCGGCCAATGGGATGTGCGGATTGTTGTGCGGCAGGTAAAGGAAGAACGGCTTGTCCTTGTTCGCTCGAACGAAGTCGATCGCGTGCGCGGTCAGGTCGTACTCGCCCTTGCCCCCTTCGTCGGCGGTCGGCGAAGTGTTCGGCTTGCCGGCATGGACGACCTCGAAGCCCTGCTCCTTCGGCCCGAAGCCCGCTCCGCCGAGATGCCACTTGCCGATGCACGCCGTCGCGTAACCAGCAGACTTGAGGTGCTCGGCGAGCGTCGTGTGCTCCAGCGCGAGCTGCATTGTGATCTTCGGATGCAACAACTTCTGCGACGGAGCATCGCCGCGTCCCGGCAAGAATGTCGTGATGTGCAGCCGCGCCGGAGCCAGACCGCTCATGATCGCCGCTCGCGACGGCGAGCAAATTGGCTGAGCACAATTCGCCGACGTGAACCGCATCCCCTCCGCCGCAAGCAGATCCAGCCGAGGCGTCGCCTGATCCTTCCGACCGTAGCAGCTCAGATCGTTGATGCCGAGATCATCCGCCAAGATGAAGATGACGTTCGGCGGCCGTTGCTCGGCAGCGAATGCCAGCGAGGACAAGCAACACCAACCAACAGCCAGTAGTTCTCGAAGTCCCCGCATCGTCGATGTCTCCTAGACACAGTCCGGTGAATCCAATGAGCCGCAGGGCGCCAGCCTGAATTATTCATGACGTGACAAAAAATGGCCTCCTCGCGCATCTAAGTGGTTGGATTAACTGCCACTTCAGAACACGCACGGAGGCCGCGATGAGTTTACAGACTGCTTGAGAATTTGCATTCGAGTTTGGGGATCGGCCGATTCAGGTCGAGGTGTCGCAGTCGCCGCTGTCCAGCGATGCGGGGTTGCTGGTTTTTCGGCAGAGGGATGAGCGGTTGCGGTACACCCAGCAGTTTGCCGACGCACTGTGGGGTGACTCGCGAGTGGGACCGAAGCACTCGTGGTTGGACATGGTGCGGCAGCGTGTTTACGGGATGCTCGCGGACTACGAGGATCAGAACGATCACGATGCGCTCCGCAGCGATCCGATCTTCAAGGTGATCGCGGGACGCGACCCCAGCGATCCGAAGCAAGACCTGGCCAGTCAGCCGACGTTGTCGCGGATTGAGAATGACGTCAGCATCGCAGATCTCAATCGCTTGCGGGAACTGTTCGTGACGTTGTTCCTTCAATCGTTCAGCGAGTTGCTGGGAGGCGTGCCACCGCAACGGATCACGCTCTATCTGGATGCCTGGGACGACGAGACGCACGGGCAGCAGCAGCTCACGCTGTTTCATGGGTACTACGATCAGCACCAGTATTACCCGTTGTCGATCACCGGCGCGGAGAACGATCAGCTCGTGATGGTCAGCCTGCGGCACGGGACGGCGACGGCGTTTCTGGGAGGCGATGACGACTTGCGGTACATCGTGGAGCGCGTGCGTGCGGTGTGGCCTGACATCGAGATCCACGCGCGTGCCGACTCCGGCTTCGGCGTGCCGCTGATGCTGGATTTGTGCGAGGAACTGGGGCTGTTCTACACGTTCGGCTATTGCATGAACCCGGTCCTGAAGCGACACACCGAGGAACTTTTGCAGCAGTTGCAGCAGCAATTCGCCGAGACTTCACAACCGCAACGCGAGTTTCCGCCTTCGGCGGACTGGCACTATCAAGCCCGCAGTTGGTCGGCTCCGCGCTGCACGATCGTGAAGGTCGAGGTGAAATCGGAAGGGACCAACCGCCGCGTCGTGCTCACCAATCGTCCCGGTGGAGCCATCCTGCCCGGTGGCACCTACGACGAATACGCCGACCGTGGAGAATCCGAAAATCGTCACAAGGAAATCAAAACCGAACTGCACGGCGACCGCCTGAGCGATCATCTCGCCGGAGAGCTTGGCGCTGACATTGACGGAGTCGCTTGAATTCAGCGCCAGCATCAGTGCATCCAGAATGTTCTGCGTTCACTCTGGTCTTGCCGCTCTCCCGCGAAAACCACTAAGTCGCCGTCCGAAATCGTAGCCACAAGCTGCCAGCTTGTGGCCGAAGACCCACAAGCTGGCAGCTTGGGGCTACGGGAGCGCAAGGAGGCGTTCGATGTTGTGGGCTTCGTGGTTGTCGAATCTGCGGCGGCGAGCGTTTGGGACACGGACGCCTCGCGAGGCTGCGCGGCGAGAGCGTCGACGGCGACCGCTGGGAGTGGAGCGGTTGGAGTCGCGCGTGTTGCCGGCGGTGATCACGGTCAACAGTCTGGCGGACAACACGACCGCAGGCGACGGGCTGGTGACTCTGCGCGAGGCCATCGCCGCGGCGAATACCGACGGCTCGACGGACCAGGGCGAGACCGGCAGCGGCTCGGACCAAATCGTCTTCGCGCCCGATCTGAACGGCACGATTGCTCTGTTGCTCGGCCAGATGGACATCACGCAGTCCCTCACGCTCACCGGCCACGGCCCGGCCAACACGATCATCGACGCCCAGCAGAACTCGCGGATTTTTGATGTCAAATATCTCTGCCGTGAAGTGACGATTGATAACCTCACGTTGCAAAACGGCAAAACGACGGCGCGGTATCAGGAAGGGGGCGCGATTCGTTCGGAGGCATCGCGGATTTCGATAACAAATAGTGTGTTGACGGGGAATTCTACTGTGGGGGAGGAATCAGTAGGTGGTGCAATCTCGTCTCGTGGTGTGGTAACGGTGCTGAGCAGTTACTTCGATGGCAACGTCACCGAAGGCCGCGCTTCCAATGGCGGTGCAATTTGCGCTGCGTACTGGCTTGTGTCCGTGGAGAACAGCACATTCGTCAACAACTCGGCGAGAATCGCGACAGGCGGTGCAATTAGCGCTCTCGATGTGGTCATCGAGGGGAGCGTTTTGACGGGCAATTCTGCCGCGGGTGGCGGAGCCGTTGCCGCGAGCCGACGCGTGACGTTGCATAACAGCACGATCAGCGGTAACTCGGCTTTGAACGGCGGTGGTGGCGCGATCGGGGCAAGTGAATCCGTGACCGTGATGAACAGCACGCTCAATGGTAATTCAGCCAATGGGCGTTCGGGGTACGGCGGCGCGATCGGTTCGGATGGAGCCGTCACTCTTACCAACAGCACACTAAGCGGGAACATAGCGACCGGTCGATTTGCATTCGGCGGTGCCGTCCACTCGTACGGGTTTGGAATTGTGACGGTGACAAACAGCACGCTCACCGGCAACGTCGCAACCGGCGATTACGGAAGCGGCGGTGCAATCTACGCGCAAGATGCCAGGATTCAAAACTCGATCATCGCCGGAAACTCCGCCAACACTACAAATCCCGATTTTTATGGCGGCGGACCGGTCGTCATCACCCACAGCCTGATCGGCAACAACACCGACACAAATCTGATCGCGACGACCAGCAGCACGCCCGACGCGAACGGCAACTTCATTGGGAGCGGGGCGTCGCCGATTGATCCGTTGCTGGGGCCGTTGGGGTGGAACGGGGGGACGACTCAGACGCATGCGTTGCTGGCGGGGAGCTTGGCGATTGATCACGGAGACGACCGCCTCGCCGTGGCCCCGGCCAACGCCAACCAAAACGAAAATGCTCCGCTGACGAGCGACCAGCGCGGCGCTCCGTTTGTCCGCCGGGTCGGAACCGTGGACATGGGAGCCTACGAAGCCCAGCCGCTGTTCGTCGTCGATCAGGCCAGCGATGAGAACGACGGCGACTATTCCCCCGGCGATCTCTCCCTCCGAGAAGCGGTCGGCCTGGCCAACGCCCGCGTCGGAGCCGACACGATCACGTTCGCCGCCACGCTCAACGGCACCCCGCTGCTGCTCGATCTCGGCCAGATCACCATCACCGACTCCGTCACCCTCACCGGCAACGGCCCCGAAAACACCATCATCGACGCTCAGCAAAGGTCGCGAATTTTTGATGTGACAGGCAGGAACGCTGACGTCTCCATCAACGGTGTCACGCTGCGAAATGGTCGAACAGTTGGCGATTCCGAAGGAGGCGGTGCGATTCGAAAAGGGAACTCATTTGGCCGGACTCTCACCATCAACGACAGCCTCCTCCAGAACAATTCAACGTTGGGAGACTCGTCTGGCGGCGGCGCAATTGCTTGGTTTGGGGCATTGTCCATCCGCAACAGCACGCTGAGTGGCAACTGCACGAGAGGTTCTGCCAGTTACGGCGGTGCCGTTTATGCTTGGGACTGTGTCGTTGCCGGCAACAGCAACATCAGCGGCAACTCTACATCGGGATATGGTTCACAAGGCGGTGCGATCAGCGCGTCTAACGAAGTTCGTATCACGGGAAGCACTCTAGACCAGAACTCTACGAGTGGCGACGGCGGGGCGATTTTTGCTTTGTCCGCCATTGTCGTGAAAAACAGCCAGCTCACTGACAATCATGCTGACGGAGACGGAGGGGCGATCGTCTCCCCGGACATCGCTGTGCTGGATAGTTCCTTGAGCGAAAACTCGGCGGGTGCGCGCGGAGGCGCAATTCATTCGTGGGACGAATTGACCGTCACAAACAGCACGATCAGCGGGAACACAGCGGGAGAAGTCGGAGGTGGCACATACTCAATGATGACGACCAACGTGACGAACAGCACAATCGCGGCGAATCATGCTGACGGATTCGGTGGCGGCATCACCAACATGAATCGCGGTCTCAACATTCAGAATTCAATCATTGCTGGAAACACAAACGATGGAACAAATCCATTCACCGGCGAACCAAACTTTTCGCGACCGGACATCTATTCGTACCTGATGCCTACGATTCGTCACAGCATCATCGGAACTGGCATTGAGATCGGCCTTTCGCCGACTGATGGTGAAATCCCAGACGCAAACGGCAACTTCATCGGCAGTGCATCATCGCCGCTCGACCCGATGCTTGGGCCGCTGCAAGACAATGGAGGGGCGACGTTCACTCATCTGCCGCTGCGGGGCAGCCTGGCGATCAACGGCGGTAGCAACGAGCTGGCGGTCGATCCGGCCAACGGCGATGCGCCGCTCAGCACCGATCAGCGCGGAACGGGGTTTGACCGCATTCGCCACGGGATCGTCGATCTTGGCGCGGTCGAAACGGACGACGAGGGACCATCGAATGCCGCGCCCACCGACATCTTGCTGAGTTCCGCGAGCGTGCCGGAGAACTCGCCCAACGGAACGGTGGTCGGCGAGCTGTCGGCGCTCGATCCCGATGCCGGCGACAGCCTCACGTTCAGCCTGCTCGATTCCGCAGACGGCCGCTTCGGGCTGAGCGGCTCGAACCTGATCGTCACCGACAGCAGCCGGCTCGACTTTGAAACCAACACGTCGCACAGCGTCACCGTGCGAGTCACCGATTCGGGCGGGAATGACTTCCAGAGGGTCTTCATCATTGAAGTGACGGACGTCTCAGAAACTCTGGATCAGATCAATTATCGGCTGTTGAATGCTCGCGAGGTCCAGGTCATCACGTTCATCGGGATCGTGCGGGCCGAGTATCTCTTCAACGTCGCGGATGTTCTGGAATTGGGTTGGGACGCTCACAACGTGATCGTCGAATTTCCTGACACTTCGGATTCGGTGACGTTCACCGACGTGGGGGGAGCGGACGGGCGGTTGAAATTGGAGAATGCTGGCTTGCCGGATTTGATCGTGTCGCTCGCCAATGCGGAGTGGTTGGAGGTGGCTGGCCGAGGTGGCGATGACACGTTCACCGCGCGCGGCCTGGAGCGCACTTTCACGGGACGGCTGGCCATCTCCGGGGACGACGGCAACGACACCATCAACGCTCGATGGCAGACCGTGGACCAATCTCTGAACGGTGGCCACGGCGATGATCGGATCACGGGAGGGTCCGGTAACGACGTTTTAACAGGCGGGCAGGGTCAGGATCTGTTGAGGGGAGGAAGCGGCACCGACACGGTGACCGATGGAGTGACTGGTCGCGCGACTCTGACCTCCTCACGGATGACGGGCAACGGCAGCGACTCGCTGTCGTCGATTGAACACGCGGAGTTGCACGGGTCTCCACAAGCCGACTGGATCGACGCCTCGGGCTTTGCCGGCGGTTCGGTGGTTCTCATCGGCTGGGATGGTGACGACACGCTGATCGGCTCACGTTTCGACGATGTGCTCTTCGGCGCGGACGGAACCGACCAAGTCATCGTCACGTCGGCGACGAACCTGATGCTCACGGATTTGAATGCCATTGGTGCCGATGACGACACGTTGCGCGAAATCGAAAGTGCGGTGCTGTCAATCACCGGGACAGCCGGGCGAATCGTCGATGCCTCGGCGTTCAGCGGGCAGGTGACGATCAACGGCGGTCGCGGCGCGGACACGATTCTCGGCAGCGCCGGCGGCGGGACGCTCAATGGCAACGCCGGCCATGATTCGATCACCGGCGGCAGTTCGGCCGATGCGATCAGCGGCGGCGCGGGAAACGACATTCTGCTCGGAGCGGCCGGCGACGATACGCTCAGCGGCGACGACGGTCACGACATCCTCGACGGCGGCGACGATGACGATGTGATTTCCGGCAATCGCGGCCGAGACCTGCTCATCGGCGGACTTGGCAGCGACATCCTGAACGGCAACGAAGACGATGACCTTCTCATCGCCGGCCAAATCACCGCGCCGATCACAACGCTCAACACGGTTCGCGCCCTGTGGACCACCATCGCCGGCTACAACACTCGGAAGATCAACGTCGCCGCACAACTTATCGCGGGCACGAACGTCTTGGACTTCGGCACGCCCGACAACGTCCGAGGCCACGCTGGCCGAGACCTCTTCTTCGCCAAACGCACAGACCCCAACAAAGATTCGCTGCTCGACAAAGCCGTCGATGAATCCGTGATCTGACGGCCCTAGACGGTGGTGCCATGTGGCGCAGCGAGAACGGGCCTGTCTCCCGTGAAGCTATTGTCGAGCCAACGGCTGGATGACCCTCACCGTCGCTCAAAGAACGCGGCTCACTCTTTGGAGATGGTCTCGTCCAAATTCAGCAGCAACGACGCGATGCTGGTGAACGCGGCGAGGTCCACCGGATTGAGTTTGTCGTTGGCCTTCGATTCACCGACGGCGATCAGCTTTTTGGCGGCGGCTTCATCCTTGGCGAAGGCTTCACGCAGGGTTTGCAAACGCTTCGAGATCACCACGAGTTCGTGGGGCTTTGGCGACCGCGACGTGCAGCGTCGGAAGGCATCGGTCAATCGCGCGGCATCATCGGTTGCGGGACCGAGCAGTACCCGTTGAGCCAGAGTGCGGGCAGCTTCAACGAACGTGACATCGTTGAGCGTGACCAGTGCGTGAAGCGGCGTGTTCGTGCGTGCGACTTTGACTTGGCACGTTTGCCGCGTTGCGACATCAAAGAAAATTGTCGGGCCGACGATGCGTCGCCAGAATTGGTACAGGCTGCGGCGATACAACGCCTCGCCGCTCTCCTGCTGATAGCCGATCCGGCCAAACGTTGCCTCCTCCCAGATGCCTGGAGGCTGATAGCCCTTCACCGGCGGGCCGCCTTGTTTCTCGACGAGCAGGCCACTGATCGCGAGAGCCTGATCACGAATCATCCAGCTTGGCAGCCGATACCGCGGGCCGCGCGCGAGCAGTCGGTTTTCGGGATCGCGTTCCGCAGGATTCGTAGGATGGGCACTCTTGCCCGTCTCTTGTTCCTCGCCGGACGGACGGGCAAGAGTGCCCATCCTACTCGCCTGCCGATACGTCGCGCTGGTCACGATCAAGCGGATCAGCCGTTTGACGTTCCAGCGCGGGTTCGCCAACTGTTCGGCAAGCACGTTGTCCTGCTCTGGACTCTCGACTCTCGTCTCTCGACTCTCCATGAATTCAGCGGCGAGCCAGTCGAGAAATTCGGGGTGCGACGGCTTTTCGCCTTGGACGCCGAAGTCTTCGGTGGTCTTCACGAGTCCCGTGCCGAAGAGCGTCTGCCAGTAGCGATTGACAGTGACTCGCGCGGTCAGCGGATGTTCGGGGGACATCAGCCAGCGAGCGAGGGCCAAGCGATTCGTGGCCGGTTCGGTTGGCTGCGGCAGGACGTTCGGCAGGCCGTGTGAAACCTTGTCGGCGAACTTGTCGTACGCGCCGCGAACGAGGATGAACGTGTCGCGCGGCTGCGGCCGCTCGCGCATCACCATCGTGCGTGGCAGCGAGCGTTCCAATCCCTCGCGGGCTTTCTTGGCATCGTCGGCCACTCGTCGAGCGGTCAGTAGTGTCGGTTCGTTGTTGAGGAAGTACTCGGTGACGGCCTTCTTCTGTGCGTCGTTGCGTTTGTCAGCGGCGATCGCGAGACCTTCTCGCACTGCCGCAGGCATTGGTCGCAGCGAGGCAACTGGAGAATTCGTCAGCGACAGCCGGAACCGACCGAGAACGTGCGCGACATGCACCGTTTGAAATTCCAATCGGACACGAACCGTCGTCTCGCCGTCGTTGGCCGCAATCGGAGTGCGCGGCTCGAACAGCGCGACGTGAGGTTTGCCGAACTCGTTGGCGATCGCCCAGCCGGAGTCGTTGCGGCCGTCGACGGCGTTGGCAGGTGGGAAGGTCGGTTGTTCGTAGTCGGCTCGAATCGCGGATAGCTCAACCGGCTTGTCGTTGAGGAACAGTTTCAATTCGGACAAAACGAAGTTGCCGTTGTCGGCTCGGCCGGGGCCTTTGTTGACCAGCGAGTCGTCCGGCAACGCTTCGAGTTGAATGCCAGTCAGTCCACTGAGCTTCGACTTCAACACCAACTCGAACGAATCCTTCGCCGGGTTGTCGCCACTGGCGAGCACGCTGTGGTCGTCGAGCTTCTTCAGCATCGCGCCCGCTTCGGATTTCAGGTTTTCAAAGGCCATTACCGACCATTGCGGCTCGGCCGCGCTGCCGGAAGCGACGAGCGATTTCTCCCATTCCGCCTGCGAGTCGCGCAGCTTGCGGTCGAGTTCGTCGCGAGACTTGTTGGCGGCATTTTCAGTCGCACGGAGATCGTCGAGCTTCTTCTGTTGTTCCGGGCCTGCAAAGGTGATGATCGGATTCGCGAGTCCGCCGGCGTCGTTCGCGCCGCTCTCTTCGATCGAATTGAAAAACGCCGAAAGCTGGTAGTACTCCTTCTGGGCGAGCGGATCGAACTTGTGATCGTGGCAGCGGCAGCAGTTGAAGGTCAGCCCCATCCAGACAGTGCCGGTGGTCTCGACGCGATCCTGGACATAATCGACACGCGACTCTTCGGCTATGCGGCCACCCTCGCCGTTGATCATGTGGTTGCGATGAAAGCCGGTCGCGATGAGCTGCTGCTGTGTCGGGTTCGGCAGTTGATCGCCGGCGAGCTGCTCGATCGTGAACTGATCGAACGGCATGTTGTTGTTGAGCGCGTCGATGACCCAGTCGCGCCAGAAATACATCGTGCGGGTCGGGTCGCCCTGATAGCCGTTCGTGTCGGCGTAGCGTGCCGCGTCGAGCCATTCCCAGACCATTCGCTCGCCGAAGCGCGGCGACTTGAGCAACCGATCGACCACCTTTTCGTAGGCATCCGGCGACTGATCCGCGACGAACGCATCGAGTTCTTCGAGCGACGGCGGCAGGCCGGTTAGATCAAGCGTGACGCGGCGGATCAGCGTGTGTTTCGGAGCCTCTGGCGAAGGCGAGAGACCTTCGCGTTCGAGTCGCGTGCGGACGAACGCATCAATCGGGTTTCGGATCTGAGATTTCAAATTTGAGATTTCAGATTTCAAATTTGGCACCGCTGGCCGACGGATCGAGTCGAACGCCCAATGTTTGCCCCATTTCGCTCCGCTTTCGATCCAGGCATTGAGCAACTCGATCTGCGCGGCGGTGAGTTTACGTCCCGACTTTGGCGGCGGCATGACGGTGTCCGCGTCTGCCGAGAGGATGCGTTTCATCAGCTCGCTGTCGCCGCTCTTGCCTGGGACGATGATCGGCTTGTCGGTCCGCAGCGCGCTTTCCTGTTGATCGAGCCGCAAGTCTGCTTCACGCGATTTGGCGTCGGGGCCGTGACACGCGAAACAATTGTCGGACAGGATTGGCAGGATGTCTCGCGAGAAGTTCGGCGGCTCGGCCGCTGAGGGAACGGTGGCCATCGCGAAGACGGTCGTGACAGCGAGCAAACCACGGCGAAGAAATGTCTGCGGCATGATGGCATCGGTGGGCAAGCGGGGAATGGCAGAAGCCGAATTCACATGAAGGATCGCAGTCTAGCGGACTAGATTGCCGCAAAGAACGCCAGCGGCTCGCGGGCTGAACCGGTTTTGAACTGGTCCTGCTCCCTCTCCCTTTGGGAGAGGGCTGGGGTGAGGGAGCCAAGCGTTGTTGACGCGTTCTCTGGGATCGAGTCCCTCATCCGGCCTTCGGCCACCTTCTCCCAGAGGGAGAAGGGATGTGATCGGGTCGTAAGCACGATCGACGGGCTACTTCTCGAACGTCAGTCGGTGCAGTTCGCGTTCGATTTGGACGTCGATGGTTTTTTCGGCGAGGTTGGGACGAAGGTCGGTGAAGTTTCGTTGGTCGGCGCGCAGGTCGGTGGACAGCGGCAAGAGGCGGCCGTTGCGCTTGTCCAACACCGAGACGCGAAACGTGGCGGGACTTGGCGGCTGCTGTCCGCCGACGATTTGAAATCGTGTGGCCAGTAGCAGCACCGGCGAGTCGGCGGGTTGAGCGGCTTGCAGGCCATCCCAGTCCACCGACGCGGACCACTGCTGTCTTCCCGTCGCGCGATCGAATCCGAAGGCGGGGCCATGCACTCGCCAGTGGTCGAAGTTCAACAGGCTGATTCGCGGACGTTGCTTGTCGGCGGCAACTGGCTCTTCGAGGTTCGTCAGCAGCACCCAGCGTTCGCGATCACGCAGCACGACGAAATGTGTGACGTGCTCGTGTGGCGGCAGTTTTTGTTCGAGCAGTCGTTGTCCGTCGTGTAGCGACCAGATCGTGAATCGGCCGGTCGGCTCGAGCATCGCGACCGAGTCTCCCAGGGAAACGCACGGCAACGTGCCGAGCGGAAATCGTTCACGCAGCAGATCGGTGTTCGTCGCGGCGTCGAACAGCCGCAGTTCGGATCCCGACCACGTCAAGATGTTGCGGCCGAGCGTTGCCAAGCGAGTCGAGGAGCCAAACTCCGTTCGTTTCAACAACCGTCCGTCGAGCGTGCTGAGCACGAACAGCTCGCGACCATCGGCGCTGGTCGCGACGACGAATCGTTCGTCGCCGGAGAGTTCGCAGCCGATCGGCAAGCCGTCGAAGATCCACAGCGGTTCGCCGCTGGCCAACGTCGATGCGATCAAGCGGTGGCCGGCTTGATGGCAGATGACGTCGTGGCCGACGATGGCGACTCGGCCCAATCGGCGGCCGGAGGAATCTGACATCACAAACCGGTCGGGCGTCCCGGCGATGGCGTTCTGAATTCGAGCCGGCAGCGGCGCGACTTGCGGCTCCTGCCGCCGGTCGAACAAAACGCTTTGCCACATCAGCCGCGGTTCTGGGGAGGCAATCGCTTCGGTTTTGGGGTCGGCCTTGCCGTCACTTTCTGTTTTTGGTGGAGACGGCGGCAACGTGTCGAGCACCAGAAACCGTTCGCCCAGATTCAGCACCAACCAGCGTGCGTGCCAAGTTGCCGACATTCCCACGACGTGCGGCATCGAGTAATTCTCGAACGGCACTTTCGTCCGCCATTGCTCGCGGCCGAAACTGTCGCGAGCCACGATCGCTCGGCCACCGGTATCACGCCACAACTGCCAGTTCTCGTGAAACGCATCGGGTGGAGCGGACCAGTCGAGGTGATACCACGCATTCAACGGCTCGCTGTTGCTGACCTTCTCCGACTTGAGTCCGCCTTCGGCGGAAGTGGGCCAACTGGCTTTCAACGGTTCAGCAAATTCCTCTCGCCAGCGAGCGGCCCACTCGCGGCCCGTCTTGCCTTCGAGGCATTGTTCGTCGGCGAACCGAGTGGCCAGATCGTCGATCAGCGGCCGAGCGAGTTCGACTTGTCCCAGCGACAACCACTGTTGCGCCAGCCGCACTGCCGCGAACGCGCCTCCTTCGGCAAGCAGTTGCGACTCGAATTCATGCCGCTGCTTGCGCGAATCGAGCCGCTCGATCAGCGTGCGACGAGCCGAGCTGGCCGAATTGTTCCAACCAAACAACGCGAGAAAATCTCGCAGTCGAGCTGGCCCCGCACTCTCGAGCGCAGAGCGCAATCGCGTCGCGACTTCGTCGTCCAGGACGCGGCGATCCTCGGCCGACATCGCCGCGTGCAGTTCGAGCAGCTCCGCCGCGATCCAGCGATCCTGCCGCGCGGCGGTCGGGCCGGTGACGATTTCCAACTCGGTGGAAGGCTCCCAGGCATCCGCCAACTTCAACAGTTCGCGAGCTGCCGCCAGCGACTCGCCCCGACGTTGCCAACTTGTCGCTCGCAGGCGAGCGAACAGCAACCGCTGCTTTGGATCGTCCAGCAGCGTTTCGAGTTCGCGAATCGTTGCTTCGAGGTCGGTTGATTGTCCCAGCCGCACCTCATCGAGAAGCAGGCCGGCCAGCAGTTGCTTGGCATCCGCTGTCGGTCGCAATGAGATCGCCCGCCGCAGGTCTTCGAGGCCTTGTTCGCGACGTCCCAAATGCAAATTCATTCGGCCGCGATCTTCCAAGGCTCGCGGGTTTTCGGCGTTCTGCTGCAAGGCGTCGGCGATGGCTTGTTGATGCTCGCGCAATTGCGGAAACGCCGCGATGTGCGACGCCGATTGCGACACCAGGCGACCGTCGGCCGCGATCAGATTGCCAAGTAGCTCCTTGGCGGCGACCGCCGTTCGGGCCAGCAACCGCCCCGATCTCGTTTCGATGCTGGTCACTTCTCCAGAGATCAACGGCAGGTGCAGCACGCCGTCCGACAAGACTCCGTGTCCACTCAACGGAGCGATCGAGACCGCACGTGGCCAGGCTGGTTTTCCATCCGACAACCGGATCGCGCGGACCTCATTTGCCGTGACGACCAACACCGCGTCCTCGGCGAGCGGAGGGTGTAAACCCTCCGAGTCTTTGCGGTTCTTCGCCGTCTTCAAATCCTGGACTCGATCCTCGGAGGACTGACGTCCTCCGCTCGCCGAAGCGGTCTCGGCGATCCCCGCTAGGAACAGTCCCTCGTCGCGAGGCTGCTTCCACAAGAGCCGGCCATCGTGCGCGTCGAGGCACAGCAGTTCGCCGAGATCCGGCGGTGCCACCAGCAGGCGGTCTCGCGCGGCGATCAGCACACTCTGTCGCCATGATGCTTCGAATCCGGAATTTGGAGGATGAAAGTCAAACCGACGCACCGGCAGGCGATCCAGCGGCTCGCGATAGGCGTGTTGCCAACGCAATTCGCGCCGCATCGGATCGACAGCCACGATCGATCCGGCACCCGTCGGACAGACGATGCACTCACCGACGACCGTCGGACTCAATCCTGTGTCCCGCGCCATGCCGGACCAGATTGGATCGCATGGCGCTAGCGTTTGAGTCCAGTGGACTTTTCCGTCGCGCGGGTCGAGCACCACCAGCCGCAAATCAATTCCGTCATCCGTCAACGCGAAGAGCTGCCCGCGCCACGGCAACGGCGGGCCAAGAAAATACGCTCCAGCTCCCGCCAGTTCGTATTCGCCGCGCGGGCCACCTAATTCCCAACGCAGCCGTCCGGTCGCCGCTTCGATGGCGACCAGCTTGTTAAATTCGCGCGAGACGAACATCTGCCGCCAGGCGATCTGCGGCGACCGTAAATTCCCCTCGCGATCTTGCAGCGAGAAGACCAACTCGCCATCGCTGCTGAGCGACCCGTGAGTCACATCCTCCCAGATGCGCTGTTGCAACCAGCCGTCCAGTTCCGGCGACAGGCGAGTCGGCCGGCGACCGCGACGCACGTCCCCCAACAGTTCGGCCAGTTGCGGATCGACCATTGCCGAATGCCACAACGGGTGGCCATCCGAGAGTCGAAACGCTCGCAACTGTGACAGCGTGCGGATGACGACCGCATTTCCGACGACGATTGGCTGCGCCGCGATGATCGCCGGTTGATCGGCCTGCCGGCGCTGTTCGAGATGCGATTTCACTTCGACCCGCACGCGCCCCCAAGCGCCGCGCAGCACGGTCGGCGAGCGATCCGATTTCTCATTGCCGACGGAATCCGGAGCGTCCGAAGCGGCATCGGGGGGCGATTCCGCGTCGTCATCGTCGAGCAACGAATGCGACCAAGCGACGTGTTCGGTCGGAACGGCTGCGGCGGCAACGGCGTTTCGAGCCGCGTTGCCCGCTTGCACCGGCCACTCCGCGCGGCGTTCGCTGGTCAATCGCAGCGGACGCAAGGGAACACCGGCCCAACGATCCTGCCAGTGGAGGGCCTCAGCATCCTCCGTGAACCACGGCAGTTCGCCGCCGCTGTTGCGTGCAATCGGTTTGTCTCCGAACGACTTCTTCAACTCGACAAGCACTTCGCGACAACGCTGGTCGCGACCGGCCAGACGCCAGGCCAGAGCCAATCGCAACGACAACAGAGGCTCGCGCGGCGCGAGAGCTTGCGGCCAATCACGCACCTCCTCGAACCGTCGTGCTGCGGCCAGCGGTTCGCCAAGGTCGAGTTCTCGCAAACCCAGCGCGACCGTGGCGTCGTATCCGGCCGACGTGTGCAACGATTGCCGAGCGACCTCTTCGACTGCGCGCCAGTCGCCGTCTGCCAGCGCGGCGTCGAGTTGCACGCGCCCCGCTTTGCCAACCAATAACTCGTAGGCTTGCCGGCCTTGCGCCGACATCCCGCCAATCAGCCGCCGAGCTTCGGATTTCAAGCTGCGCGTCGCGACACGCCGATCTCCTTCGGGAGCCGGGTTCAGCAAGACGTCGTCTGTTCCGGGTGCGTCGTCCGCATCGGAAGCGTCCTCCAACAGCGTTTGCAGCAGCCGCAGAGCCTGCGATTCTTCCGATTTCTCGTTCGGTTCGCGCGGAGCCAGCAACTGCCGAGCTTGCTCCAGTCGCTGCACCAACCGCCGCTCGCGCACCGGACCGGCATTGTCAGGATCGTTCGCTGGAGGCACAGGCACCTGAGCCACCACCGCGAGAGCCAGACTCAACGCTGCGACGAATCCGATCAAGCTCGGAATCCGGGCTGATGAGGACCGTCGCATGTGTTCGCTCCCAAAAACTGACGAGATCGCTCGTGTTGGTGGAATTCTCGGCGATCTTACGACCGGACTGTCGATCTCGGACAGCCGAAAACGTTGGAATTGATCGTTGGTTATTGGTCATCGGTCATTGGTCAATCCAAATGACCAACGACCAATAACCAACGACCAATTTCCTCTCATACGCGAACGATGAAACGGTGGCTGTGCCTTCTCAGTCGGCGACGCCCTCTTTCGGCGGCTCCGGCAGCCACTGAGTCAGGATCGCGCCGACCAAGGCGTAGCCTCCGGCGACGTAGGCTCCCATGAGCGCGATCTTGGCGGGATCGGGCGGCTTCGATTCGGAGAGCGAAATCGTGAGGAACGCGGCCGCCGTGCCGATGACTCGGCCACCGATGTTCGCAGCGAAGCTCTCGCCCGTGCCGCGCAAGTGCATTGGGAAAACCAGCGGGATGTAGTTCCCCCAGAAACTGAACTGCGCCACCGTCAGCAACCCCGCGACGAACACCGCGACTTGGATTCCGTTGAGCGAACCAACTTCTCCCAAGTGCTTCGAGATGTACCAGAACAATCCCGCGATGACGACCAGCGACGGCAGTTGAAAAATTCGCAGCAGCGTGCGGCGACTGACGACGTACAGCGCCAGCACCGCCAACATGATGCGGCCGACCATGCCGCCGATTTCTTGATACGACTGCACGTTGGCCACGATTTGTTCAGTCGCCTTGGCTCCAGCGGCTTTCAGCTTGGGCGGCGGCACCGGCTTGTCTCCGGCGGCCTGTTGGAATTCCGCTTGAGCTTTCTCGGCCACCGCTTTCACGTCGGCGTGACCGGGCAGAATCTGAGGCAACTGCTGCAACGCTCCGAAGGCGATGCCGTAGCTGCTGGCGAAAAGCAGCGTCGTCAGAATCGTCGCACGACGCAGTTCGGGACTGAAGAGTTGCACGATGCTGGCTCGCTTCAAGGTTCCGCTCTCGCGCTTCTTTTGCCAGACGGGCGACTCGGGCAAGAACGGCCGAATCAGGATCAGCGGAATCGCCGGGATCAGGCCAGAGATCAGTGTGTACCGCCACGCTTCGTGAACGCCTTGAATCGCCGGCAGTTGGTCCGCCCACGCGATCGCGCCTTTGTTCGCCAATGCGACCAGCAATCCGCCGATCGACGAGAATGCCTGCGTGTAGCCCAACACTTTCTCACGCTGATGCGGATCGGGAAACAACTCCGCCAGCCATGCGACGGCCGCGACGAATTCCACGCAGACACCGATGAAGACCAGACAGCGCATCACCAACAGATAGCTCAACGACGTCGCGAACCCCGCCGCGAACGCTGAGCCGGCATACAACAAGATGCTGAAGGTCAGCACGCGCCGTCGGCCGAGGCGATCGGTCAGATAGCCGCCCAACAAACCGAACACGCCTCCCGCCAATGCCGGCACGAAGAACAGCGTGCGTGCCCACTTGACGTATTCCGGCGAGCCGGGAATCAGCAGCGCCACGCCGTCGGGAGTCATTCCGCCGAGCGTTGCCAGTGCCGGTTTCACAATCAGCGGCAGCATCAGCAATTCGTAGATGTCGAATGCAAAGCCGATCGACGCGATCACGCAGATCAGCCATTGAGTTGAAGTGAGTTTGAACGAAGCGGGCGGGGCGGAGGCATCCGACATGAGGGTTCCTTGAGGCTGGAGTCATCAAAGCGGGGCCAGGATTCTATCCCGAAGTTTGCCGATTCAAACCCTCAGCCGACGATGCCGCGACCAAAGTAGGTTGGGACTCCGTCCCGACCTCCGAATCACATGGTCGGGACAGAGTCCCAACCTACGTTTACTTGAAACCGCGGCGGCGTTTGTTCGTGTATCGCTCCAACGCTTCGACGATGACCTTGGAAGAGGCTTCCGCAGGTTGGAATTGATCGACCTCGACCGACTTGCCTTCGAGTTGCTTGTAGTCCTGAAAGAAGCGTCGGACCATCGACAGCCGATGCACCGGCAGTTCATCCGCCTCTTGGAAGCTGGCATATTCGGGATCGTCCATCGCGACGGCGATGATTTTGTGATCCTTTTTGCCGCTATCGACCATCGTCATCAGCCCGATCGCTCGCGAGCGGACCAGCGTCAGCGGTGCGACCGGTTCCTGGCAAAGTACCAGCACGTCGAGCGGGTCGTCGTCCTCGGCTAGCGTCTGCGGGATGAAGCCATAACTCGCCGGGTAATACACGGCCGAGTACAGAATCCGATCGAGCTTCAACAGACCGGTGACTTTGTCGAGTTCGTATTTCACGCTCGACCCCATCGGGATTTCGATGACGGTGACAAATTCTCGCGGCAAGTTCTCGCCGGGTGTCACGTCGTGCCAACAGTGCATTGTGTCTTTCTCCAAATCGTCGCCAGTGTGGTGCGGGCGGTTCGCCTGCACCGGAAAACTCTGCGATACA
>CAMDPK010000065.1 GCA_945904015.1 Candidatus Kuenenia stuttgartensis | reverse complement strand
CGTGGGGCAGGTTTTCAACCTGCCCGCCACTCACGGGCAGGTTGAAAACCTGCCCCACGACGCTAGGACCGCCCGACCACCGGTTGCACGAATTCCAACTCGGCGTCGCTCGACGGCCGCAGGAAATCGAAGTCGCAGCCTTCGTCCGCTTGCAGCACATGGTCGATGTACAGCCGAGGATACCCGCGCAGGTGCTTGATCGGTCGCGGCTGCCAAACCGCTCGGCGACGAGACAGCTCGGCATCGTCCACCAGCAGTTGCAGTCGGCGTGATTCAACATCCAACTCGATCACGTCGCCGTCTTGCACGAGTCCAATCAGCCCACCGTCCGCCGCTTCGGGAGCGACGTGCAGCACGACCGTCCCGAACGCCGTGCCGCTCATGCGCGAATCGCTGATCCGCACGACATCGGTCACACCCGCCTGCAAGAGCTTCGTCGGAATCGGGATGCTGCCCCATTCCGGAAATCCGGGGACGCCCTTCGGCCCGGCATTCTGCAACACGAGCACACTGTCGGCATCGACCGGCAATGCCGGATCGTTGATTCGAGCGAGAAGGTCTTCGTAATCGTGGAACACCACCGCTCGGCCACGATGTTTCATCAGCTTCGGCGACGCAGCCGACACTTTGATGACTGCCCCGCGAGGCGCGAGATTGCCGGTCAATACCGCCAATGAGCCACCTTCCGCCAACGGCTGCTCGCGCGAGCGGATCACTTCACGATCAAAGCTGCGAGCGCGAGCGATGTTTTCGCCCAGCGTCCGGCCGGTGACGGTCAGGCTGTCGAGATTCAGCAGATCGCAAATCTCCGCCAGCACGGCCGACAAGCCACCCGCCGCGTGGAACCGATCCATCAAGTGCTGTCCCGATGGCATCAAGTTGACGAGGAACGGCGTCGTCCGTGCCAGCTCATCAAACCGCGACAGCGGCAATCGAATGTTGCGTCGCCCAGCCATCGCGATCAGATGCACGACCGCGTTCGTCGAACCGCCCAGCGCCAGCAATGCTCGAATTGCGTTGTCGAACGCGGCGTGTGTGAGAATTCGCGACGGCCGCAAATCTTCGTGAACCATCTGCACGATGCGCCGGCCGGTCGCGGTTGCCGCTTGCATGCGCCGAGCGTCCGTCGCCGGAATGCTGGCCGTCCCCGGCAACATCATGCCGAGCGCTTCCGACAACGACGTCATCGTCGAAGCCGTCCCCATCGTGTTGCACGCCCCGACTCCGCAGCCGTAGCACGCTTCGAGTTCTCGCCAGTCCGCATCCGACAACCGCCCTGCCCTGCGTTCGTCCGAGTACCGCCACAGGTCAGTCCCCGAACCAATCGGCTCACCGTGAAAATGGCTGATCGCTCGCGGGCCGCCGTTGAGTTGAATCGCCGGCAAGTCCGCGCTGGCCGCCGCCATGAGCTGTGCCGGCGTCGTCTTGTCGCAGTTGCACAGCAGCACGACGCCGTCGATCGGGTTGGCTCGCAGAGTTTCTTCAACATCCATCGCCATCAAGTTGCGATACAGCATCGCCGACGGCTTCATGAACTCCTCGCCCAGCGAGATCGTCGGGAACTCCAGCGGCAGTCCCCCTTCGAGCAGCACGCCGCGCTTCACCGCCTCGGCCAACTCGCGCAGGTTCGCATTGCAGTTGTTGAGGTCGCTCCAACTGTTCGCAATGCCGATCACCGGCTTGCCGACGAAGTCATCCGGGTTGAGTCCCATTGACCTCAGCGCGGAACGATTCTGAAAGGTCTGCTCCTCGCGAGCGGCGAACCACTGTTGGCTTCTCATCGTTGTGAATGCACTCCAACTATCGCTGGTAGATCGGCAGGTACTGGTACTCGACCGACAGAGCCAACACCGAGAGACTCGTAGCGTAGACCGTACCGAAGTTGCGTTCCTGACCTTGGCGGCCGGACCAACTGCCGTCTTCGGCTTGCAGGTTGAGCAGCAGCGGGATCAGGTGGCCTTTGCCTTGCTCCCAGTGCTTGCCGCCGACTTGGAACATGCCGATCGTGCAGTAATAAACGCCGTAGAAAAACCATTCCTGATCGGCCCGCAACGGGTCTTGTAGCAAGGCGTCAGCGGCTCCGAGCGTTTCGGGCGAGTGATGCACTCCGCAGATTTCGAGGCACAGAATACCGGTCCCGGCTCGTGTTGGTGACGAGCCGCTGTTCGGCTGATAGCCGAATCCACGATTCCGGGTTGAGCAGCGTTTCACATACTCGACCGCCGCGTCGATGTGTTCTGCGGGAACATCGCAGCCGAGATTCTTGGCCGCTCGCAGCGCGAGCAATTGCCAACCGGTGACGCTCAAGTCGCTGTCGTTGCTGCTGGGGTGATACCGCCAACCTCCCTGGCTGTTGCGATCTTTGCGAACCGATTGAGCCGACAGAATCAGACGCACGGCCTTCTTCAGCGCGTCGCGGCAACGTTCGGCGAGCGCGTCGTCGGTCATGCCGGCAACCTCGGCCAGCATCAGCGTGCTGATGCCATGCGAGTACATCGGTCCGTGGCCACGTTCGCGGACGAGCATCCCGTTGGGTTGCTGTTGATCGAGCACCCAACGCAC
The DNA here is from genome assembly GCA_945904015.1 of Candidatus Kuenenia stuttgartensis. GTDB lineage: Bacteria > Planctomycetota > Planctomycetia > Planctomycetales > Planctomycetaceae > SXKJ01. The sequence goes on along the minus strand of CAMDPK010000065.1, from coordinate 35,559 downwards.
TCCGCGTTGAATGTGTTGATCGTACGGCCCCTCGCCCGGCACATGTCCCGCCGCGAGAAACGCCATCACAGCCAGCGATGTCGAGGAAGTCGATTCGCCAAACTGAGGTTGATCGATCGCCCAAGCCCCGCTGGGAAGTTGTTTCTTGGCGAGATGATCCAGCGCCTTCGAGATTGCCGCGTCGATCTGCTTGTCCCGCTCGGTGCGTTCGTCCGCGCGAGCGAATCCCGCACTGATCAGAACAACGACCGTCAGCAGTGTCCGCCACAACTTGCCCGGCCGAACGCCGATCGCCGATCGCCGACCGCCGCGATACCGTTTTTGGAGCCTGCTTCTTAGAAAAACGGTATCACGGCGATCGGCCATCGGCCATCGGCTGTCGGCCGGAAGGGAGAGCCACTCAGTGCTCATCGCTTCCCCTCCGCCGCTTCGGGTTGCGTCTTCGCGATCTCTTGAAAGTACAGCTTGATGAGCTTGCTGTAGTCGCCGTGAGCTTGATGCTTGGCTTGCTGCGACATCTCGGTCTTGAGCTTGCTCGACAACTGGCCCCAGTTGCGGCCGGTCATTTTCTTGACTTGCGTTTGCAAGTCGCCGAGGTTCTCGCCGCGATCTTGTTCGAGATTGCCCTGACCATTGCCGCCGCCACCTTGAGCCAACTGTGGATTGTCATTCGGCTCGTTCGACGGCTGGCCGGGTTGTGGCTGTCCCGCTTTCGAAGGGAGCGGAGCCGATTGATTCGCCGCGTCCGACAACGCGCGAGCCGCTTCGCGCAGACGCTGAGCTATCTGCGCGAACGGCGAACCTTGAGCCTGGCCGTCTTTCGATCCTGGTTGCCCAGGTTCGTTGGGCTGGTCAGGTTGAGCGTTGGGCATCGGCTGACCGTCTTTGCTTTGCGCGGTCTGTGGCGACGGTTGACTTGGTTCGGACTGCGCTTGAGCGGCCTGACGCAGACGCTCGGCCGCGTCGGCCACTTCTTCGCCGACGCCGCGCGGGACCGGTGACTGCGGAGGCCGATTCTTGTCAGCGGCGGCTTGGGCTTGCTCAGCCGCCTTCTGCAAATTCTCCGCCGCTTGCTCGGCCGCTTGAGCGGCTTGATTCGCATTGCCTTGCTGAGACGCTTGCTTAGCGGCCGCCATTTTCTGCTGACTGTTCGCCGCTTGTTGCCCCGCTTGCTTCGCGCCTTCGGCGGGTTGCGGCAGGTTGAGAGGTTGTTGGCCGAGCTTGTTCTGAGACTCGGCCAACTGCTGGCCGAGTTGTCCGGCAGCGTTGTTCAATTCTTGCTGACGTTGTTGCTGCGCGGCATTGGCGGCTCCCGGTTGTTGACCGAGTTGTTCCATCTGCTGTGCGACTTGCTGTTGTTTCTGCGCAAGGTCTTTGGCTTGCTGCGCGAGTTCAGGATTCGCACGCGAGTTGTTTTGCAATTGATCGGCCAATTGCTGAGCGGCTTGCGAGGCTTGCTGTCCGGATTGTGAAGCCTGGCCAAACTGGCCAGAGGAACCTTTTCCCCTTCAGGACTCGCACAGTCGAGCGGTCTGCTGCGACTGCTTTGCCTCGGCGGAATCCTTGCCCAACTCCTGCTCGACCTGCTTCTGAAGTTCCTGAGCTTGTTGTGCAAGTTCCTTCTGAGCTTGCTGTGCTTCACGAACTTGCTGTGCCACCTGCGGTTGCTCACCAGCTTTCGGTTGCTCACCGGCCTTGGGTTGCTCGCCAGCTTTCGGTTGCTCGCCAGCTTTCGGTTGCTCACCAGCTTTCGGTTGCTCTCCGGCTTTCGGTTGCTCTCCGGCTTTCGGTTGCTCTCCGGTTTTCGGTTGCTCTCCGGTTTTCGGTTGCTCTCCGGCTTTCGGTTGCTCTCCGGCCTGCTGTGGCTGATTGGGTTTCGCATTCTCGCCGGCGGGTTGTTGCGCATTGGCCTGCTCGTTTGCGACGGGAGATTGTCCCGAACCTCCGCCAGGAGTGCCATCAAGTACCAGCCAACGGCCATTCAAAAGTGCTTCCACCCAAGCGTGGCCGTGTTTCTTTTGCAGCACCAAATATCCGCCAGGATTGTCGACGTCCCCTGCTTGATATTCACCACCTTTGAAACCGCCAACACTTCGCGCGGGGATGTTGACTGCACGCAGCATCAAGGTCAGGGCATCGGCGAAGTATTCGCAATGTCCTCTTTTCTGTTTGTCGTTGAATAGAAAATCTTCGACATCTTGTGGCTTATCTTGGTTAGCCAGGACCGCGTTTCTCTTCATGTATCGGAATCCGCCTCGCGTTCGGAGTTCATCTCGCAACCGTCGAGCGATGCCTTCTGGCGTGCCATCAGAATCTTTCGCAAGTTCTCTCGCCCAATTCGTCAATCGGTCCAGCCCCGCTGGCAATGCCAGGTCGCTGGGGTTCAGATCGTTGCTCAGGGTCGCGAGCGGGAAGTTGGGTTTGACCGAGTACAGCATGAAATTGTCTAACTCTGGTTCAAACCGAGTGACTTCAAGAAACGCTCCCGCTGTCGCGCGGCCTTGAAACACTTCAAAATTCTTACGCTCTAAATTCGCGGCAACGAGCGGTAGCGAAACCGGCGAGTGCCAAGCCACTGTTGAATTGACCGGATTCTTGATGACGAAATCGGTCGCTAGATAGTCGTAGCGAGCCAATAGCGCTTCGCGAAACAACGGCTCTTCGAGGTCGTTTCGTTTCGAGTAATCGCGAACATCCAATGACTTGGCGTCCTGATTGAACAGCCGGACGGTCAATACGATTTTCTTTTCTTCTGGATCTTCCGCATTGTTATCGGCCTGCTCATCCTTCGCGGGCTTCGGCTGTTCTTTGTCATTGTTCGCGTTCGCTTGCTCATTCGCTGCGAGAGGTTGAGCGGCTTCCGGTTTTGGTTGGTCTCCACCCTGTTCTTTAAGTACCTGTGCGACCTCTTTCGCGAGTTGACGCTGTTCCTCCGCAAGTTGTGCGAGTTGCTTCTCAGCGGAGTCACGCGGCAGTTCAGCAGCCTGCGCGATGTCAGCTTTCGCCTTCTGTAATTCAGCAGCAAGACGATCGAGCTCGTTGGCGGCTTGTTGCTGTTGCTTCTGAGCTTCAGCGAGGTCGCCTTGCTTGAGCGCGGCAACGGCGTCTTGCAGAGCTTCGGGAGTGGCGGGCTTGTCGGTCTTCGGTTCGTCGCCTGCGGGCTTCGCGGCAGCCGCTTTTTCAGTGGCGGCTACTGCTCGCTTCTGGAGGTCTTGTTGCTTCTCGGCGAGTTCAGCGTTGCGTTCGGCGGCGGCGGCTTGCTGCTCGCGGAGCGCGGCGGCGAGTTCTTTTTGTTGCTCGGCGAGTTGGCGAGCCTCTTCGGCGAGTTCGCCGAGTTGTTCGAGTTGATCGCGACGAGCGGCTGCGAGCAATTCGGGGCGACGCTTCAAGAGGTCGTTGAGCGCATCGGCGAGTTGCTTTTGTTGGTCCGCGAGTTGTTGTTTTTCTTGTTCGGTTTTCGCGGCATCGGCGGCGGCTTGTTTCTCGTCCCTCGCTGACGCTTCGGGTTGCTTTTCATCCCTCGCTGGCACGTCGGGCTGGTCTGCCGGCTTCGCGGCTTCGTTCTTGGCGAGTTCGTCAGCACGGTTGGCGAGTTGTTCGGCCTGACGGGCGAGGCGGCGGAATTCCAGCAAGTCCTTCTGCAAGTCGGCGAGTTGCTCGAAGGGCTTTTCGAGTTGGGACAGTTGCTTGGCGGCGCTATCGAGTTGTTTCTCCGCTTGATTCAGATGGTCGAGTTGTTCCTTGTTGAGTGGCTGATCGGCTTCTCCTCGTGACTGTTGGACTTCGGCCTCGGCCTTCGCCAGTTCATTTTGAGCGATCTGCTCGGCCTTCTCGCCGAGTTCGTGGAACAGCGGGTCTTGCGACAACTGCTGGGCGAGTTGTTCGGCTCGCTCGGTGAGTTGATGCAGTTGCTTCTGAAGCTGCGCGACGTGTTCGGCATCGGGCGGGTCGTCTTTTTTGCGGTTGGCTTGAGCGGCCTCTTTGCGAAGGTCTTGAATCTCGGTCGCCTTGGTGGCGATGTCTCGGCGGAGGTCGTTGAGTTCGTCTCGCAGTTGCTCGTGCGACTTGGCGAGTTCGTTGGCTCCTGGCGGCGCGGCTTTCTTGCTGATGCGGAGGACTCGCGGTTCGGACCAGACTTCGTGCGGGCCGGGGCCGGGACGCTCGTCGGTGATGCGGACGCGGTAGTTCAACCACTGGCCGTGCTCGACGTTGAGTTGGCTGAGGTCGAGCGTGAAACGATGCTCGAAATCTTTCTGGCCGCGAACGGCCTCAACCGCGATCGGCTCACGCGATTTCTCTTCGACGATCAAGTGCAGTTCCAGCGTGCCAAGACCGACGTCGTCGGAGGCAGTCACGTCAATCGGGACGACATCGTCCGGCCGGGCTTCGGTGCTGTGATCCCCTTTGACCGTCAGCTTCGGAGCTTCATCGGTGACGACGACCAACTCGCGCGGCACAGTGTCGTTGTTCGGCAACTTGTGGATGTCTTCCAACACGAACAAGAACGATCCGGCAACGGCGGGATCAGCGGTTACTTCGAGCGTCGCGGCCTGCTTTGATGCGGCGAGTTCGAGTTTCTGGTTCACATCGCCGTGCTGCCGCCAGACAAGTTGAGCGGTCTCGACCGGCTTGTTGAATTCAAGCGTGAACTTCAGCCGGCTCTTTTCGAAAACCTTGATCGCACCAATCGCACCGTCCAGCGATTGCGCGGGCCAACCGGCGTAAGCGGGAGGCTCGACATCGAGTCGGATTTTTGTGACGACGGGCGGCTCGACGACCTGAATCTTGTAGTCACGCGATTTCTGACGGTCGACCGCGATGCGGAAATCAAAATCACGCATGACATGCGGCACCAGTGCGACAAACGACTTGCGAGCTTCATCGAACGGCATCGCTCGGCGATCCGTCGTGCCGGCCGAGTCACGCCATTCGAGCGTCAGCGATTTCGGCGGTTCGACCTGTCCGTCCTTCTCGGCTGTCGCCAGCAATTCGACATCAGTTCCGCGAGCGACGATGCGATCGCCGTTTTCGACGGCGACGGTCCACGCTCCGGCCGTGCCCCAATTGCCCCACGGCAGCAGGAACCGCTGCCAGAGTTGGCGATACATGCTCGGCGCGACGAACACCGGAATCGCCAGCAGCACACACGACGCGAGTCCCCACCGCACCGACGACCACGCCTTGCGCGACGAGACAACTTCTTCGAGATCAAGCTCGTCAATGCGTTGCCGCGTTTGCTTGAGCAACATCTCGCGCATCACCGGCGAGCCTTTGAATCCGTCCGGCTGAGTCGGATCAAATAATTCCACCGCCGACGTCAGCGCGCCTTCCCAACGTGGATTCGCCTTGTCCGCCATCGCTGCGAGTTCCGCCCAACCGATGCGTCGGCACAGTGGCACGACGACCCAGGCCAGGAAGGTCAGCAGCGTCACGGCTGCGACGCTCGCCAACACCGCGATGCGCGTCGTCGGAGCCAAGTCGTACCGATAGTCCGCGAAGAACGCTCCGGCCAAACCAAGCGACGCGATCATGCCGACTCGGCCGGCCCCACGCAGCAACCATTGCCAGCGGACCCACGATCTCAACTCGGTCAATTGATCTGCGATTTCGGACGGGAGCCACGCAGCGTCTTGAGACATGATCGACTCCGACTGGGGGCAAATGAGCGGCTCGGATTGTATCGGCCGCCCGCCCTGCGGCTATCTCAGCCTGACGAGCGGCTCCGGTGAAATTGAACACCGATGAGCGGGATTTCGGTCGGTTTGGAGGATGGGGACACTTGCCCGTCCGCGTTCCTCGTGGCGAGGAGGGACGGGCAGGAGTGCCCATCCTACTTCAGACGAATATCGACACTCGCGCTGTGAGCGGTCAGCCCTTCGACTGCCGCCATGCGTCGAATGTCGTCTGCGGCATTCGATAGAGCGGCGGCGTTGTATGAGATGACTGAGGATCGCTTCAGAAAATCGTTCGCGCAGAGGCCGTTCGCGAAGCGGGCGGTGCCACCGGTCGGCAAGACGTGCGACGGGCCAGCGACGTAATCTCCGACCGCGACCGGCGTGTGATGTCCGAGGAAGATCGCACCGGCATTTTGGACCTTTGCGAGGATCGCTTCGGGATCGGCGGTCGAGATGTGCAAGTGCTCGGTCGCGAGCAAATCCGACAGCCGGCAAGCATCGTCGGCGTCCTTCGCGAGGATCAACGCTCCGTAGTCTTCGAGGCATTGTCGCGCGAGGTCGCCGCGCGGCAAGCAAGCGAGTTGCTTCGTCAACTCGTCTTGAACGGCAGCGATCAGCGGCGCGTGCCAGGTGATGAGCACGCCTGATCCGGGACTGTGTTCGGCTTGCGAGATCAAATCACTGGCGATGAAGTCGGCTCGCGCAGTTGAATCGGCGATCACAACGACTTCGCTGGGGCCGGCGATGCTGTCGATGTCCACTTCGCCGTAGACGAACTTCTTGGCAAGCGCGACGAACAGGTTTCCGGGACCGACGATCTTGTCGACTCGCGGCAGTCCCTCGACGCCGAATGCCAATGCGGCGACGGCTTGTGCTCCACCGATCCGATAGACCTCGGTGATGCCCAGCAACTTGCAGGCGGCGAGCAGGTCGCGGTTGTAGCTGCCGAACGCGGTCGGCGGCGCGACGACGGCGATCTCTTTCACGCCGGCGACTTGAGCCGGCACAGCGGTCATCAGCAGCGTCGAGGGATACGCCGCCGCTCCGCCGGGAATGCAGATACCGATTCGCTTGAGCGGCAGGTATCGCTGCCGTAGTTCAATCTGCGCGTCGCCGTTTTGCTTCTTCAGCGAGACAGTTTGGTTCAGCAGCTTGGTTTGAAACTCGAAGATGTTGTCGCGGATGCGGCCGAGTGTTTTGAGAAACTCCGGATCGGCCGATGCGAAGGCCGCATCGAACTCGGCGGGGGAGACTCGTAGCGTCTCGCGAGTCAGTTCTTTGCGATCAAGCTTCTTTGTGTAGTCCAACACGACCGGCAGACCGCCCTGACGCACGTCGTCGCAAATGCGTTCGACGACTTGCTGCGGAGTCAGCGGCTCGCCGAAGAGTTCGATGGTTCGTTTGCGGCCGGCCTCAGAGACGACGTCTCCGCGCGGCGAGAGCTTCTGGCGCAGGGAATCAAACAGCTTTTCGGCGCTGTCTTTGGTGCAGTCGATGGTCTTCATTTCGCGGATTCTGTGGTGGCAGACTGAGTGGAATTTTCGGCGAGACCTCGAAAGATCGCGCGGCGGAGTGGGTTGTCGCGGGTCGTGAATTCTTCGCCGGGAGTTGGTGGAGTCATCAGCGCTGCGGCCAGTTCGTGAAACTTCGCATCGAGGTTATCGGCTTCAGCGACCAGCAACGCTTCAGGAGTACTCGGTGCAATCGGCGATCCCCACTCCGGCAGCGACTGGTGCGAGATGATGATGTGTTCCAGCCGCAGTAGTGTTTCGGGATTGAAGTCGGGGATTAAACGAGCCTTGTCGCGGATCATGTCTCGGCCGATGAAAATGTGACCGACCAGCCGGCCGGCGGCGGTGTAGGTCGAACCGGTTGGGGCGTACTTCAGCTCGTGGATTTTGCCGATGTCATGCAGGATGGCTCCGGCAGCGACCAGCGACTTGCTCAGCGGCGGCTGCATGTCGGGGTAGTAGTCGGCGTACTTGTCGGCGAACTGCATCGCGAGTCGAGTCACCGACAAAACGTGCTCCAAGAATCCGCCGGTGAAGGCGTGATGATTCTTTGAGGCGGCGGCGATCTGGCGGATGTCGTGCTGATGCTCCATCAACAGTTCGATGACCAGTTTTCGGAGCGGGACTTCGGTGATTTGCTGGGACGCAATCGAGATCAATTCGGTAAACATTTCCTCGACATTGAACCGCGTGGCCGGCACGAGATCGCCGGTGCGAAAGCCTTGAGCTTCATCGCCGGCTTCGACGGGACGGATCTTTTCGAGATCGAATTGCGGGCCGAAGTCGGTTTCCTGAAATCGGCCGCGGACTTTGTAAAACTGCCCTGGCTGCCAAGTCGTATCGCACTCCGGAAAGAATGCCGAGTCGCTCCAGATCATGCTGATTGTGGCTCGTTTCGCGTCACGGAGCGTGACCCGATAATACGGCTTTCCGTCGCGGGTCTTCGACTTCTCTTTGTTCGCCAGTAGCACGAAACAATCGGCTGACTGCTTGGGTTGCAGGTCGCTCAGCCGGGCAATCTGAGGGTCGCGGGAATCAAACGGAAGTTGCGGTTGCATGGGTGTGTCTCGTAGGAAGTTGGGCCACTTTACCAACCGGCGAACCGACACCGAAGCGGGCGAGATGGAGTTTTCACAGATGAACTTGCGAAAAATCAGTTTTCGCCGGAAAATCGCCCGCTATAATCCGCGACCACCTGAGCCGCATGGATGCTCGGCTCGAAGGAATCACCAACAACCCTTTTCCACAAGGAAATTTGACGCCATGTCCACCGCCACGATGTCTCCGCCCACTACGTCGTCCGTCGCCTCCATCGTCATCATCACCGAAAAGGCCGTCGGCGAGATGAACCGCGTGCTGACCGAGAAAAAGCTGCCTGAATCCACCGTCTTGCGAATCGGTGTCGCTGGCGGCGGATGCAGCGGGTTCTCGTACAGCCTGGGTTTCGACGACAAGTGCGATGAGATGAACGACGTCGTCACCAACCAACACGGCCTGCGAGTCGCTGTCGATCGCAAGAGCGCGATGTTCCTCGAAGGCACGGTGATCGACTTCTACGACGGCATCGAACGCCGCGGCTTCACGTTTGAAAACCCGAACGCGAAGAAGTCCTGCGGCTGCGGCAGCAGCTTCTCGGTGTAAATTTGAGACTGACAAAGTGGTGATACGTCACCACACTCCAAAATCCAGCAGCCCGTCTGTTTCGCAGCCGGGCTGCTTTGCGTTGAGGGCATCATGAAATTCGCTGGAAGAAACGCTTTGATCACCGGAGCCTCGTTGGGCATCGGCCGCGCGATCGCGATTGAGTTGGCGAAACAGGGAGCGAACGTCGCCATCAATTACCGCTCGCATCGCGACCAGGCGGAAGAGGTCGCTCGCGAGATTGAGAAGACTGGCCAGAAGGCGCTGCTCTTGCAGGCGGACGTGTCGGATCAAGCGGCCGTCGAAGAGATGGTCGCGAAGACGGCCAGCACGTTCGGAAGTCTGGATTTGTTCGTCTCGAACGCCGCCTACAGCGACCGGCAGTTGATGGTCGAGGCGGACATGGCTGGCTTCAAGCGGACAATTGACGTCTCGATGTGGGGCGCGTTTTATGGAGTGCGCGCGTCGGCTCAGCAGATGTTGAAGCAAGGGACGCGCGGCTCGATCGTGGTGGTCAGTTCGCCTCATGCCGTGATCCCGATTCCGACGGCAATGGCCTACAACATGGCCAAGGCGGCGATTGACCACATGGCTCGGACGGCGGCGATTGAACTCGCCTCGAAAAAGATTCGAGTCAACATCGTCCACCCCGGCTGGATCGACACGCCGGGTGAGCGAAAGTTTTTCTCCGAAGATCAAATTGAGGTCGGCGGTCAAAAGCTGCCTTGGGGACGCATGGGGCAACCCGAAGAGATCGCGAAGGCGGTCAGCTATGTGCTCTCGGACGAGGCCGACTACATGACCGGCAGCACGCTGACCATCGACGGCGGCGTGAGCCTGCCGTGGTGGTCGAATCGAGGAAGCGGCGAGATGTGAGAACCAGAAGGCAGTTTTGAAAGCCACTGCATTCTGCTTTCTGCCGACTGCCTTCTGCTTGTCAAACTCGGCAACCTGCGTCACGTCTATCAATCCGTTAAGGCTTCACAGCTTGGACAAGCTGGTTAAGGCGATGTCTTCCGTGGGGTCGATGAACCGAGATGACTGAACTCCGGACGGAACCGGAGTCATCGCAATCATCGAGCCGCAGGAAAATCGCCGTGAACGGATTCAAACGCGCGTCGAGACGTCAGGCCGCCGTCGTTGGGTTGGCCGTGCTCATGGGGGCTTCGTTCCTGGGTTGCCATGCTGGCCCCCGACTCTTCTCCAAGAACGACCGCGACCACCGTGCGGACAAGAAAGAACTTGCCGAGAAGGACAAGGGGAAGTTCATCAACCGCAAGAAGGTTCGCCCCGAATCTGACTACGTCGAAGACACCGACGAGCAAGTCGCAAAAAAAGATGGCAAGGCCAAGGCGAAACCGACGGACCCGGCTCGAAAGCCCACGGCCAGTGCAACCGAGCGAGCCGTGGCAGCTCGCCAACAGCCCGACGATGCGAAGGACACATCGACTCGATCAGCAAAGACAACGGGCAGTCAGTCCAAGACGTCGAAGCCCGCTGATCGTGCGGAAATTGCTCGACGCGACACGATCAAACGCCCGGTGACCGACCTGCTGAATGACGATTCGCTTTTTGAGGACGAACTGCCGGAATCTCGCCCGACCGCGAAGGGAACAGCCGCCTCCAACTCATCCGCGAAATCGACGGCCGGTAAAACAAGATCTTTGGACGAAGACCCCTTCAAGAACTCGGTCATCGGTCCGACGACCACGAAACGGTCGGAGAAGCAAGTCGCAACCGTCAACTTTTTCGATGACGAAGAAGGCAACGACGAAATCTCTGAAGAGGCCGATGAACTCGAAAATCAGCGTGTTCCGGCGGCGAAGAAAAATGTTGCCAAGTCGGCCGTGGCGGCTGTTTCACCCAATCGCCAAACGTCCCCATCGGCGTCACCGAGCCAACGAAAATTTCTCGACGAAATTGATGAACCGGCTGCTGGATCATTTCGGAGCCTGTTACGTGATGAAGTGACAGAAGATTTGAACGACGAAGTGATCGTTCCCGCGGAAGTGCAATCGGTGAAACGCACAGTTGACGCACCCAGAACTGTAGCCGGGCAAAAAGTGATCGACCGACGCCAGCAGGTGCAGCAAACACTCGATGACTGGCGACGAGAAATGGACGGCGACGAATCGTCGGTGAGCTCGGAGGACAAAGTCGACGTCTCCGCTCCGCCAACCTCGCTTCGCACCAGTAGCTCGCCCACGGCAAAAGGACACCTCAGCCAGGCAGACATTGAAGAATTCGCTCCGCCGGCGAAGTCTCAAGGAGCAATGCTCAACGGCGAGTTGATTATCGACACGAATACTTTGCCTTCACGGTTTCAACGGTCTACGACACGTCCGACCGAGCCGAGCATGCCCAGCGGTACCTCTGGGCGAATGAATTCGAACTCTGGCGCGAATATCGACATCGTTCCGGGAACAACACAAAACCGAACGCGCCCCGCCGGCCAGATCTCGTTGCAATCGGCGGCCGAGTTTGACGCAGCGACCGGACTGACCACCGCCGGCTACGAGCAAACGACCGAACCGAACGAGTTAGGCAAGCTCCCCTCCTTGAAATTAGACGCGGACTTGGAAACCGGTCCCTCGCTTTCCGCGCTGGACGACGAGGACCGTATTGCTCCGCCACCTCCCGAAGAGCTTACGGACAGCAATGCTGGAATTGGACTTGGCGATTCATCCTCTCGGTCTCGCGCCTGGAAGCGGCCGTTGCTGGTCTTGGCAGCGATGGCCTCCGCAGTGGTGATCGGCTTCGGACTGCGACGCCGAATGGAACTGATCCCAGAACCAATTCGATTTCCGAAGCAGCCGAGGAAAGATCCGCAAGATCCCGCTTCGTGGCCGCGCGGTTGACGCTCGTGATTCTGAACCGCAGACGGCCCCTTCCGTCACCGCGAAATCATTTTCTTGATACGTGGATGATTTCACTGCGACTCTTCCCAATTGATGCGTCCGGCATAATCGTCATCGCGAAACCAAGTTTCGCGCCGCGATAGCTGACTGACGCTCAAGAAAATCTCGCAAACCTCTGCATCGTGTTCCGCAAAGCTGACCTATAGTTTCGAAGCTGAAGCGGTCAGGCCGCTCGGCATGGCCTTGCGAAACCCCTTCGATTGCCGGAGTGACGAGATGTCTGCCGATCCCTGGAGCCGCCCCACACTGCAAGACTTGCACGCCGTTTTGGAGAGCATCGAGAAACTCGATCCCTCCATTCAACGCTCGGCCGAGCGTCTGGAGTTGTCCGTTCCGGCGGAAATCGTCACCGCGCGCGGCTCAGTCGTACCGGCGATGACTCGCGAGATTAGCCGCTTCGGCATCGGGCTGTTGCATCGCGGTTCTGTTTCTCCGGGAGATGCCACCGTCAAGATGGCCAGCGACACTCGTGAGTATCGCTATCGAGTCGCCATCGAATGGTGTCGTCCCGCCGACAATGGCATGTTCATGAGCGGCGGCCGGTTTCTCGGCAAGGTCGAAGACGACGAGTGATCCCGTCTCGCCGCAACTTCGATGTGAACCCGTCGTGAGAACGTTTGCATTCTCAGGTGATTCCTGACGGGGTTTCCGGGCAGCCGATTCCGAAAGCAAGCGAGACTTTTCCGAAGTTGCTTAGGGCGAGTCTGTTTCTCGCAGGGCTGGGGCAAACGGCGGGGAATCGCCTTGGGGACACGGCAGAAACGGCTCGATAGACAATCAGCAACAAGCCCGTCTTGCGTCTCAGGCGAACCTTGCTGGTCGAGTCTGACTGCTCCGAGCAGTCAATCTTGCCGGTCGTGCTCGCGGACGGGCGAGCGCCCTCCTCGACGCCCTCTCGCATCGATTCGATCGCAACATGCTTTCTTCGTTTTACAAGAAATACAGTTCGCGCTTGTTGCTGCTGGCGTTGGCGGTCTTTCCGCTTCTGCATTACCACGCTGAGACAATTCCCTCGAACAACAACATCGAGGCGTGGCTGCCGGAGAAGTCGGAAGTCCGCCGCGAATACGACGAATTCAAACTGCGGTTCGGTGCTGAGGAAGTGATTCTTGTCGGGCTGGATCGCAGTCTCGGCGATGATCTAATCGAGAGCATCGCCGGTCGAATTGAACGTTCGCCGGGAGTCCGCCACTGCTGGACTCCGCAACGCATGCGCGACGTCATGCACGAGTTGACTGTCACCGATGCGGACATTGAGCAGCGTCTGCGCGGGTTGTTCATCTCGCCCTCTGGCGAGCGAGTGGGCATCGTCGTGACACTCTCGGATCACGGTATCAAAGATCGCTCCGGAGCCGTGACGTCCATCCGCGAAGTCTTGAAGTACTGTCAACTCGAAGGACACGACGTCAACATCGCGGGCGCGCCGGTTGTCATCGACGAACTCAATCGCCTGGGCGGCCGCGAGCCCAACAAGAAATTCTTCTTCGTTTCGTTGGGGATTTGCCTCTGCTTGTTGTACGTGCAGCTTCGCGACTGGCGCATGACCGGGATGATCCTGGCACTGACCGTCTTCGCCACGCAATTGACAGTCGCCATTCTGAAGTGGTGCGGTGGCGAGATGAACTTCGTCATCGACGCGCTGCCGGTGATGGTCATGGTCTTCACGCTCGAAGTTTGCGTGCATCTGTTGAGCTACTACACCAATGCCGAAGGTCACGTCGACCGGTTTCAAGTCATGTTTCATCATGCCGTGAAACCGTGCTGTCTGGCCACGTTTACGGCCGCGATCGGTTCGGTCTCGCTGTGCGTCAGCGAGTTCATTCCCGTGCGTCAATTCGGTTGGGCTGGCACGCTGGGAAGTCTGGTGGCCTTGTCGGTTGGATTGGTGCTGACTCCAGCAGTCATCGGTGTTTGTCGTCCTCAACGTCGCGGCGCTGAGGCAGCGGAAAATAGCTGGTTTGTGCGAATTTCGGATTGGTTTCTCGTCCGCAGCAAGTCGGTGGTGGCCGTCGGCGTCGTGGCCTCGCTGTTGTGCGGCGTCGGGATGATGCACCTCCGTTCGCACATTGATCCACTGGAGTTCTTTCCCAAGAATAGCGTCGTGCTTCGAGATGTCCGCCGCATTCAAGCCGATCTGGCGAACACCGACACCATCGAAATCACAGTGGATTTCGGACGCAATCCTCAACTGGCATCGCTGCCATTCGTCGCGAAGCTGACATACGTCCGCGAGTTGGAAAGCCTAATTTCGGCACATCCCGTCATCGCGCACACAACGTCGCTGGCATCGATGTTTCCCACTGACATGCCCAGCGGCTTGGCATTGGCCCAATTGTTGGAACGAGCCACAAAGCGACAAAAAGAGAACGACTTCCTCGCGGGCGGCGAGCAATACTGGCGAATCTCCGCCAACCTCAATGCGGAGGGCCGAGGAGTCGGACAAAAGACTCTGGAGGAACTGCGAGCTTCGCTGGGCAACGCGCCGGTTCTACTGACCGGTATCTCGCCGCTGATCGAACAGGCCCAAAAGGACATCTACACCGGCTTCTGGTCGTCCTTCGTGTATGCCTTTTGGTCAATCATGGTGGTGATGATCGTCTCGCTGAAGTGGTTCAACGCCGGATTCATTGGGATGCTCCCCAATCTCGCGCCGATCGTCTACGTCTTTGGATTCTTGGGGTGGGTCGGTCACCCCGTGGACATCAGCATGATGATGGCGGGCAGCATCGCCTTGGGCATCGCGGTGGACGGCTCGTTCCACATGCTGGTGCGGTATCAAGAAGAGTTGCTGGCCACCGGCGACAAGGCTCAAGCCACCCGCGTCGCCTTGCAACAAACCGGTCCACCCATCCTGCAATCCACGGTGATCATGTCGATCGGCATGTTGGCTTTGACGTTCAGCAGCTTCGGTCCGACCGCTCTGTTTGGGTGGCTGATGGGCGCGACGCTGACAATGTCTTTGATCGGCGACTCGGTGCTCTTGCCGTGCATGTTGGGGTTCTTTCACACGAAGCGTCTCGCCGAACTCGCGGAGGCTCATCTTCATCCGAGCACTCCGCTGCAAGGTCCACACTTCTTGCAGCGTCTGCGAAATCGGCTCAACCTGCAAATCTTCCGCACGACCGACGAGAACCCGCTGGTGTAGTCAGAGCCCTTGTGGCTCACTCGATTCCTGGCTCGTTCTCGAATCATTCAGGCCACAAGGGCCTGAGGGACACAGTCTGGGATTCCGCCTGGACCACTGCGTGTGCGAACGGCGGTGACTCCCCGGCTGCTGCGACTCTGACGGTTCTGTCTGTCGGCCGGATGATGCGGGGATGAAGCAGCTATTCCTGGCGTTTGCTGGTGAGAATTCGGTTGTGAATCCACCTGGACCGACTAAACTCCCCCGCGAGTTGCCGACGGTGAAATCACGTCAAACCATCGTCTCGGGGTGACAACATCCCACCGCTTCACCCACCAAATTTCCTCCCGCACCCGAATTTCAAACGATGAATTATCATATTCTGTTGACCGGAGCGACCGGCCTGCTGGGACGCTATCTACTGCGAGATCTGATGCTGGCCGACGTGCCCGTCGCGGCGGTCGTTCGCGGCAGCCGCCGTCAAACGGCTGAAGACCGCATCGAGTCCCTGATGGGAACGTGGGAAGACTTGCTGCAACGCAAGATGCCACGCCCGTATGTGCTCGAAGGAGACATCACCGAGCCGTTCTTCGGTTTGGATGCCACTGCTCGACATTGGGTCGATGAGAATTGCGACAGCATCCTGCACAACGCCGCGAGCCTCAGCTTCGTCGCCACCAGCGAAGACAGTGAGCCGTATCGCTCCAACATCAAGGGGGTGCAGAACGCCCTCGAACTCTGCCAAGAAACCGGCATCCGCGACTTCCATCACGTCTCGACCGCCTACGTCGCCGGCCTGCGCACTGGGCGGATCATGGAGAGCGATCTCGACCTCGGCCAGCAAATGAGCAACCCCTACGAAGAAAGCAAAATGGCCGCCGAGAAACTCGTGCGTTCCGCCGAGTTCCTCAGTCCACCAACCATTTACCGTCCCTCCATCATCGTCGGCGATTCGAAGACCGGCTTCACTTCCACGTTCCACGGCTTCTACGCCTGCCTGGAATTGGCTCACACGCTCGTCAACTCAATGGGCATGATCGGCTCTCAGACAGAGGGCCAGAAGAAAATGCGGATCTCGCTCGACGGCACCGAAACCAAGAATTTCATCCCGGTCGATTGGGTCTCGAAAATCATCTCGTTCATCGTCACGCACCCGCAGCATCACGGGCAGACGTACCACCTGACGCCGCGCGAACGGATCACTTCCGTGATGATTCGCGACGTGCTCGAAAAGTCCTACGGTTTCAACGGGGCGGAGTTCAGCGGCTACGGCAAGCCGATCGAAAATCCGGACGACATCGAACGCCTCTTCTACGAACAGATCCGCGTCTACAACTCTTACTGGCGCGACGACCCAGAGTTCGACACGACCAACCTGCAAACCGCTTGTCCACATCTCCCCTGCCCCACCATGAACGAAGAGCTGCTGCTGATGCTCTCCAATAAGGCCCTGGAGATGGACTTCCGGTGGAAAGACAAACCGGTCAAACGTGAGAAGGTTGCCGTCAACTAGCCCGAAGCGCAAGCGAGGGATTTCTCGAATGCGTTCTACGGATTTGGTGCTGACGGGGTTGGCAAGCCGCCACCGAATTGCTTGTTCGGACCGGTGATCTGGTCAAGCAGCGCGCGGTCGGCATCGGTGGCGAGCAACCCACTAAGCGTTTTCAAAGCCGACTTGTTCATCTCGTCGAGCGGAAGGCTTTCGCGTCAATCGAGTTCACGCTCCTGTAGTTCCGACCTGAAATCTTGCGACTTCAGCGACGAATATCGTCGCATGTGTGTGAAAAGAGGACCGAGCGCGGTCTATTTCGATAGTCCCCGCGTGCGAGCATAATTCGTGATCGACGGCGTGCGGCCTATCTCGGCCGGGGGGGGAACGACCGCAGCTTCAACAGTGACTTGGCAACTCATTTTCCCAACGATACTTTGGCCCCGCATTCCATGGCCGCATCGAGCGTCCCAGTCGTGAAAGGCCGCGTGCAGCTCACTTAACTGTTCGATCGGGATGGATTTAATGTCATGAATCATAAGCGAATTCAAGTCATCGTGGCAGTTGTCATTGGCATTTCCGTGGGGGTTTCAACCTTTATTCATTTGCAGCGCAGCAACTCCGGCAACTCCGTAGAGGAAAAGCTCGTGCAGACTTCCATGAATTTGAATGCGCGCTTGCCTCTAAACGTGGACAGTGATACGCGGTGGGATACCACCATGCCAGGCCCTGGAAGATGCCTGACCTATTGCTACACGCTGATAAATGTATCCAAAAGTGAGATTGATCCGGGTGAGGTCACCGCAAAAATAAAGCCCAAGCTTTTACTTTATTACAGGACGAATCCCGACATGAAACTGTTCAGAGATAACGGTGTTACCGCGCATTACATTTTTAAAGACAAGCTAGGTGAGACGGTGACATCGATCAAAGTGACTCCTGATGACCTATGATCGAACAAATCACTGCAGGCAACGCGGGATGGCGCACTCAGTTCCGCTTCTCGGTTCACGTCATCCGCCCCGCGTGCCTGAGTTCTGGACGTTCAATGCTCCCACGCCCGCCGGGAAGGTGTGCTGTGCCGTTAGGCTTGCAGAGTCTCCAGCGGCACCAGTGCGTTGAGGTTGCCCGACCGAAAACCTTCGAGGTCGAGCGTCACGCAGCGGAAGCCGAGCGAACGCAACTCGCGGGAGATGTGTTCAAAGGTAGTCGCGTTCAACAGCGGTGTGACTTCACCGAGCGCGACTTCGATTCGTGCGAGGTCGTTGGCTTCACAGCGGACTCGGAATTCGCGGAGGCCGAATTCGCGTCGCAGGAAACCCTCAGCCGCGTCGATGCGGCGGACTCGTTCGGGAGTGACGGCGACTCCGTAGGCGATGCGGCTCGAAAGACATGGCATCGCAGGTTTGTCCCAACAGGGCAACAACCACAGCTTGGCAAGTTCGCGGACATCGGACTTCGTCAGGCCGGCTTCGATGAGGGGACTGCGGACCGAGTGCTCTTTCGCGGCGGTCATACCAGGGCGGTAGTCGCCGACATCATCCAGGTTCGCGCCGTTGCAGATCACGTCCGCCTCGAATTCGCTCAGCCGTGATTCGAGCCGCGAGTACAGCTCGGTCTTGCAGAAGTAGCAGCGGTTCGCCGGGTTCGCGAGGTAACTCTCGTTCGCGAATTCCTCCGTCCTGAGCACGACATGCCGAATCCCGATCAGGGCCGCTACGGCCTGAGCCTGCTCCAATTCACCGGACGCCAGGCTCAGACTGACGGCCGTGACCGCGACCGCTCTGTCTCCGCAAGCCTCTTGCGCCGCGCGAGCCACCACCGCGCTGTCCACGCCGCCAGAAAACGCGACGGCGACTCGGCCGTAACCGGCCAGCCGAGCCAGCAACACATCGCGTTTGGCCAAAAGTTCGGACATTGATGTCGGATTCCCGCAAGCTGGACCTTGGTGAAGAACGGCTGACGCACCGTTTCATGCTCTGCACGGTCCATTTATACTCGCCACCAGGGCCTACCGGCCATGATTTTGGCATTCGGCAAGGAACAGAACTATGCAACGTCTCTTGGCCATCTTCGGAAGCGTGTTGATTTCAAGCCTGATCCTCGTCGGCACCGCAATCCCAGCGGTGATCACGGCGGAACAACGCAAAGAACTCAACCAGGTCCGTGACGGCCTCGGCGATGTCGACAAGCTGATCAAAGACAAGAAATACGACGAGGCTGGCAAAGCGCTCGACGAGGCGACCGCCAAGATCGAGAAGATCGTCAAGGATGCGGAGCTCAAGCCGGGCGACAAGATGATTGCTCCGGTGCAATTGCTCATCGACAAGAAAAAGCAGACGCTGCAAAAGCTGGCGGGCACCACCAAGGGCAAAGAGGACGCGGCCGATGTCAGCTTCATCAAGCAGGTCGCGCCGCTGCTCAACTCCAAGTGCGCAAGCTGCCATGACGACAATGCCGCCGGACGACTCCGGCTGGACTCGTTCGCCGAAATGAAAAAAGGTGGCAAGAGCGGCCAGTTGTTGCAGATTGGAAATCCTCAGCGCAGCCTCATCATGGCTCGCGTGACTGCCGCGAATCCCGCCCAACGCATGCCGAAAGATGCGTCGGCACTGAACAACGAAGAAACCGCCCTGCTGGCCAATTGGATCAAGCAAGGGGCGAAGTTCGACGGCGAGGACGAAACGATCAAGCTGGCCGACTTCGGCAAGCCCGCCACCAAAGCGAGACCCAACACGCCCATCAAAATCTCGAAGGCGACGGGCAATGAGAAAGTGAAGTTTATCAAAGATCTCGCGCCCGACTTCGTCACGATCTGCCAGCGCTGTCACAGTGGCAACAATCCGCGCGGCGGCTTCCGAGTCGTCACTTTTGAAGATCTCATGCGTGGCGGTGACAGCGGCGCGGTGCTCGTGGCCGGTGATTTGGAACGCAGCCGCTTGTGGGAACTGATCAACGGCGGCCCGCCGAAGATGCCACCAGGCCAAGCCCGTATTTATCGCGGGTGGTACAACAACCTCAAAATCTGGATCGAAGAGGGCTGCAAGTACGACGGCGACGATCCCAAAGTGCCGCTGCAACGGCTCGTCCCCACCGAGGACGAATTGAAGCTCGCGAAACTCGGGCGCATGACTGCGGACGAATTCGTCGCGATGCGCAAAGAGCAGACTAGCGAACAATGGAAGAAGGTTCTCGGCAAAGAAGAGCCGCGTGCGCTGGAGACTTCGGACTTCTACTTCTACGGCAACGTTGAGGAGGGACGGCTGAAGCAAATCTCTGGCTGGGCTGACGAACACGCGAAGGCTCTGCGCGGCGGCTTCAAGCTGCCTGACTCGCCGATCTGGAGAGGCAAGCTGACGGTCTTCGTCTTCAAAGACCGCTTCGGTTACTCCGAATTCAGCCAGACCATCGAAAATCGCGAAGCTGATCCGGCGGTCGTCGGTCACTCCGAAGTCACTGTCGGTCAGGAGGAGGCGTACATCGTCATCCAGGATTTGGGTGACACAGCGAACTCAACTCTCCCAGACACACGACTCAATCTGATCGACCAGATGACCGGAGCGTACCTGAAGCGTGACGGCAAGAAGCTCCCGGAATGGTTGATCCGTGGCACCGGCTTGGCGATGGCCACCAAAGCCGTCGGCGGCGACAACGAATACTTGAAGAGCATGCGCGGAGCAGCGGCCGATGCGTTACGCAGCCTCGAATCTCCGGCCGAACTTTTCGGCGAGGGAAAATTTGCACCGACCGACATGGCTCCCATCGGCTACACGCTGGTCGGCTTCATGGTCAAAGAACAAGGGCAACCGAACTTCATGAAGTTTGTCGCCGCCCTTCAATCGGGCAGCAACCTGCGAGACGCGGTTGGCAGCGTTTACAAGCCAGCAACTCCGCAGTCGCTCGCCACCGCATACCTCGCGTCGATCGGCCAATCGACCGGCCCGGCGGTGAAGAAGAAAGGCAAGAAATAGTGATGAGTGGCGAGTGGTGAGTGGCGAGTTAAATTCCGCCACTCGCCACTCGTCCTTCGCCACTCGTCCCTCCTCCATGCCCGACATCGTTCTCATTGGCGGCGGCGTCATCGGTCTGTCGATCGCCTACGAATTGGCGACTCGCGGGGCTTCCGTGCGAGTCCTCGATCAAGGCCCACTCGGCCAAGAATCGTCGTGGGCCGGAGCGGGGATGATCACGCCCGGAAACCCCCTCGGCGCGAAGTCACCAGAGAATCGCCTGCGTGCTGAGAGCTTCGTGTTGTGGCCCGATTGGGCCGCGCGTCTTCGCGAGGAATCCGGCATCGAGACCGGCTTCGCTCGTTGCGGCGGCATCGAACTTTCACCCGAACGCTCCGTATCCGACATCGCTGCCGCCGCGGCGACATTTCAATCGGAAGGCGTGCGTGCCGAGTTGATCGGCTCGCACGAGTTGCGAGAACTTGAACCGCATCTGAGTCCCGAACTCGGTGACGCGGTCCATCTGCCGGATTACTGCCAAGTCCGCAATCCGCGTTTGCTGAAAGCCTTGCTCGCCGCGTGTGCCGCTCGCGGCGTTGAACTTTCTCCCGGTTCGCCGGTCATCGGCTTTGATCGCGGCGGTCAGCGCGTGACATCGGCCCGCACGCCCACCGAAACGATCTCGGCCGGACAGTTTGTCGTGTGTAGCGGAGCCTGGAGCCAATCGGTTCTCGCCCAAGCCGGTTGCTCGATTCGCGTCGCACCGGTGCGCGGCCAAATCGTGTTGCTCGAAGCACTGCCGCTGCCGACTCGGCGCATCCTCGAAGTCGGTCCCCGCTACATCGTCCCGCGAGCGGACGGCCGGCTGCTCATCGGCTCCACCGAAGAGCACGTCGGCTTCGAGAAGCGCAACACCGCCGAAGCGGTCGCCGAACTGATCCACTTCGGCGGCGAGCTGATTCCGTCGCTCAAGACCGCTCGCTTCGAGCGCTGCTGGTCCGGCCTGCGTCCCGGCTCACCGAGCGGCCTGCCGTACCTCGGTCGAGTTCCCAACACCGACAACCTCTTCGTCGCCGCCGGCCATTTCCGAGCCGGCTTGATGCTCTCGCCAATCACGGCCGTCTTGTTGCGACAGTTGTTGCTTGGAGAGTCACTTTCGCTCATCCTCGATGAACTCTTGCAGTCCCGGTAACGAGCATCCAAGCTGGCTCGATTGCAAAAGCGGACTAGTCTTCCAATCCTCTGAACGCTCACGAGTTCAGCGTTCAATTGGCTTCGAGGAGTGCTGCAATGCGACTTGCTCAATGTCTGTTGGTTGGAGTGTTGTTGGTTTCTGTGTGCTCCGTCGCGATCGCAAAAGCCGATGGACTGCAAGCCGGCGCGGCGACGAGCAACTTCACGCCGGAGATTGGCGGCGAAATCATTGGCGGGTTCGTGCCGTATCCGTCGAAGCACATTCACGACGAGCTGCACGCTCGGTGCCTGGTGCTCGACGACGGTAAGACGAAGCTGGCGTTGGTCGTTTGCGACTTGCTCGGCATCCAGCGAGTTGTCAGCACGGAGGCTCGGCGGTTGATTCAGGAGATGGTCGGCATTCCTCCGGAGTGCGTGATGATCAGCGCGACGCACACGCACTCAGCCACCAGTGCGTTGGGAAAGGATCGGCTCAAACCGGAACAGACATTGGACGACTACCAGCGGTTCGTGGCTCGACGCATTGCCGATGGCGTGGTGCGAGCGGTCAACAACCGCCGGCCGGCGCAGATCGCGTTTGGAACGGCAGACGTTCCGGAGCATGTCTTCAACCGCCGCTGGCACATGCGGCCGGGGACTGTGCCGGTCAATCCCTTCGGCAGCAGCGATCTCGTGAAAATGAATCCTCCCGCCGGCAGCCCGAACCTGACCGAACCCGCCGGGCCGACCGATCCGACCGTCTCGTTCATCGCCGTGCGCGAACCGAACGGCGCGATGATTTCCGTCTTTGCGGCGTACTCGCTGCACTACGTCGGAGGCGTGGGGGCAGCGGACATCTCAGCCGATTATTACGGCGTCTTCAGCGAGCACCTCAAGCGGCTGATCGAAGCAGACAAACCGAATGACCCGCCGTTCGTGGCAATGATGGCCAACGGGACCAGCGGCGATATCAACAACATCAACTTCCGGACTCCGCGTCCGGGCAAGAAGCAGTACGAGCAGATCCGTTTTGTCGCCGAAGACGTCGCTGCGAAAGTTCACACCGCGATAGCCAAGCTGGAGTACCGCGACAACCTCTCGCTGGCCGCACGTTACCGCGAGCCGGTCATCGCCTGGCGGCGTCCGACTCCCGAACAAAAGAAGTGGATGGAGGAGACGCTCGCGGCCGGCCCGAAGAGCAAACAGGATTTGTCGTTCATCTACGCCGAACGCATCTCACGTCTCGCCGCATACCCTGAAACGACGACGATCCCGCTGCACATTCTGCGGATCGGCGACGTCTGCATCGGCACGATGCCCTGCGAGGTCTTCGTCGAAATCGGCCTCGACTTCAAACGCCGCTCGCCGCTGCCGAACTCGTTCATGGTCGAGCTGGCTCACGGCTACTTCGGCTACCTACCCACGCCAAGACAACATCAACTCGGCGGCTACGAAACCTGGCTCGGCACGAACCGTCTGGAGATCAATGCGTCCGACAAGCTGCTCGATCAGTTGATCGAAATGGCGAAGGAAGTCGTGGCGGAGGGGACGACGAAATAAAGGGGTTCGGAACATGAATCTCTGTCTGGAATTCACAATGACATCGGCTGACTTGCGTGAACTGACGGCGAGGCCTCGTTGGAGTTGGTTTTCGCTCGCACGCTCCGTTTCGGCCGTTGTCATGGCACTTCTCGGCGCACAGCGTTGGTTTGCGTGGGGATTGGATTGGCTCGTCGTCTCGCATTTCGCCTTTGCCGTTTATTTCTTCTTCAGCGATTGGATCTTCATCTCCCTTTTCGTTCCGCTCATGCAATTCTCAACCAAGCATGGGTGGTTATCTCGATTGGCGATCGACGAACAGGCAATCTCAATTGAGCAAGCGAAGCACTTGCGAACGATTCCGTGGTCATCAATGGCAATGACCGGGACGGCGCGAGAAATCGAAAATCACTTCACGCTCGAATGTGGTCGCGGTGCAGTGTGGATTCCGAAGCGTGCGTTTGCCTCGGCGGACGACATGGCCGCATTTCGTGCCTTGGTGAAAGAGAAAATGGGCGAGCGATGTCACTTCAGCCAGTAGGTCGTTTCAAAGTACCGCCCGCACCGCTCGGCTAAGCCGCCGCATTCCTTCGCGGATGCCGTCAGGCGATTGCACGCCGAAGCTGAGTCGCATGTGATTGCGTTCGCGTTGCTCGCGTGGACCGCCGAAACACAGTTCGCCGGGGACGTACATGACTTGCTCGACATCGACGGCTCGGCAGAACAGCGTTGAATCAAAGCCGGTCGCGACTTGCGGCGGCAGCGACATCCAAACGTACAAGCCACCGTGCGGATGGACCCACGAAACGCCAGGCAGATCGGAAAAGAACTCATCGGCGGCTGACAGCATCGCATCGCGTTTGATTCGATATGCGGCACGGACCTCCTCGGCGTGCGTCGCGAAGCGGCCGGAAGCGAGAAGTTCGGCCAGCAGGTGCTGGTTGAAATTGGCCGAGCCGAAATCCTGGTTCCCTTTCAGGTCGTTGACCGCGTCGCGTAGCTCGCGCGGCATCAGGGCGAAGCCGACTCGTAGCCCGGGCGCAAAACTTTTCGAGAACGTGCCGGCGTGAATGACCGTGTCGCCAGCGACGTCGAATGACCAGACGCTCGGATCGTGGGGCAGGTTTTCAACGTGCCCGTCATTTGAGTTCGTGACCCCTGTTGGCGGGCAGGTTGAAAACCTGCCCCACGACGGCGGGCCGTAGTGCAGTTCGCGATACGCCGCGTCTTCCAGCACATAGATTGTCTCGCCACGCCGCTGCGACCAGTGCTTCGCGATCTCGACCAACTCGGCGCGGCGTTCGAGCGAGAGGCTGATGCCGGTCGGGTTTTCGAACTCGCTGACGACGTAGATCAGTTTGACTCGCGACAACTCGCCGACCGATTCAAGCCGTTGCAGTTCAGCGGTCAGGGCATCCATTCGCAGGCCGTGCTCGTCGGCTGGCAGTGCGATCGCGCGAGCGCCGACACCTTCGAGCACTCCGAGAAACACGAAATAAGTCGGTGCGGCGACGAGGCAGATGTCACCCGGATCGAGCAGCGCGTCGGCCAACAGCGCGAGCAGTTGCTGCGAGCCGGTCGTGCAGACGATCTCATCCGCCGTGACCGTGCGACTCGCGGCCAGCGTCGAAGTTTGTTCGAGGCGGTTGTGGTAGTCGACCAATTGTCGCCTCAGCCGCAGATCGCCTTGCGTCGTGCCGTACTGCAAAGCCGATCGCGCACGCAGGTCATCGGACAAGACGTCGCGAGCGGCTTCGATCGCTTCCGCAACGGGCAGCGAGCCGGGGTCGACCAATCCGGCCGCGAGCGACACGACGTGCGGATGCTCGACCCCTTGCTGCATCAAAAAGCTGATGGCTTGATCGGCCGCCC
Organism: Candidatus Kuenenia stuttgartensis; assembly: GCA_945904015.1. Taxonomy (GTDB): domain Bacteria; phylum Planctomycetota; class Planctomycetia; order Planctomycetales; family Planctomycetaceae; genus SXKJ01. Next base: position 10,667 of record CAMDPK010000065.1, on the reverse strand, counting down.
AACGGCGGCGCTGGCTGAATTTCGTGAGAGTTTGGCTCATCGTGGCGTTGTAATCGTCGCGGCCGATCGGCCACCACTCCGCGAGACCGGTGCCGAAGTCGATGCAGGCTTCCGCCGGTACGGTTCCAAGCGTTATTTTGCCGATGTTACGAGAGATTGGAGGATGGGCACTCTTGCCCGTCCGCCTAATTGGAGACCGGGACGGGCAAGAGTGCCCATCCTCCCTGAGGCGTTTGCCATGCTCAATGTTCTGACCTCTTCGGCTTCGCGATCCCGCTTTTGTGACGGGTTTTCGCGGCGCAGCTTTTTGCAGATTGGCTCGCTGGCCTTCGGCGGGCTGACGTTGCCTGATCTGTTGCGAGCGGAGCAAACCGGCGCGGCGAAAACATCGAACAAGTCGGTCATCGTCGTGTATCTGTCGGGCGGGATCGCGCATCAGGACACGGTTGATCTAAAGCCGGACGCTCCCGACGAAATCCGTGGCGAGTTCAAGCCGATCGACTCGAAGGTGCCGGGGATCCAGCTCGGCGAGTTGCTGCCGAAACTCGCGGGCTGCACCGATCGAATGGCGATCATTCGTAGCGTCGTTGGACAGGTCGATGAGCACAGCAGCTTTCAAAGTCTGACCGGCCGCACGATGAGCACGGCGCAGCGCGAGGGCTGGCCGAACTTCGGATCGGCGGTCTCGAACATGATGGGGTCGAAGGACGCGATCACTCCGGCGTTCGTGGACTTGTTCCCGACGATGCAGCATCGGCCGTACAACAGCCCCTCGCCGGGGATGCTCGGCCCGTCGTTTCGCGGCGTGAGTGCCGACGGCGAAGACATCGACAGCATGAAGTTGCGATTCGTCGATGCCTCGCGGTTCGGGACTCGACGCGAGTTGCTGGCTTCGATCGACGGCATCAAGCGGGACGTCGAAAGCCTGTCGCTGGCTGGCATGGACACGAGCTATCAAAAGGCGTTCGACGTGCTCACGTCGAGCCGGCTGGTCGATGCACTCGACGTCGAGAAGGAAGCCCCGAAGGTCCGCGAGCGCTACGGCAAAGGCTCAGCGAAGCATCTCGGCGACGGCGCTCCGATGTGGAACGATCAGCTTTTGCAGGCTCGGCGACTCGTCGAAGCCGGCGTGCGAGTTGTCACAGTGGCCTACGGCTTTTGGGACACTCACGGCCAAAACTTCAAGTACCTCAAGCAGCATCTGCCGTTGTTCGACACCGGCATCTCGGCGTTGATCGAGGACATTTACGCTCGCGGCCTGGACCGCGACGTGACCGTCTGCGTCATCGGCGAGTTCGGTCGGACTCCGAAGATCAACAAAGACGCCGGCCGCGATCACTGGCCACGAGTCAACAGCGCGATCCTGGCTGGCGGCGGGTTGCGAGTCGGCCGAGTGCTCGGCGCGACCGACAAGTTCGGAGACTCAGCCATCGACCGCCCGATCCACTACCAAGACGTGCTCGCCACGCTGTATCACAACCTCGGCTTCGGAGAAGATCCGACCGTGACCACGATCGCCGGCGCTCGCATCCGCGTGCTGCCGACGACTGCGCGAGTCGTCAGCGAATTGATTTGAAACTCTTGGCGAGCGGAGGGTGTCAACCCTCCGAGAAATGAACGAGAACAGAACGAGAACTCGGAACAAACTCGGAGGGTTGACACCCTCCGCTCGCCAACTGCAAGGACCAGACGATTATGCGATTTACCAAGATGCACGGAGCCGGCAACGACTACGTCTACGTCAACTGCTTCGAGGAGAAGATCCCGGCGGACGTCGCGAAACTGGCGATTGAGATCAGCGATCGGCGCACAGGCGTTGGTGGCGACGGGGTGATCTTGATTTGCCCGTCGGAGATCGCGGACGCTCGCATGCGGATGTTCAACGCCGACGGCAGCGAAGCGGAAATGTGCGGCAACGGAATTCGGTGCGTCGCGAAATATGTGTTCGACCACTGCATCTCGCGCAAAGAAACCCTGCGTATCGAGACCGGCCGCGGCGTGCTGACATTGCAATGCGATGTCGAGGGAGGCCGCGTTCGGCAAGTGCGGGTCAACATGGGCCAGCCAATCTTGAAGAGCGCTGACATCCCGACGACGTTGCCGGGCGATCCGCCGATCCGACAGAAACTGACCGCCGGCGACAAGACGTTTGAAGTCACTTGCGTTTCGGTGGGCAACCCCCACTGTGTGACGTTCGTGGACGAAATCAACGACGACTGGGTGCTGCGCATCGGCCCGCTCGTTGAGAAACATCCGGCCTTCCCGCGCCGCGTGAACGCTGAATTTATCCAGGTTCTCTCGCCGACTGAATTCAACATGCGTGTCTGGGAACGCGGTTCTGGAGAGACCTGGGCCTGCGGGACCGGAGCCTGTGCGTCGGCTGTCGCCGGAGTCCTCGCGGGCCTGACCGATCGCAAAGTCACAGCACATTTGCGAGGCGGCGACTTGCACCTCGAATGGGCCGAAAGCGGTGAGGTCTACATGACCGGCCCAGCCGTCGAAGTTTGCTCTGGCGTGTACGAGCCGAGGTAGGTTGGGCACTCTTGCCCGACCGAATGACGGGCAAGAGTGCCCATCCTCCGACTTCCTCTTGCTGCACTTTCCGATTGCAGCTATCAACCCGCCCTCTTCTCGATTCTGCCTCTCGGCCCGCCTCTTGTGGTTCGCCCGATTCTTGGGTGAGCTGTCACTTCCCCTCAAATTCATCGCACTGCATCGACCATGAATTGTTCCGTCGATCCGAAACGGATGTCGGTTCGTTGGCGCGTTTGTTCGGCTCTGTTGGCCGCGCTGACGTTGCTCGGCAGTGTCGGTGGTTGTTCGTTGGGAGTCATGGCTGGCCGAGCGATCTTCGGCGATCCGAAAATTCCCTCGGAGTTTTCGACTCGCACCGGCATCGACTTGACCAAAGACGAAAAGAAACTGCTGGTTGTGGTGCGAACACCGCAATCGATCGAAGGAGATCTCCCCTCGTTGGAAGTTGATCTGATCGACGCCGTCTCACGCAGGCTCAAGCTGCATGGCGTGCAGGTTGTGAACCCGGACGAGGTCGCCAAATGGATCGACAAGAACGGTGGGCGATTCGATCACCCCAGCGAATTGGCTCGTGAATTCGACACCGAATTCATCGCCGTCATCGACGTGGACACGTTCAGCCTGCACGACGCGGGCAGCCCCAATCTGTATCACGGCTCCGCGTCCGGACAGATGCAGGTCTTTCGAGTGCAAGAGATCGCCGGTTCGAAAGACGCTCAGCAAGTCTTTTCCGGAAATTTCCGCAACCAGTATCCGCCGCACGGCCCCGTGCCGGTCGATTCGCTCTCCCGCAAGATGTTCGAAATGCGCTTCGTGGACCATCTCAGCGACAGGCTGGGTAGCCGCTTCTACGACTACCGCATGGGAGACGAGATGTGATGGCTGAACTGACGAATGACGAAACTCGAATGACGAAAGAATTTCGAATGACGAAGCCCGAAGCTCACGCGTCCGTTCGCCTCCGAGTCTATGCGACTCTGCTGCTATTGCCACTCGCGCTGACTGGCTGCTTGAAGCCGCTGATCTTCTGGGGCTACCTGTTGGGCGGTCCGCCGTCGATTGAACCGGACTTCGACGTCATGACCAAAAAGTCGATGACCGCCAAAGAGGCCACCGTCGCGGTCGTCTGCTACGCACCTCTGGACGTGAAGTACGACTTTTCCGCCATCGATCATGAACTCGCGAAGTTCCTCACCTACCGCCTCGTCCAGCATAAAATGAGAGTCACCAACCCGGATCAAGTGCGAGCCTGGTTGGATGAGAACTCCGAAAACTGGGACGAGCCGTCCGAAATCGGCAAGGCTCTCGGCGTGAAGTACGTCGTCTACATCGACCTGGAAAGTTTCAATCTGTGGGAAGAGCACAGCCACGACCTGTTGCGCGGCCATGCCGAGGGAGTCGTCAGCGTCTTCGAGATCGACGCGGACGGCGAAGGAGAAAAGATCTACACGAAAGAGATCACGTCGCGATTCCCAACCGTCGCTCCGCGAGCCGCCACCGAAGTTCCTTTCGCAACCTTCAAGCAGCAGTATCTCGCGAGACTGAGCGAAGAAATCGGCCGGCTGTTCTACGAGCACTACAGCGGCGACGACATTCCCGACGCAACGTAGCCCAGGCTCGTGGGGCAGGTTTCCAACCTGCCCGTCCACTGAGGTCCAAAATCAGATTTGAGGACTGCTCAAAGGAAGACGGAGCCGAGACATTGACGGGCAGGTTGAAAACCTGCCCCACGACTCGCTCACGTCAGAAACACCGTCTCGCGCTCTCCCGAATTGAACGCGATCAAGCAGGTGATCGGTTCATCGCCGGTATTCGTCATGTTGTGCTTCACGCCGCTGGGAATGCGGATCGTCATGCCGGCTCGAAGTTCAATCGACTCGCCGTCGAAGCTGTGCTGGCCAGTTCCGCTGAGCATATGCAGCACCTCCTCGCAGTTCGGGTGGTAATGCACCGGATTTCCTCGGCCGGGATGAATGTGACACAGGCCGACAGTCTGCTTCGCACCCGGCGAAAGCTTGGCGTTGCAAAGCCAAGTCAGTGCGCCCCACTCGAACGTCTCTGTGGGAAGAGTGGAGATGTCCGTCGATTGCTGAGCTAAATCGAACATGCCTTGGAATGCCCCTCTGAACTGAACGTGCCTTTCGGTCAACACGAGACGTGTCGGCGGCAACGGAATATACTCCCGCACCCGCTCTGGGTCGCGGGATGCGACACCGACAATCCGCCTCGTCCCCCACCGAACTTTTTGAAGGAACCAACGACATGCGTGCTTCGAGCTTTCACGTTTGGCTTGTGACTCTCGGACTGATTTCGTCCGCTGTACTCATCGTGAATGAAGCGGGGCACGCCGCTGATCGGGGCATCGCCGATTTTCCGAAACTCTCGGCCGAGAAGGATTGGCCGTACTGGCGTGGTCCTTCGCGAAACGGCATCGCGGCCGGCGGCCTTTCCGTGCCAACCGAGTTCGGGAACGACAAAAACGTCACTTGGAAAACGCCCGTGCCCGGACGCGGTCATTCGTCGCCAATCGTCGTTGGCAACCTGGTCGTGCTCGAAACCTCCGACGAACAAGCAAAGCAACATTCGGTCGTCGCGTTTGACCGCTCGACCGGCAAACAGCTTTGGAAAACCGATCTGAGCAAAGGAGGCTTTCCGGCCAAGAATCATCCGAAGAACACCGAAGCCACGCCGACCGTTGCCTGCGATGGCGAACGGCTGTTCGTCACCTTCTTCCACGCCAAGACGGTGGTCTGCACGGCACTCGACTTCAACGGCAAACAGGTCTGGCAGCAGGTCGTCGGCCCGTTCAATCCGCAAAGTTTCGAATACGGGTACGCGCCGTCGCCGACCCTGTACCGTAACTCGGTCATCATCGCCACCGAGTTTGATGGTACGAGTGCAATCACTGCTCTCGATTGCGCGAATGGCAAGCCACTCTGGAAGACGCCGCGACGGAACAGCATCACGTTTTCGACACCGGTGGTTGCTCATGTCGCCGGCAAGGATCAACTGCTGATCAGCGGAGCAGAGAAAGTCGCCAGCTTTGATCCGGCGAACGGCAAGTTGCTGTGGGACGTCGCCGGCACGACTCACGCGACCTGCGGCACAATGGTTTGGGACGGTGACATCGTCGTCGCCAGTGGCGGATATCCGAAGTCCGAGACGATCGCCGTCAAAGCGGACGGCAGCGCGAAAGTGCTGTGGAAGAACCATCAGAAATGCTACGAGCAGTCGATGCTGGCGATTGGCGGATTCATCTATGCTCTCAACGATGGCGGCGTTCTGTTTTGTTGGCGAGCCACCGACGGCAACGAGATGTGGAAGCAACGACTCGCTGGCCCAGTCAGCTCGTCACCGGTGCTCGCGGGAGGGCACATCTACCAAGCCAATGAAGCCGGCACTTGGTACGTCTTCAAACCGAATCCCGAAAAGTTTGAACTCGTCGCCGAGAACCAACTCGGCGACGAAGCCTTTCCCAGCCCCGCCGTCGCCGGCAACCAACTCTTCATCCGCACCGCGACTCGCTCCGGCGGCAAGCGGCAAGAGTGGCTGTACTGCTTCGGGAAATGACATCACCGCGCACAAGATTGTTTCAAATCGGGAGGGCGAGGCTCCTGCCGAGCCGCAGCAGCGGAGAACGATCCATGAACGGCTCGGCGGGAGCCTCGCCCTCCCACGGATTATGCGGTCGTCGAATCTTCAAAACACGCCGATCAACCGCAACGCGGCGACCGACGACAACAGCAGTACCAAGCTGTCGAACTGTCGTTGCGGGATGCGGTGGATCAGCCAGCGACCGGCCAACAATCCGAGCACGATCATCGGAGTCAGCACCGCGTTGAGCAGCAGCGTGTCCAGGCCGATGAGTCCCAACTGGGCACTGAACGGAACTTTGAACAAGTTCAACAGCAGGAAGAACCACGCGGTCGTCCCCACCAATTCCAGCTTCGGCATTGCAACCGTCACGAGATACAGCGCGATGATCCCGCCCGCCGCGTTGGCGAGCATCGTACTGAACCCGGCAATCAGGCACAGACTCCACGCGAACCACGCCGCGTGAGGAACATGCTCAAACCAATTCGGCCGCCACATCCGAGCCGTCTGCATCGCCGCCAGCCCCAGGATGATGCTGCCGATGACCGGCTTGTACGCGGACTCGCTGAGCGAATTCATCAACGCCCAGCCGATGACGACTCCCAGAGCCGTCGGCAACGACATGCTCCGGACGTACTCCCACCGAGCATGTTGCCGAAACGCCAACACGGCGCAAACGTCCCCGAAGATCAACATCGGCAACACAATTCCCGTCGACGGCTTTGCTCCAAACAAAAAAGCGAAGACCACGACGTGAAACAGGCCGACACCAGCGAAACCGCTCTTCGCCACTCCCAAACCAAACGAGGACAGCAACACCAGCAGCCATTTGGACGAAGTCAATTCGGGCAACCCAAGTTCAGGCATAGAAGAAGACCTTTTCGGCCGTCTTCGCCAGCAGCCACTCGCGGTCTTGTTTGGAAAGAAAATCCATTCGATCGCGAACGAGGCTGATCGAGGCCTTGTAGTTGTTGACTCCCTGAATCTGATACGGCGAGTCACTGGCCCACATCAGCCGCTGCGAACCGAAGCAGTCGAGCAGTCGCTTAATCATCGGAATCAGCTCGTCGTGCGGCGGCTTCTTCTGGCCGAGCGCGTAGTAGGCCGAGATCTTGACGCTCGTGTGCTTGTGCCGAGCCAGCCGACACAAAGCCTTGATGTCCTCGTCTCGAAACTCACCATCAACACCGATCCGAGCGAAGTGGTCGATCACGACTGGTGTGTCGGGATGTCGCTCGCACATCGCGTCGGTCGCGGCCAGGTCCGAGGCGTTGATCAACAGGCACATCGCCTGCCGAGTTTCCGCTCCGGTCTTCCACATCTCGATCATGCCGGGCGATTCGAGCCACTTGGCTTGATCCTCTTTCTTGCGAACGAACGGCGTGATGCGGAATCCAGTGACCCCTTGCGGCAGCAACTTCTTCATCGTGTCGCCCGCGTGTGACAGGAGGTCATCGACCATGCCCTGCACGCGGAACATCTTCGGATGCCGCCGCACCGCGTCGATCAAATACGAGTTGTCGAACAAGTGATAGACCGAATGCTGAATCAGCACGACCCGACCAACTCCCTCTGGCCGAGCAATCGCCATCAGTTCGTCGTCGGTGAAGCTCGGCGGTTTGAGGTCCGCTTTCGTCTGCCCCGGAGCCAACGGAAACTTGTCAACGTCCGGCGGCCAGATGTGCGAATGCGCGTCGATCCACGGCAGGTCTTTGTCGGCGGCCAAAACGTCTTGAGTCATGATCGCTCCGAAAGCGGTGAGTCCAGTCGCCAAGGCTTGTCGCCGAGTCAGAGAACGAGCGGGTGGCATGAGTGGCTCCCTAATCGGGTTGGAGGATGGCCGCCCTCGGCCGTCCTGCATCGTTGGGTGATCAACCGCAGACGGCCGAGGGCGGCCATCCGACATTTCACTTCGGCTCGAACAGCATATCGGTCGAGCCGCCAAACTTCGCCGGCAGCGGGATGTTCGACCAGGACTTGTCGTCGCCGAGTCGGAGTTGCCATTGCCCCTTCAGTTCCATTTTTCGAGAGCCGCTGACCAACGTCGGAGCGTCGGGCAACAAGAGATGTCCACCAGGCCCCTCAAGCCGTATCACGAGCAAATGGAAATCGTCGGGCAGGATCGCCGCGGCCGGGAATTTATAAGTGACGCAGTTGCCGCTTCCTGCATCGATCTGCGAACTGGCTTCGTAGCCGTTCAACCACACCGACGTTTCTTGGTCCACCTCCAACTTGAGCTGCAATCGTTTCCATTGCAGCCAATCGCTGGGGAGCCGAACGACACAACGAATCCAAAACGGGCCTTGATAATCCTCGGCCTCTTTGAAACTGAGTTGCGGCCAGCGTTCGGCAATGGAAACAGGCCGCCAATTGGTGCGGGGATTCTGGGGCTTGATCGAAAGATTCGCCGCCGTCCGCTTGTCGTACTTCGACCGAAACGGCTCTCCGCCGAGAAGTTGATCGCTAGTGATCGTCGGGCAGACAAACCGCTCGACGTGTGCGATCACGAGATCGTTGCCGGTGAAGTGATCGACGTGAGGCCAACGCTTCGGGTTGTACATGCAGTCGGTCATGTCGCGTATCAGCGCGACGTTCTTGCCGTTGCGAACCATCTGTCGCAGCCCGAACGGCCGGCCGAGCACACACATGTTGAGATGCACGCCGACTAGGATCACGTTCTTGATGCCGCGTGATTCGAGCACGTTCCAAACTTCGTCACCTCGGTCGGAGATGAAGTCGCGGTCAGCGTCGATCTCGATCAGCTTCGACTGCGTCTTCCAGGGCATCCCCGGATTGCGGCCCATCCCCTTGAGCTTCGCGGCCCATTCTGCGTTCTCCGCCGGATCGTCATCCTCGCCGCCGTCCGATTGGTCGATCGGATAGACCGCCTTCTCCTCGCTCGGAATTCGCGAGCACCATTGTTCGACGTCTTTGGGTTCATTCTTCGCTGTCGGAGCCGAGACCGCTCGCTTTCGCGCCGCATGATCTTCATAAGCCGCCATGCAGTCACTCGGCGAATGAATGATCGTCACCCCGCGTTTCCGCGCCTCGATCAAGACGTCGTTCATCCTCGGAGCAAACTCTTCCAGCCGCCGCACGGCGTTCAAGCAGTGATGCGCGTCCCACACATCGCAGACGATGACGGCGGTTTCTTTCAGTGCCCAACGTTTCTGGACCTCTTCAACAACAGTGCGTTCGCTGTTCGAGACAGCGTCCTGTATGGGCCGTCTCAACCGGCATCGCAGTAACAACGAGTCTTCCTGGGCGAGACTGAGGTCGCTCATCAAGCACACTCCCATCAAAGCCACCAACCACATCGAATATCGCGTCACGTCGTTGTCTCCTGGCTCACCCGCCGTTCTCGTAGACCGGACGCCTACGTCCGGTCGCCCGTTCGGACGTAGGCGTCCGAACTACTTTCATCCACCCCGCGACGAAACTCAACCGAGCAACTCGTGCACGATCTGCCCACCGGCAACAATCGGAACCGGCCTGCCCGGCGAGGCCATGAGTTCACGGTTGGCATCGACGCCGAGCAGGTGATACGCGGTGCGAAGAATATCTTTCGGATCAATTGGCCGATCGACCACGTCGCCAGCCGTTGCATTCGTCGAGCCAACGACTTGGCCGCGTGGCACGCCCGCTCCCGCGAAGAGTTGGCAGTAGGCTCGCGACCAGTGGCCTCGGCCGGGAGCACCTGCGGCTGTGATGTCAAACGTCGGTGTGCGACCGTGCTCGCTGAGGCACAGAACCAGTGTGTCGTCGAGCAAACCGCGTCGGTCCAGATCGAGCATCAATGCTGAGAACGCTCGGTCGAACGCCGGCAGCAGGAACTCGCGCATCCGTGAGTGATGATCGTAGTGTGTGTCCCAGCTCTCGTCGGTCTGGCCGAACTCATCCCAGCAGACGGTGACGAACTTCACGTTCGCTTCGAGAAGTCGTCTCGCCGACAAGCAGGACTGGCCGAACAGCGTCATGCCGTAGTCGTCTCGCAGCGACATCGGCTCCCGTTCCAAACGGAGGGCATCGACCACTTGCGGCCGCGCGAGGAAGTCGAGGGCCAACTCGCGTTGCTTCGAGTATCCCGCCGCGCTGGCCGAGCGATCGAGTTCCGCCGTTCGCTGTTCAAACTGAGTCAGCAACGAGCGACGTCGGTCGAGCGAATCGAGCGTGATTGCGGCTCCGTCGCCGGAACCGAATTCGAGTCGCCCATTGGGAGTGATCTCGCGGAACGGATCGCCTTGCGGAGCCTCGCCGCGAAACTCAGTCCAGAGCGGATCAAATGCCGTCCCCAGAAAACCACCGAACGTGCCGGAGCGTTTGTTCGGCCGAGCGTACAAGCTCTGTCGCCACGGCAGCATCACGTTGACCGGAACGCCGCGAGGTTGTGGGCCGAACTCGCCGCGAGATGCGCAGTAGTCGATGACTCCGCCGATGTACGGCCACTGATCGGGATTCCGCTGCCGGCCTTCGATCCGTTCGGTGTCCGGGTTGCCGGTCAGCGTGTACGACGCCGAGTGAATGTTCCACGGATGCGA
>CAMDPK010000064.1 GCA_945904015.1 Candidatus Kuenenia stuttgartensis | reverse complement strand
AGAATTATTTGCAACGACCGCGCGTTCACGCTCGCCGAAGCCGACAAGCTGGCCGAATGGATTCGCGAACTCAAAACCTACGGCGCTCAAGGAGCACCGCAAGGCAAGCCGCTCTTCGGGCTCGACGACCGACAATTCGGTGGCGTGCTGCGAGAGTTGAGCGTTCCCGTCAATGTCGACACCGCAGGGCTGTCGCTGGAAGCCGCGCTCGCCAAGTTGCCGTTGCCGGAGAAGCATCCGCTGCGAATGACGCCCGAAGCGCAGCGAGCCGCTCGCATGTTGGACTCCGACAAGAAACTCCGAACGGACGCGCGCGGTCTGAGCGTCGGAACCGTGCTGGCCGCGACGCTGGGTGAGTTCGGCCTCAGCTTCAAACCGCTCCGCACGCCGGACGGAAAAATCGAACTGGCCGTCTCGCCGCGCGACGCGGGTCAAGATGCCTGGCCGATTGGCTGGCCGCTGGACCCGGAGAAACCCCAGGGACAACTCGTCCCCGCGCTCTTCAAAACGGTTCCGGTCGCGCTCGACGATGTGCCGCTGACCGATGTTCTGACCGCCGCGTCGCAAGCCTCGGAAGTTCCGCTGCTCATCGACCACCACGCGATCGAACGCGAAGAGATCGACCTCAGCGAACTCAAGGTCACCGTGCCGAACCGCAAGACGACCTGGGGCCTGTTGCTTCGGCAAGTCACGTTTCCGCACAAGCTGGGCCGCCGCATCGTCGCCGACGACGCCGGCAAGCCCTTCGTGCTGATCACGACGCTGAAGGAAACGCTGAAAGAGAACCCGGCCGCGAAGTCAGTCAAGTAGACCGGTCACTCCGAGCCTGTGAAACAATCCCGCCACCGGGCTTGTCCCGGTGGCTTGGCGGCTTTTGCACTACTCTTTCTTCGAGAATTCGCAGTAGTGCAAAGGCCGTTGAACCACCGGGGCAGGCCCGGTGGCGATTTTTCACAGCCTCGAAGCGACAGGGCTACTTCTGCAACGCCTTTGCCGAGCGGACGAGGCCGACAAACTCCGAGCGATAGCCCGACTTGTCCACGCCCAACGATGATTGAGCAATCTCCGCCACGGCGTCGAGCGTCGCGTTGCCACGATGCGGCGAGTGACGCAGGATCATGCCGAAGCTGGCGACGCTCGCCGCGAAGCGGAAGTCGGTCGAGGCTTTCGCGAACGCACGGCCGTCGTCGGTCAACGGCATCTCGATCAACGAACTCTTGTCCTCATCGGGTTGTTTGTAGCGCAACTTGATCGTCAGCAGTTCGCCGTTCTTTGGCAACGGGCGGCTCGCCTGTTGCTCGTCGGGGGTAGCGGTCGCGGGGGACCTTCGGTCTGGTGAAGCGGCGGGATCAGGAGACCCGCGCCGAGCGCCGTCGGCCGGCGACTTCACGTTCGGCTGATACTTCAGTTTCTCTCCGCTGGTCGCTTTCGGCGGAGCCGGCAGCTTGCTGGGCGGGATGATCTCGTACAGCGCGGTGACCGTGTGACCGGCTCCGATTTCGCCAGCGTCTTTCGTGTCGTCGTGGAAGTCCTGAGCGGCCAGCAACCGATTCTCGTAGCCGATCAGTCGGTACGCACCGACCAGTGCCGGATTGAACTCGATCTGGATTTTCACGTCCTTCGCGATCGTGATCAGCGTGCCGGTCATCTGTTCGACGAACACCTTGTTGGCTTCGCGGAGCGTGTCGATGTAGGCGTAGTTGCCGTTCCCTTTGTCGGCGAGTTTCTCCAGTGTCGAGTCCTTCAAGTTCCCCATGCCAAAGCCCAGCACACTGAGGAACACCCCCGACTTCGATTCCTCCTCGATCAACCGCGTGAGATCATCTTGATTGGTGATGCCGACGTTGAAGTCGCCGTCGGTGCAGAGGATCACGCGATTCGTCCCCTTCTCGATGAAGTGCTTGCGAGCCAACGCATACGCGAGCTGAATCCCCTCGCCGCCGTTGGTCGAACCGCCCGCTTGCAGGTTCTCGATCGACGACAAGATGACGTCCTTCTGCGAGGCGTTGGTCGAATCCAACACCAGCCCGGATGCTCCGGCGTAGACCACAATGCCGACACGGTCGTTCTCCGTGAACTGCTCAACCAGCCGCCGCAGCCCGGCCTTCACCAGCGGCAACTTGTTCGGATCCTGCATCGAGCCGGATACGTCGATCAAAAACACGATGTTGCTGACCGGCCGCTTGTCGAGCGCGATCTCTTTGCCCTTGAGACCGACGCGGACCAGACGATGCTCGGCGTTCCACGGGCACCCGGCAACTTCCATGTGGACGGCGAATGGCCAATCAGCCGGCTCCGGCACGTTTCGGCCGCCAGCAACCTGACGCTCAAGTTGATTTGGCGGCATGTAGTCGTAGTTGAAATAGTTGACCAATTCTTCGATCCGCACCGAGTCGGCTGGCGGCAAACTTCCCTGCGTCAGAAACCGCCGCATGTTCGAGTACGCTGCCGTGTCCACGTCGATCGAGAACGTCGAGAGCGGCTCTTGCAGTGGCGTGGCGAACGGGTTGTCGTGAATCGCGGCGTAGGCTTCAGCGTTGGCTTCTTCGTGCAGTCTTTCAGGGAGATGAAACGACGGCTTCACCAGCTTCTGTCTGAGTTCCGGTTCGCCTAATTTGTCGATCTCTGCAACTCGGTCATCAAGCGCCTTGAGTTGCGGTTTCACGAACCGAAAGTGGTCAGAGCGGGACAAGCCTTCGCCGGTTTTCGCTTCCAACGAATCGCGATCGTAGAACTCAACATTGGGTTCATTCGCTCTCCCCTTGGAACGGCCGAACCGATCTCTGGAGTCCTTCCCGCTCTGTTCCGCAACGTGGTTCTTCGTCAAAAGCGGCAGGAATTGGACTCCGAGCGACCGCTTGGCTTCCGCCTCGCTGTAGGCGTACAAGGGAACCACGCGGACTTGTGGTTGGTTTGCCAACAGTTCCACGTCCGCCAAAACTCCATCGGCGGCCTCCGCGATTTCAGGCACACCCACACCGAAGGAAAACATCGAAGGATGCCGGTTCAAAGCCAGTTGCTGCTCAGCCGCCTGGCGATGATCGCTTCGACCACTCCAAGTGACCCAACTGAAGGTGCCGAGCAGTGCGACGCAGGACGCCGCGACAGCGACTCGGCTCGACCAACGATGTCGCGGCGAGAACGAATCGGGAGACGCACCGACGCCGGCCGCGCCGACTTTCGATGGTGCGATTCGCGTCGGCACCACGAAGTCCGTCCGCGGCAGAGCCGGCTCCGATTGCAGCGCGGCTCGCAATTCGTCGGCCATCTCGCGGATCGAAGTGACCTCGGCGGCGGCTTCGGGCGAGTCGGCCAATTGGCGATCAACCGCCGCTCGGACAGCGGGACTGAGTTCGTTCAAGGCATACGCGGTCAGACGCGGATCGTCGTGATTGGTGGACATGACAGGCTCCTTTTGAGCGGAGGGCAGAAGAAAATTGATCGTTGGTTATTGGTCGTTGGTCATTGGCTATTTGGAACGCTGCATTTGCCGAAAAATGACAACTGACCAACGACCAATAACCGACGACCAATTCATTTCGTTAATTCGCGAAGTCGTTTGATCCCGACATGAATCAGGAATCCCACGTTCGTTTCTGACAGCCCGGTGATCGCGCTGATCTCGCGATAGCTCAGGCTGTGCTGAAACTTCAGCCGCAGGACTTCCTGCTGGTTGGCGGGTAGCCCGGTCATCAGCTGCAGCACGCGATGGGATTCGTCGCGTTGTTCTGCCGCGTCATCCGGTTGCGGATCGAAGCCCGCCGATTCCATCACTGCGTCGAGCGTCATGGTCGTCATGCGTTGTTCCTTTCGTCGCACATCGAGCGCCCCGTTGCGGCAGACCGTGAACAACCACTCGACCAGATGCCCGTCGAGCTGCCCGCGATCCTGCTGGCAGAGTTTCAAGAACGTGTCTTGAACGACGTCCCGTGCCCGTTCGACGTCCCCAACCATGTGCCGCGCATACCGCACGAGATCGCTCTCCCATCGAGCAACCACGTCCAAAATCCACTCACTTGGGCTGTCCGTCACGGACTGGTCCATCGCGATTTACCCTGCCAGCGAGGCGTTCAGAGGGAGAGACGTGGGAGGCGACGGCGTCTTAGAGTTTTTGTCCGAAAGATGTGTGCTTCTTGCTCGCGTGTTTGAATAGAGCAGTGCAAAGTGACGAGTGAAGACTGCAAACTGCAAAATGGAAGCGGCCGATTTGGCACTTTTCACTTTGCAGTCTGCACTGGCGTTTTGGTTGCGGCCAAAGGCTGCCATCGAGGAATTGACAGCGCGCCGTGACGTAGACCGGACGCCTACGTCCGGTCAAACGCCGAGCGAGGGCCAACCGGACGTAGGCGTCCGGTCTACGGTTCCGTCATTCCACGTACAAAAACCCGTTCGACGACAACAGCATTTGGCAAAAGTCGGTCCAGGCTCGCGGCGAAGCGTCGGCGGCCGGTTCGTACGCGCGGGTTTGCTCTTCGAGAAATGACAGCGACGCGCGCAGCTCGACGTCCGAAGACACATGCCCGGTCGCCAGTTCAAACGCCAGTCGCGCGCGGTGACGCGGATCGGGCGGAGCTTCGCGATCCAATCGACGAGCAAAGTCGGCCGCGCGAGTCAGCGCGAACTCGGAGTTCAACTGGCTGAGCGATTGCAGCGGCATCGTGGTCGTCGGTCGCTGCACGCAGTTGAACGTCACGGCCGGAGCATCGAAGAGATTCAGCAGGCTGAGCGTCTGCGTGCGTCGCTGTTGCAAGTAGACCGAACGCCGATGGGCTTCGGGATGCGAATCGTTGACAACGACCTCGGCCGCGCTGCTGCGTTGTGTCGGGATGTACGGCCCACCGAAACGTCGGTCGAGCGAGCCGCTGACAAACAGCATCCCGTCTCGAATCGCTTCCGCATCCAATCGTCGCACCGGCTGCCGCCAGAGCAGTCGATTGTCGGGATCGATCGCGAACGCAGCTTCGTTGAATTGGCTCGATTGCCGGTAGGTTGCCGAGTGCAGGATTTCGCGATGCAGGCGTTTAAGTGACCATGAAAAAAACGGCATAACGGCTGTCGGCTGTCGGCCGTCGGCATCCGGCCGGGCGAGTTCAGCCGCCAGCCATTCGAGAAGTTCAGAATGCGACGGAGCTGCGCCGCTGACTCCCAGATTGTCGAGCGTCGCCACCAAGCCGCGACCGAAATGGCGTTCCCACAGTCGGTTCACCTGCACGCGAGCCATCAGCGCCGAGGCGGGTGAATCACTTCGCGTCAGCCAGTCGGCCAGAGCGGTGCGACTTCGGGCGGGAGGTGCGGACGTCGAAGCAATCGCTCGCAGCGGAGCGGGCTGCACGATTTCTCCCGGAGTCGTCACGTTGCCTCGCAACAAGATCGGCACGTTGGGGGGTTCGGCGGCGACGTCGCTCGCCCAGGCGATCTTGCCGGGGCGCGCGGTCTGACGCTTCTGTACTTCGGCAACCGCATCGGCCAGCGCTTTGCGTCGCGATTCGTATTCGGTGCGAAATGTTTTCAACGCGACTTGAGCCGCCTCGTCTTGCGTGCTGCCCGTCGAGGACTCGACGGTGACGTTGTCCACGATGAAGCTGCGGTTGCAACAGAACTCGAAGCCGAAGCCGCCGTCCGGCAAGTTCGCGGCAACCAATTCGAGAGTCCGTTCTTCCGGCAGCCAATCAACGAGTTGTTCGAGTTTGAATTTCTGGCCGTCGAGATTCGTGACGCGCACGCCGAAGTTGCGTCCCGGAGCGTAACCGCTTTTCCCAATCACGCCGCGATGCGACTGATCGGTTCCGGGATAATCGAGATGCACGGCCGCACCGCCCGCCGGATTGCCGTCGATCAAAATGTTGCCGCCAGCGGTCGCACCGTTGTCGTTGAAGTCGTGCAGCGCGAGAAAGAACGCGATCCGCTCGGCCGGCTTGTCGTCGGCGCTGACTTTGTTGTCGAGCAAATCGAAGGTTGCCTGAATCCATTCGCCTGGTTTGTCCGGCGTCCAATCGAAGGCTCGTTTCGTCGAGATCCATTTGTCGCCGGACGGCCCCCCTTCGATGATCCGCAGCGTGCCGTTTGCCCGAACGGCCGCGGGGGATTCGATCTTCGGCGGGGTCGGGAGACCCGCGCCGAGCGCTGTGAGCGTCACGACTCCAGTTCCGCCCGGAGCATCATCGCCCGGAGCGGTGTTTGACCAATTCGCGAGGAAGGTCTCTTCCGCGCCGTCGAAGTCGTTGGAGAACAAGACACCGGCGACCGGACGATGCTCGCGCAGCCATCGGGTGAACTCAGTTCGCAGCACGGCGACGTGAGTTTCTGCTTCGCGCTGCTGAGTCTCCCACGCCTCGACCTCGCCGGGGAGCGCGGCATGCGTGAAACGCTCGTTTGGCTTGAGCCATTTCTGCATGTTGAAGATGGGATGCAGGTACGCTTGCAGTTGGTAGAACTCGCGCTGCGTGATCGGCTCGAA
This sequence comes from Candidatus Kuenenia stuttgartensis, assembly GCA_945904015.1. Lineage (GTDB taxonomy): Bacteria > Planctomycetota > Planctomycetia > Planctomycetales > Planctomycetaceae > SXKJ01. The sequence continues at coordinate 31,887 of CAMDPK010000064.1, read as the reverse complement.
CTTGTGGTCGTGGCACTTCGAGCACTGAATCGTCAGCCCCAGCAGCGACGAACCGAGAATCTGTTGAGCACCCTCGAGCGCGAAGTAGCGGTCGATCATGACCTCTTCGGGATTACCGTCGCTTTCCCCCGAACCGTCGGGACTGTTGCGAAGAAAGTGCGTCGCTTCGAGCAGGTCGATCATCTCCGGCGTCGCGTGTCGCTCGTGCTGTTTGGGATCGAAGCCGCTGAGTTCGTCGCCGGCGATTTGTTCGCGGATGAACTGGTCGAACGGCTTGTCGGCGTTCATCGCACGAATCACGTAGTCGCGATAACGGTACGCCAGCGGCCGATCCGAGTCGGCATTGAAGTAGCCGTTCGAGTCGGCGTAGCCGGCGACATCCAGCCACCACTTGCCCCACCGCTCGCCGTAATGCGGCGAGGCGAGATATCGTTCGACCATACGTTCGTAACCGTCGGGCGAATCATCCGCGACGAAGTCCGCGACATCACCGGGCGTCGGCGGCAGTCCCGTCAGATCGACCGCGACTCGGCGAATCAGTGTCGGCTTGTCCGCCGCACGTCCGAGCGACAACCCTCGCTCTTCAAGTTTCGCCAGCACGAAGTGGTCGATGGGCGAGCGAACGCGCGACGCATCCTTCACAGCCGGAATGGTCGATCGCTGCAATGCCTGAAAGGCCCAGTGCCGTGAAACCGGCTCGGCATCGTCAGCCGATAAGGCCGCCGCGCTGATGACCAAGCTGGCGCACAGGCAGATTGTTCGCAGTTGTCTGCGAGGACGCTTTGATCCGTGGCTCATTCGGGGTTGCTCCGTGGTCAACACACTAACCCGAAGCGTCAGCGAGGGCGAGGGCGAGGGTTCCAAGCGGCTGGGGATCGATCGCTCTGGTTGACGCCCTTTGAAGTTGTGCTTCGGCGATTCAACCCGGAGGGTTCAAAGCGATTAGCCGGTGGTTGAGCGAAGCGATACCACCGGAAACAAGTTTTTGGTGGTCCCGCATCCCGGAGGGATGCCAGCAACAGATTGGCTGGCATCCCTCCGGGATGCGAGTTTTCCGGTGGTGCGCCTTCGGCGACCACTGGCTAATCGCTGAGAACCCTCCGGGTTCAGAGGCAAAAGCGCAACTTCAAATCTGACGCTTCGAGTGAATTCGTGCGGCGAGGCTGCATCAGCGGTTGCTGTTGACCTGCGCTGCGGCGACTCCGAAGAGCGCACCTTCCAGCAGGTGGCGTTCAAAGAACGCTCCGCAGGCTTCCAGCTTGGTGTATTGCAGCAGCAGGTAATCGCCAGGTTGAATCAGCACTCGCTCGTCCGGATGCCGCAAGGCTCGGTACAGATCAACCCTGATCGGCACTTGTGTGCCGTTGGGCATCTTGCGAAGGATGATCGCCTGGCTGGCGCTGATTGTGACATCGTTGTTGATCGCTGTGATGCCGCCGGTGGCTCGTGTGGCCCCGCCCGTTGGCGCGGCCGGCTTGAGCGATCGCGATGGCTCCCAGCACGTCGAGGTCGTAGTTTTGAGGTAGCGTGTACTGGCCGCCGCCGAGCAATCCGCCCGTGTAAAAAATCTCGGTGTCGCGCGATTCGATGAACACGATGTCGCCGTCTTCGAGAATGATGTCGCGTTCGGTGAACCGCGTTTGCTCACCGGGCGCGAGCCGCACCGGAATCTTCGTGACGCTTTGATTGGCCAACGTCGGATCGCCGAGCGAGGCGTGGCCCATCCAATTTTCTGCGGAGACTTCCGACCAGTTGCCGGACGACTGCATCGGCGGCATTCCGCCTTGCCAATCCATCGGCGGCGATGCCATCTGCGGCTGGTTCGTCATTGGCAGCGTGTAGCTCGGCTGACCCGCCGCGTTGGCGTTGAACGAGATCGGAGCGACACGCTTCAGAGACTCGCCCGATTCAAAGCCGAGCATGGCCACTTGCAAGCCGGAGTTCGAGGACATCGGCGAGAAGTGTGTCTGGGATTCCGGCGTCGTCTCTTTGGAATCAGGTAACGGCAGCTCTTGCGCAGGCGGCGGGGGCAATGCCGGAGTATTCACGCCGGGAACGATCGGCAATGCGGGAGCGACTCCGTTGGGCACGCCGTAGGAATGCCCGCCGTCCGGCAGCGGCGGAATGCCAAGCTGCGAGGGAGCAACACTCCAACCGGAACCGGAGTTCGTTGGCGATCCGGTTGCCAATCCATCAGCCACGGCGCTGCCACGCTTGCTGCGAATGACGTAGATCGTGTTCTCGGCATCGAGTCCCGGCAGTCCGCCAGTCTCGGTCAGCGCGTGCAGCACGTCGTTCTTGTAGGCCGTGAGCGTGACCGCTCTGCCGGTGCCTCGCTTCAGTGTGCCGAGGTTGACGCCGCCCGCCTGCCCGGAGCCGGCCTGTGCTTCGACCCCCTCTTGGCGAATGACGAGCACTCGGTACTGACGCGGCCGATGCAGGATGACCCACACTCGTTCGTTGCCTAATTGCAGAATCTTTTTGTCGACGGTATAGGCTCGACGCACGGCGTCTTCGGCTTGCTTGACCGTCATGCCGCGCACCGCGATCGCTTGGTGCAGCATCGGCAACGAAATCGTGCCGTCCGCTCGCACCGGAACGGGATAGCCCAACGCCGGCAAGGCTTGGTCGTTGGGATTGAAGGCCATGTTCACCGGCGGAAGTTCTCCCTCTCGGCGCGGCATGACCCCTTCGATCGAGATCGCCAACACGTCACCCGTGTCGAGGTGATACACGCTCGGCTGCGTCTGTTCGAGCAACGATAAATTGATCGTCTTTTTGCCAGACCGCACCGGAGCTTTGACTTCGTCGGGAACGTACCGCGCGGGAATGCCGTCGATCGGCCGAAACGCCGCGCAGCCGGAAAGGCCAAACGATCCAATCAGCGTTCCGCAAACTGCGGCTCGAGCAAACAGGCGACGAGATTCCAAGAAGCGAATCACCGCGAGACTCCTTCTGGTTTGAATCCGAAGCCGCTCACTCCGCTGAAACGTCCCCACGGATTACTGGCTGAGGGCCCTCGTTGTGGAACCGCAGATGGCGTGAAGTTCTGTCCGTTCATTGGAATTGCCGGCGGATTCACGACTTCATTGTTGGGCACGGGGATCGAATACCCGCCGCCGTTTGGTCCGAGGATCGGCGAGTTCGGAACGGAGTACGTTGGCGGTGAGTAGTTCGGAAGAGTGGGTGAGTAGTTCGGAAGGGTGGGACTCGGACCACTCGACCAACCGCCGCCTGGAATGCTGTCACCGTTCGGAGCGGTCATCGCGGGAGACGTCATCATCGGCATCTGCCCGTTCATGGCCGGTGCATTCATCGCGCCGCCATACGGGTTCATCGAATACGGCGCGGTCGAATAACCAGGACTCGCGGAATACGGACTGCCCATCATCGGACTGGTGGAGTACGCAGGCACTCCGCCACCGGCTCCGCCGTAGTTCGTGTTGACGATCGGGGCCGCTCCGAATGATCCGCCATCCAGTCCCACTGCGAGCCGATTGTCGCAGCCGCGAAACACCGAGGTCGGCACCGAGATCGTGTTCGACGGCATGCAGCACTTCGCAGCGCTCGCTCCGACTTCATAGCCTGAGAACCAATCACGAGCCTTGTTGTGTCCCCACGTCGTCCGATACGGAGCCGCCCAGTAGCGCGGCGGAGGCACGGCCGGCAACGCTCCGCTGCCGCCGTTCGAGACGTCGATGTACGCTTGCTGAAAGCCGTATCGGAAATCACGGGTCGTCGCACCGCAGTTCTGTTCGGAGAGCGCCCGATTCGCAGCTTTGACCGCGGCCTTCTTGACGGCAACATGATCGCGGATTCCGTCCGGCGCGCCGCAGTGATAATGCGGATGGAAACACTCGCCCCACCAGCCATAGCTCAGGCAGTCACGGACCGAGCCGTACTTCACCGGACGATCATCGGCGCGATCGATCCAGCAGGTCCGACAACCCGCCAGCGCCGCCATCAGTCCGATCGCACTCAGCATCCTTGCGAGTTTCACGTTCGCACCTTTTCCGTCGCCACTGGCGGCTGGCCGGTGGCGGAAACAACTACGCGAAATCCGTCTCGCGCGGCAATCCATCGCTCTCCAATATCGGACGCGAGATTGCCGAATCGACCGGTCCTTCCGGTTCTCGCAACGATTCCGAGGCGACCCGACTCCCGGCCGCTCATACCGATTGCCCAAATTGCCAGTCACCCGTAACCCGATGCGTCAGCGAGGGCGAACGCTCCAGAGACTTCTCGTTCGCGAGGTTTTGGAGCGTTCGCCCTCGCTGACGCTTCGGGTTATTATCGCCGCGATGCGTACCCCTTTTCGATCCAGACCGCGAACCTCCCCCTCACCGACAGGTCAACGTCCGCTGGACGCACCGGACGAGATCGAGTCGGCAGTTCCGATCAACACGCTCGGTGCCAGCCCGCTGATCTTTCGGAAACGGCTGCAAGATCAGCCCGATCCGCCGGCTCGCGGAGGGGACTTGATCGCCCTCGTCGGGCCGGACAACGAGACTCTCGGTTTCGGCTACTTCAATCCGAAATCGGAGATCTCTGTCCGAGTTCTACGCGCCGGAGAGACGCCCCCGGACGAAGCGTTCTGGGACGGATTGCTCGACCGCGCGGTTCGCCTGCGACGCGACATCCTCAAACTCGATGACTCCACCGACACCTATCGACTGATCCACTCCGAAGGTGACGGCATCTCCGGCATCGTCATTGACCGCTACGGCGACACGCTCTCGGCTGAAGCGTTCGGCCTCGGCTTGTTCCAACGCGGGCAAGCAATTCTCGAACGGCTCGCCCGCATCGTCGGAGCGAAACATTGGCTGTTGCGACCAGGACCGTACACCGAAGCTCAAGAAGGCTTCACCGCCGAGCCGGTGAGTTCGCCCGACTTGCCCCGTTCCGTCGTCGTGCAGGAATTCGGCACGAAGTTCCGCGTCGAGTTCATGGGCGGACACAAGACCGGCTTCTTCTGCGATCAGCGAGACAATCGTCGCCGTCTCGCCGAATTCACCGCCGGCAAGAGCGTGCTCGATCTCTGCTGCTACACCGGCGGGTTCTCGATCACCGCGAAGCGACTCGGCAACGCGGCCGAAGTCATCGGCGTCGATCTCGACGAACAGCCGCTGAAGATCGCGCGCGGCAACGCGCAGCTCAACGCAGTCAAAGCGAACTTCGTGCAAGCCGACGTCTTCCCGTACATGCGCGACATGATCCGCAATAACCGGCAGTTCGATGTCGTGGTCCTCGATCCGCCCAAGCTGATTCGCAACCGAGCCGAACTCGACGAAGGAACGCGCCGCCACTTCGACCTCAACCGCCTCGCGATGCAACTGGTCAAGCCAGATGGCTTGTTGCTGAGTTGCAGTTGTTCCGGCTTACTGCAAGACGCAGACTTCTTGCGTCTGCTGTATTCCGCCTCGCGACAAGCCGGAGAAGCATTCGGCCCCGCCGACGACAACGGCTTCCAACGTCGTGGCCCTCGCGACATGCAGATCCTCTTCCGCACCGGTGCGTCTCCCGATCATCCGGTCTCGGCCAACTACCCTGAATCCGACTATCTCAAAGCCGCCTGGATGCGACTCACCTGAGTTTGGAATTTGAGATTTGGAATTTGAGATTTCCTCCTGATGCCACTCGAACACAAAACCCACACCGTCACCGCCGAGGAAGCCGGTCGAGTCGATCTGATCGTGAAAGCGATCACCGGCCGATCGCGCTCGCAACTGCGCGGCATGTGCATGAACGGCTGCCTCAGCATCAACGGCCGCGAAATCTCCGAACCCAGCACTGCTGTCAAACAGGGAGACGTCATCGACGTCAACTTCGATCCGCAGCGGAAGTACCGCGAGACCTGGCTCGGCAAGTTTCAAACCAAGTCGCCTCAAGGCAAATTTCAATGCAAGTCCTTCAGCGTCGTCTTCGAGGATGACTACTTGATCGTCGTCGATAAGCAAGCCGGCATCCTGACCGTCCCGACCGAAAATCAAGATTCACGCACGCTCGTCGATGAGGTCTCCCGCTATCTCGGCGGCCAAATCCGAGCGCTTGTCGTGCATCGGCTCGACCGCGAGACGTCCGGTCTGCTGGTCTTCGCAAAGCAATCCAACATCGCCGGAGCATTGCAGGATCAACTTCGCCTGCGAGCTCCCGATCGCGTGTACCTCGCGCTCGTCGCTGGCGTGATGAAGGCAGAGGCCGGGCAGTACGAAAGCTATCTGGCGACCAGCAAACGGCTCAGTCGGTACTCGGTCGAGAACCCCGACGGCGGCGAGCACGCGATCACACACTTCGCGGTTGAAGAACGGCTGGCCGACACGACGCTCGTGCGAGTGAAGCTCGACACCGGCCGCCGCAATCAAATCCGAGTGCATCTGGCTGAAGCCGACCACCCGATCATCGGCGACCGCCGCTATCGACCGAATCTCTCAAAACATCCCGACTGGCCGCACACGCGACTCGCGTTGCACGCGCATATTCTCGGCTTCCAACATCCGGTGTCCGGTGAAGACCTGCGCTTCGTGTCCGAGATGCCGCGCACGTTTCAAACCTTCGTGAAGCTGCAACGCCGAGACGCGAGTGAGTCCGCTCAAAAAACGGTATAACGGCTGTCGGCAATCGGCTGTCAGCTTCCGGCCGAACGCCGACGGCCGTTAGCCGACAGCCGCGATACCCTTTTTCAATCCTTGGAGTTGCCACCATGACTCGCCATACATTGCTTGCCCTCCTGCTCTGTTTCGTCTCCACAAACTTCGTCTCGGCCGACGAGCCGTTCACTCGCCGCGAGGATGTCATCTACGGCCGCAAGTTCGGCACCGCGCTGACGCTGGATGTCTTCACTCCCAAGGAAAAGCCCAACCGAGCGGCAGTGATCTGGGTCGTCAGCGGCGGATGGTTTTCGGATCACTCAGTGATCAACGCTGGCTTCATCACGCCGTTCCTGCAAAAGGGTTACACCGTTTTCGCGGTGGTTCACGGCAGTCAGCCAAGGTTCACGATTCCTGAAGCGATCAGCGACCTGCAACGTTCGATTCGATTCATCCGCAGCAAGGCGGACGAATTCCAGATCGACCCGAATCGCATCGGCATCATCGGTGCCTCAGCGGGCGGGCACTTGTCATTGATGATGGGCACGAATGGCCAACTCGATAACAAGGACGCCAAAGATCCGGTCGATCGCCAATCCAGCCGCGTGCAAGCGGTCGCCTGTTTTTTTCCACCCACCGATTTTCTCAATTGGGGTGAGCCGGGAATCGTGGCTTTGGGCACTGGACCGTTGGCATGGCTGCCGGCCCCGTTCGACTTCGTCGAATCTGACGCGAAGACCAAACGCTTTGAACGCATCGCCGACGAAGAGAAGTTGAAAAAGATCGGCCGCGAGATTTCGCCAATCACGCACGTCTCGGCCGACGATCCGCCGATGCTCATCATCCACGGCGATAAAGACAAAGTCGTACCGATCCAGCAAGCGAACATTTTCATCGACAAGCTCAAGGAAGCCAAAGTCCCGTGCGAACTGGTCCTCCGCCCCGGCGCCGACCACGGCTGGGTAACACTCGGCCAAGACTTGAACCTGTTCGCCGATTGGTTCGACAAACATCTGGCAACGAAGCCCGCCAAATCGGAATAACGCATCGCTCGAAAAAATAACCCGAAGCGTAAGCGAGGGCGTGCGCTTCTAGAGGCGTTGAATTCGCGATCAAAGCGTTGTGAGGCGTTCGCCCTCGCTCACGCTTCGGGTTACTTTGGTTGCGGCTCCGTTATGCCAAGCTCGTCGTCTTCGTCCGCCATGCTGCCGACCGACGTCGGCGGCAACGTGGCCAGCAGTTCCTGACCGCGAACCGACAGCGCCAGCAACTCGCGCACGCACACGTTCATCGACTTCACCGCCTGCTGAAAGTTCGTGTGCGTCGAAGCCTTCAAGGCATCAACCGCGAACTGCTCGGCCGCTTTGCGGAGCTTGCCGACTTTCTTATTGAGCATTCGCACGTAGCCGACCGGATCGGCCTGCCGAGTTTCCAACGCTCGCGAGATGTCGAACACCGACCGCACGATCCCCATCAGCTCCGGGTAGTCGTCGATCTCTTCGCCATGCTTGATGAAGGTCCGCACCATCCAGGCATGAGCCAGCACTTCGTCACAGCAGCGGACGATGTCAGACAAGTCAGTGATCTGCGAAGAGTCCGTCATCGTTCGTTCGGTTCAGGTTGATCGAGGTCAATCACCGTCAGCGGCACCTTCATTTGAACTTCCGGTTTCGTCTCGCCGCAGCCGTGACAGCCGCCTCCTCCGCAGCCGGCGGATTGCCCTCGCCACCACAACAGCGTTCGCCGCAACAACACCGCCAGCGCGACCGTCACGCAGACAAGAGCCACCAGCGTTTGTGTGTCGAAGTTGGGCATTTGACGTCTCAGGTCGTAGTTTCAGAAAAGGTAGGTTGGGACTCTGTCCCGACCCGATTGGTCGGGATGGAATCCCAACCTACAAACGGATGGCGACTTGATACGTCACCAGCGCGGCGAAGTACGCCAGCAACGTCATGTAGCTAAACGTCACGATGGGCCAGCGCCAAGAGTTGGTTTCGCGGCGAATGGTCATCAGCGTCGCGGCACATTGAGCACACAGCGAGAAAAACACCATGATCGACAACGCCACCGGCACGCCGTAGACCGGCCGGCCGTCGGGCCACTTCGCCTCGCGGATCGCCGACCACAGTTGTTGATTGCTCTCGTCCACGTCCTGGCCGAGTCCGTAGATGATTCCCAAATTCGTCACGACTAGCTCACGAGCCGGGAACGACAGCAACGTGCCGACGCCGATCTTCCAATCCCAGCCGAGCGGCTTCACGACCGGCTCAATCAGATGACCGAGATGTCCGAGAAAGCTCTGCTCAACCAGTGAGGCCCGCAGGTGGTTCACTTCCGCGCGAGCGTCGTCGAGGGGCTTCAACGCTGCGTTCAGCTCCGCCAATCCCCCTTCGGTGATGGCGAGTTTCTGCTGCCACTCGGCCCGTTCCAATTCGTTTGCCGATGCTTGAGCAGCGATCCGGCCATTGAGTTTGGCGAGCGCCTCTTCAAGCATCGCTCGATGCTTCAATGGATCAGCCTGAGCGACGTCCGTCTGTTCGACGAAGCGTTGCTTCTCAAACTCCTGCGAGTGATCTCCCGGAAAGAAACTTCCCGCCCAGACGACGATCGCCGCCGCGAAGATCAGCGTTCCCGCGCGAGTCACGAAGGCCATCATGCGGTCCCACACACGACTGGCGACGATCCACGGCGACGGCCATTTGTAAGCCGGCAACTCCATCACGAACGGCGGCGTCTCGCCGTGAAAGATCGTCTTTCGCAACACTGCGGCAACCAGCGCCGCCGCGATGATTCCCAGCGCGTACATCGCGAACAGCGTCAGCCCCTGCCGAGCGCCTCGCAATCCCAACAGCGGCGCGTCTGACACGAACAGCGAGATGAACAAGGTGTAGACCGGCAACCGCGCCGAACAACTCATCAGCGGCGCGACCAGAATCGTCGCTAGCCGAGCATTTCGATCTTCAATCACGCGTGTGGCCATGATGCCGGGAATCGCGCAGGCGTGAGACGTCATCAGCGGCACGAACGATTTGCCGTTGAGACCGAACTTCGACATCACCTTGTCCATCAGAAACGCGGCGCGAGCCAGATAGCCGCAGTCCTCCAAGAGCGCGATGAACAGGAACAACATCCCGATCTGCGGCAGAAAGACCAACACGCCGCCGACGCCGGCGACGACGCCATCCGTCAGCAAACTTCGCAGCGTCCCCGGCGAAATGAGCGACGCGACAAAGCCTGAGACCGCCGATTGCCCCGCTCCGCACAAATCCATCAGTGGCTGTGCCCACGAAAAGATTGCTTGAAAAACCACGACCATCAGCACCGCGAAGATCAGCAGGCCGGCGAAGCGATGCGTCAGCACGCGGTCCACGCGGTCGCTGAGCGTTTCGGCTCGCGCGGCCGGAGCCGTGGCGACATCGGCCAGCGTTTGCTTCGCCCAAGCGTAGCGGGCCTTTGCTTCGACGGCCGGCACTCGGCAGCCGGCTTCTTTCAGTCGAGCACGAGCTTCGATCAACGCGGTCTTCCAGCGTTCGGCCACGTCGCTGCCAGCCAGCCACTCGGTTTCGAGATACCCGCCGACATCCAGCAGCGCACGCTCGACGAGAAAACTCGGCGCGTCTGAGCGGCCAAGCTCGGCGAGCTTCGACGCGAGTTGATGACACTCGGCGTAAAACGCTTCGGGAAACGGATGCGGTCGCGGGCCAGGACCGTTCGGCACGGCCGCGGCAATCGCGGATTTGAGGGCATCCAAGCCCTCCTTGCGGTGAGCGGACGTCGCCACCACTTGGACTCCGAGCTTCCGTGAGAGTGCAGAAATGTCGATCTTCGCGCCGCGCGTCGTGGCCACGTCGAACATGTTGAGCACGATCACCGTCGGCAGCCCCAGATCGAGTACCTGGCAGGCGAGATAAAAATTCCGTTCGAGGTTCGACGCATCGAGAATGCAGACGACCGCATCCACCTTGCCGACATCCGTCTGCCGGCCGAGCAGCACGTTGACCGAAACCATCTCGTCCAGCGATCGCGGCGACAGGCTGTACGTCCCCGGCAAGTCCACGAGGTCGATTGGCTCGGCGGTCCCTTTGATCCGGCCGATCTTTTTCTCGACCGTGACTCCCGGAAAATTGCCGACTCGCGCCTGCAAGCCCGTCAGAGCATTGAACAGCGTGCTCTTGCCGGTGTTCGGGTTGCCGATGATTGCGACAGTGAGCGGCATGAAGGGTTTTCGTAGCCACATTCGCCAGAACGTGGGGCTTCGATGTTTGGCGGGACGTTGAGCATTTCGCCCACGCTCTGGCGAGCGTGGCTACGGAGGGGGCAGGTTTACGAACGGATTAGCACTCGGCGGGCTTCGACGATGCGGAGGGAGAGGCGGTAGCCGCGGACTTCAAATTCCAGCGGATCACCCAGCGGTGCGGCACCGAGCGACCGGATTGATTGCCCGTCGGTGAGGCCCATTTCCAGCAAGCGTGTGGCAACGGCGTCGTCCCCTTCGACATCGAGGATCGTGGCCGCTTGGCCTTCGGGGAGTTTGTCGAGAGTCTGAGGCAACGGGGAACGCCTTCTGTCATCAGCCGAAACGCGCTAGCGTCGGGTTCACGATTTCCTGGAAAACCGGACGCTAGCGCGTTCCGGCTCATGGATGGATTCGGTTACGGAGTCACTGTCAGAGCCACCAAAATTTCGGCCTCGTCGTCCATTCGCAAGCTGAGCCGATGATCCCCCACGGCGACGATGCAGGGCCGACCCGGCTGGACCATCATGATCCGAACTTGCTCCCGAAGTCCCATCTCGGCCAGTCGGTGAACTACGTCGGGCGACCCGTTCACCTGGACCACAAGGCCGACTTCGCCAGCCGCCATCAGTTCCAACGGGACGATGTTTTCCAAGACAAGGCTCCAGAGCGGGACGGGATTCTAGGCCCTCAACGCCCCGGAACAACCGAGTTCGGCGAGTAAAACTCCGCCAGTCGATCGGGCGAAATGCCCAGCTTCAGTCCAGCCAGCAACGTCCAATTGCGAAGCGTTTGCCGAACAACTCCGTGTTTCAGCCAGCGCCGCGGATCGACATGGATCGGGCCGGGCAAGAGTTCGATTCGCCAGCCGCGACGGCGGATTTCCCGCATCAGCAGCACGTCTTCCATCAGCCGGACCTCGGCAAACCCGCCGACCGCCTCGAAGGCCGACCGCCGGACGAAAATTCCCTGGTCGCCATAGGGCATCCGCCTCCAGCGAACGCGGGCCGAGTTGCCCAATTCCAGCCAGCGGAAGATTCTCCGGTCATGGTCGATCCGCTGCTGGAACGCTCCGCCGATCACTTTTTCATCCCGAAGGACTGCCTCGATCTGCTCGGCGGCCTGAGATTCCAACCAGCAGTCGGCGTGCAGGAACAGGAGTACGTCGCCCGTCGCCGCTCTCGCCCCGGCGTTGAGTTGCCGACCTCGGCCACGCTCGCTGGTCACGACCGTCGCTCCAGCCGATCGGGCCAGATCACCGGTTCCGTCCTGGCTTTGGCCATCAGACACGATGATTTCGTTCGGACGTAACGCCAAGGCACGCAGTATGTTTTGCTCAATTCCGGCGGCTTCGTTCAGCGTCGGAATCACGATGGACAGCTGCATCTTGGCCTCTTCGATTTCGCCCCGGTTGCTTGAACTGAGGGTCGGCGTCCGCAAGGATCCGCCCGGTCGCAGGAGATGGGTCATCGTCAAAGTCTGCGCAAGTTACCCGGTTTCTATGGAGAGTTGTGCTATGTGTCTGATTCGGAAGTCACTGGTTCTCGCCTTGGCCCTCGCTGTCACAGGGGTCGCTGTCACTGGAACCCGATCCGCCGAGATGGCGGCGCGGGTGGAGAAAAACTCGAAAAACCTCGATTGGCTGGTTCAGCATCCAACCATCCAAAAACTGCTGGTGCTACACAACCAAGAACGGGCACGAGTCGGCTTGTCGCCGTCGAAGCTGAACCCAGAAATGTGCCTCGCCGCCCAAAGGCACGCCGTCTGGATGGCCGAAACCGGTTCGATGTCGCACAGCGGTTTGCCGTACCGCGAGAACATTTTCATGGGAGTCACCACCCCTGAAGCCGCCACCAACGGCTGGATTTGGTCCCCGGCTCACCACGGAAATATGCTCAGCGGCACCGATGTCGGCTTCGGCTACATGGTACTCAACGGCCGGTACTGCTGGTGCTCGGTGATGCAATAGTCGCCGTGGCTCCTGTCAGCGTCCGAGCCGACGCTGGCAGCATCGGCCACAAACCTTAAACTGCCGCCCCTGATGCAGCCCGGCTCAACCGGGCTGCGTTTGTTTTCAAGGTTGGCGGTGAGCGGAACGATGGCCAAGGATTTCCTCAAAGACACGCAAGACCACTACGACGTCATTGTCATTGGTAGCGGTTTGGCTGGGCTGACCTCGGCCAACATTCTGGCTCGCGCCGGCCATTCGGTGCTGCTCTTGGAGCATCATTACCAGCTCGGAGGCATGGCGACCTGGTTCAAACGAGCCGGCGGGCACATCTTCGACATCTCGCTGCACGGGTTTCCGATCGGCATGATCAAGTCCTGCCGGAAGTATTGGACGCAGGAGATCGCCGACAGCATTGTGCAGCTCAAGGGGATTCGGTTCGAGAATCCGCAGTTCTCGTTGACGACGACGTTCAACCGCGAAGATTTCACGAAGCTGCTGATCGAGAAATTCAACGTCCCCGCCGAGACCGTCCAAAAATTCTTCGACGCCGCTCGTGCGATGAACCACTTCGATGCCGAGGCCAAGACGACTCGGCAGCTCTTCGACGAATTCTTCCCCGGCCGCAGCGACGTCATCCGGCTGCTGATGGAGCCGATCACCTACGCCAACGGGAGTACTCTGGAAGACCCGGCCGTGTCCTACGGCATCGTCTTTTCCAACTTCATGAGCAAAGGGGTCTTCACCTTCGAGGGTGGCACCGACAAGCTCGTGAACCAGATGAAGGACGAGCTGGAAAAGAACGGCGTCGACATCCGCATCCGCTCGCTGGTCGAGAAGGTCGAAGTCGATGAACAGCGCCGCGTCACCGGTGTCGTCGTCAACGGCAAGCGGATCGGATGCCGTTGCGTGGTGTCGAACGCGAACATCAAGTCCACGATCTTGCAGCTTGTCGGCGAGCAGCATTTTGATCCCGCTTTCGTCGAGGAAGCGAAGGCCGTGCGGCTCAACAACAGCAGTTGCCAGGTCTACATCGCGCTCAAGCCGGGCGTCGGTTTCGACTACTGCGGCGACTTGCTGTTTCATTCTGAGCACAAAGGCTTCGACATCGAAGCAATGCTCAGCAAGAAGGTCAGCAGCCGCACGTTCTCGTTCTATTACCCGTCCACTCGACCGGGTTGCGACCGTTACGTCGTGGTCTCGTCCACGAACGCGAACTTCCGCGACTGGGCGGACCTCCCCGAAGCCGAGTACGAAGCCGCCAAGAAAGAGCTCTGCGAAACGACGCTCGATTGTCTCGACCAATATGTGCCCGGCATTCGCGACAAGGTTGAGCACTACGAAGCCTCAACACCTCGGACCTTCGAGCATTACACACGGCACTGGAACGGAGCCGCTTTCGGCACGAAGTGGGAAGGTTTGAAAGTCAGCAAAGAATTGCCGCAGCAGATCGCCGGCCTGTTTCACGCCGGCAGCGTCGGCATCATCATGTCCGGCTGGCTGGGAGCCGTGAACTACGGCGTGATTGTCTCGAACGACGTGGATAAGTTTCTGACGCCTGCCGCCACGACATGATGCCCGGCCGGACAAGTGAAACCAATTCGGGGTTCGTTCGGTATGGCTCGCGTCCCTTGGCGCACCGGAGACTGAACTCATGGCGAACGAAATGCAGCGGACTGACGGCCAATGGTCGCGGAGCGCAGCGACTCACCTGCTGTGGCGAACCGGATTCGGAGCCTCGGCCGACGAGATTCAGCAGGCCACGCAGGACGGCTTGGACAAGACGCTTGATCGGCTGCTCGCTCCGCCGGTGGAAACTACGGAATTCGGGAAGGCCGATGCGTTGCTCCGACAGGCCGCGTTCGACAGTGGGAGCATTGCGGACCTGAAAGCGTGGTGGCTGCACCGGATGACCGCCTCGGCCAATCCGCTGATCGAGAAGCTGACGCTGCTGTGGCACAACCATTTCGCGACCTCGAACGCAAAGGTCGATTCGGTGCTGCTGATGGCCGCTCAGAACGATCTGCTGCGGCGCGAGTCGCTCGGCAGCTTTCGGCGAGTGCTGCACGATATGGCCAAAGATGTCGCGATGCTCTTGTGGCTCGACAGCAACTCAAACCGCAAGCGGCATCCGAACGAAAACTTTTCCCGCGAGGTCATGGAACTCTTCAGTCTCGGCGTCGGCAACTATTCCGAGCACGACATTCAAGAAGCCGCCCGCGCCTTCACCGGCTGGCATGTCCGCAACGGCGAGTTCTGGTTCAACGCGATTCAGCACGACACCGGTGAGAAGGTCATCTTTACCAAGCGCGGCAACTTCGACGGCGGCGAGGTCGTCGAGTTGTGTCTCGAACATCCCGCGTGCCCGCGCTTCCTGGCGTTCAAGCTGCTGCGGCAATTCGTCGAGCCGTCACCGTCGAAGGAACACATCGACGCTCTGGCCGCTCGCATCCGGCAGCACAATTTCGAGTGGCGGCCGATCCTGCGTGAGTTGTTCGCATCGCGGCTGTTTTTCAGCGAGCAAGCTCGGCAGTCGATCATCAAGTCGCCGGTCGAGTTGTTGCTCGGAGCGGTGCGGCAATTGAAAGCCAAGCCGAATCTGCAGAGCCTCGCGCGATTATCAGCGGAACTCGGCCAGGACATCTTCGAGCCGCCAACCGTCAAAGGCTGGGACGGCGGTCGGCTGTGGATTAGTTCGACCACGCTGATTCAGCGAGCCAACTTCGCCACCGCGCTGCTGAAGTCGAACCAACTCGGCTCAATTTCGTTCGCTGGCTTGCGAGTCGAAGACGATGTGAACTATTTCGTCGAGTTGCTGCTAGCTCGCGACGTCGGCCCCGACGCCGTCGCCGAGCTGCGGCAGTTCGCGAAGAACCAAACCGGCGACGCAGAGACTCGACTCCGCTCGCTGACTCAGTTCGTGATGCAGATGCCGGAGTATCAGTTGACGTAGCCAAACTAACCCGAAGCGTCAGCGAGGGCGAACGCTTCACCGACTTCCGTTGGCCATGCGTTTTGAAGCGCTCGCCCTCGCTGACGCTTCGGGTTAGTTTGAAAAGGACCACCCATGACCACTCGCCGTGAATTCTTGAAGCAGTTCGGAGCCGCCAGTCTCGTCTCATTGGGAGCCACGCCGCCGAGCTTTCTCGCGCGGGCGGCTGCTGCGACGGAAGCGAAGCCAGACGAACGCATCCTCGTGCTCGTGCAATTGGCGGGTGGCAACGATGGATTGAACACCGTCGTTCCATTCGGTCGCGACGAGTACTACAAGGCGAGACCCGGAGTCGGCATCGGCAAGGATGCGGTGTTGAAACTCAACGGCGAGCTTGGCCTGCATCCGGCGATGGACGGGTTCAAAAAACTGTTCGACGAAGGCTGGCTGAGCGTCGTGCAAGGAGTCGGCTATCCGAACCCGGATCGCTCGCACTTCCGCTCGATGGATATCTGGCAGTCGGCCAAGCCGGAGAAGGATGACGTCAGCAGCGGGTGGCTCGGCCGAGCACTCGATTCGACCGTCGAGCAGCATGTCGGCAAGGTGCCGGGGCTGGCGTTCGGGACGGACAAGCTGCCTCTGTCGCTGGTCGCGTCGAAGATCAACGTGCCGACGGTGCGCGATGTGAAGGGCTATCATTTGAATCTTGGCCCCGGCAACGAGTCCGCCTTGAAGACGCACAAGCAAGCGTTGGAGCGGATCGCCAGCCGCGATGCCTCCGCAGGTTCGGACCTCGACTTCTTGCGACGCACCGCTCGCACGGCGTGGTCGAGCGCGGAGAAGCTCAAGCAAATCTCCGCCAGCTACAAGCCGGCGACGGAGTATCCCGGCAACCCGCTGGGACAGAAGCTGCGCACGGTGGCGGAGATCATCAGCGGCGACATGGGCACGCGGATGTTCTATGTGAATCTCGACGGCTTCGACACGCACTCGCAGCAAGCGAACGCGCATCAGGCGTTGCTGACCGAGTTGTCCTCGGCGATCACCGCGTTCGTCGGCGACCTGAAAGGCCACGGCCTCGCCGACCGAGTGCTGGTCGCGACGTTCTCCGAATTCGGCCGCCGCGTCGCCGAGAACGGCAGCCTCGGCACCGATCACGGAGCCGCCTCGCAGATGTTCGTCGTCTCGCCGAAGTGCAAAGGGGGCGTGATCGGCGCTCATCCAAGCCTGACCGACCTCGACGACGGCGACTTGAAGTTCCACACCGATTTTCGTTCCGTGTACGCCACGCTGCTCGACCGCTGGCTGAGCATCCCCAGCGAACCGGTGTTGGGTGGTGCGTTCCGGCCGGTTGAGTTCGTGTAATGAGTGCCATCTCCGGAAAGTCACACGATGCTTCGTTACGACCCTGAACGGTGGCTTCAGCTTTATGATGAAGGACACATCACCGACATCGAGTTGCTTTTTAGACTAGTGCAGGCGGCAGCGTCGCATCCTCCTGAGGAAATCGCAGCCTTCTTACCATCACAGCAACTGACGCGAATGCGGGAGGAATCTGCTGATCCTCCTGAGTCCCTTGAATCCAGTCTGAGATACTTTCACATGGGAATGTGGAGTGGACCTGGACCTCACGAGTTGCGTGAGGAGCAGCGTCTCTGGTTTGAGGGAGTGTGGCAGTGGCACCGGTACTTCAACCGTGATCGCCCATAACCAAGTGGGATTGATGCGAATGCAATCGCCGGGCATCGCGCTGATGTGCGTGGTGGCGGCTGTGGATTCGCGAGCCTGACAACCAAAGGGAAACGCACGATGCGATGTCGATGGGGAGTATCGGTCTTCTCAGTTCTGTTCCTACTGGCTGCAATGACGGCCTCCGCTGCGGACGTGATTGTCCGGTCGGAGCGGTTGCCGGAGACGACGCCGTGGGACTTGAAGCAACTCAGCGAGGTGCCGGCCTTCGAGTGGGTCGATCAAAAGAGCAGCGTGCGTTCGCTGTTCTACGCGGGCGAGCCGTATGGCGGCAAAGCGACTCGCGTCTTCGCGTACTACGCTTCTCCCGCGACGCTTTCGGACAGCAAGCCGCCGGCAGAAAAATTTCCGGCCGTCGTGCTGATTCATGGCGGAGGCGGGACAGCGTTTCGTGAGTGGGCCGAGTTGTGGGCCAAACGAGGCTACGCCGCGATCGCGATGGACTTGGCAGGGCATCGGCCGAACGAGGGGCAGAATGCTCATCAGCCCGCCAATCGTACGCGATTGCCGGACGGCGGGCCGAACCAAGGAGACGACGAGAAGTTCGGCAGCATCGACAAGCCACAGACTGAGCAGTGGTCGTATCACGCCGTCGCGGCGGCGATTCGAGCACACTCGCTGATTCGCAGCTTTCCGGAAGTCGACGCGCAGCGGACGGGCGTGACCGGCATCAGTTGGGGCGGCTATCTGACCTGCATCGTGGCCGGACTCGACAGCCGCTTCAAAGCTGCGGTTCCGGTTTATGGCTGCGGCTTCCTGCACGACAACAGCGCGTGGTTGTCTCGCTTTGAAAAGATGTCACCCGAACAACGCCAGCGCTGGGTGACGCTGTGGGATCCGTCCAAATATTTGCCGGCGGTCTCGATGCCGATTCTGTTCGTCAACGGCACGAACGATTTCGCATACCCGCTCGACAGCTACATGAAGAGCTTCAACGCCGTGCCAGGCACAAAGCAGTTGCGAGTCAGCGTCAACCTGCCGCACGGTCATCCACCGGGTTGGGCTCCGCCGGAGATTGGACTGTTCATCGACCACCAGTTGGGACGCGGCCCGGCGTTGCCAAAACTCTCCGATCCAAAAACAGAAAACGGTCGTGTGCAAGTCGCGGTGAAGTCAGAGACCAAGCTGAAGCAAGCCGCGTTGCACTACACGACCGACGGCGATGCGATCAACAAGCGGACTTGGAAGACGACCGCCGCCACGATCGACGGCAACACCATCACCGTCGAAGCCGCACCGGCCGAAGCAACCGTGTGGTTCATCACCGTCACCGACGAGCGAGACGCACTCGTCAGCAGCCGAATCATGATTCGCTGACGAACTCCTGCAGCCCAAGCCCTTGTGGCTTGAGTGATGAGATTTCCGCCACACTCAAGCTGAGCGGTTTTGTTTTTGTCCCGTCAGGGACACTCGAAAATAGCCCAGCACGTCAGCTGGGATGGCCGTTAAGCCTGCCGCCTGAGTCCCGTCAGGGACGATAGAGCATGATCGTTTTCTGTCGTCCCTGGCGGGACTTTGTGATGATTTGCGCTACGAAACCCAGCACTGACGTGCTGGGCTATTCTCGATCCGTCCCTTGCGGGACTCAGAAGCCGCTCAGTTTGAGTACCCCAATTCAAACGGCAGCAAATCATCCCGGCCACAAGGGCCGGAGCTACTTCAGCCAACTGTTCTGCCGCATCCAGAACAGCAGGTCTTTTCCCCACGGATGAATCTCACCGGCAGCGGCTCCGTTCTTGCCTTCGCTCAGGCCGATGCCGTGCGGACCTTTTTGGTAGACGTGGAAGTCGTAGGCCACTCCATTTTGCTGCAACGCGGAGACGAACCGCAGCGAGTTCGTGACGGGAACGGCTTTGTCTTCTTGCGTGCTCCAAACGAAACACGGCGGCGTGTTCTTCGTGACCTGCTTCTCGTTCGAGAGCAACTCAACCAGTTTCGGGTCGGGATCTTTCCCCAGCAGGTTGGCTTTCGAGCCGCCGTGAGTGACTCCGTCTTCCATGCTGATGACGGCATAGCAGAGCACTCCGAAGTCAGGCCGCGAGCTTTGTTTTTCGACGACGTCTGTGGCGTCGGCTTTGCCCGTATCGAAATGCGTGACGGCGGTCGAGGCGAGATGTCCCCCCGCGCTGCTGCCCATCACACCGACTCGCTGCGGATCGAGTTTCCATTCGGCCGCCCGAGATCGCACGAGACGGATCGCTCGCGAGACATCGCCCAGCATGATCGGATGCCGATAGCCCTTTGAGCCGAGTCGGTACTTCAACACAAACGCTGACACACCGTTATCCGCCAGCCACTTGGCATAGCCTTCTCCTTCGTGCGGAGCCAAGCCGCCGTAACCGCCGCCGGGACAAACCACGATTGATGTGCCGCTGACTTTGTCGGCCGTTGGCAAGTACGGCGTGATGGTCGGGATATCGTGATCCGCTTCGCCCAACGCGCCGGGAGCCGCTCCTGCCCACAACCGAATTGGATCGGCTGCTGAAACCAAGTTGGAACCACAGCCCGCCAGCACGATCACGAACAACATGCAACGTCGAAGAATCATCGTTGATTGCCTTTCAAGGGGTTGGAAGAAATCGTCAGCGGCCGTAGTTTAGCGAAGCGAACAATCGTTGAGGCTCTAGCGGCCATTTCAAAAGTAACCCGAAGCGTCAGCGAGGGTCGATCTCACGCTGGATTTCCTGACTCCCTCGCTGACGCTTCGGGTTACTTTTCGAGTTTTGAATCCACTTCCATCATGACCGATCCTGCCGAAAAACCGAAACGTCGGCCGCGATACCGCGGGACGCATCCTCGGCAGTTCGCGGAGAAGTACAAGGAGCACGATCCTGCTCGCTTCGCCGACGATGTGGCCAAGGTCGTGGCTAGCGGCAAGACACCGGCCGGGACGCATCGACCGATCATGGTTCGCGAGATCATGCAGGTGCTCGCGCCACAGCCGGGGGAATTCGCGGTCGATTGCACGCTGGGCTACGGCGGACACGCTCGCGAGTTGTTGGCTGCCGTACAGCCGGGCGGCCGATTGCTCGCGGTCGATGCCGATCCGATTGAGTTGCCGAAAACCGAGGCTCGCTTGCGGACGCTCGGCTTCCCATCCGAGTCGCTGATCGTGCGGCGCAGCAATTTCGCGGGAGTCGCTCAGCTCATCGCGGCGGAATCACCTGAGGGAGCGGACCTGCTGTTGGCTGACCTTGGCTTATCGTCGATGCAAATCGACGATCCCGCACGCGGCTTCACGTTCAAGGCCGATGGACCGCTCGACATGCGGATGAATCCCGCGCGAGGCGAATCGGCGGCGGCTTTGCTTGCGAGACTTGACCGGACGGAACTCGCAACGCTGCTGGAAGAGAACGCCGACGAACCACGAGCCGCTCAGATCGCAACGGCCATTGCGTTCGCTCAATCGCGCGAGCCATTGACGACCACACAAGGGCTTGCCGGTGTCGTGCAAGCACTCATCTCGCGCCTGCCACAACGCACCGACGAGCACGCGGACGATGCCGTGCGGCGCGTGTTTCAGGCGTTACGAATCGCCGTGAACGACGAGTTCGGTGCGCTCGATATGCTGCTTCGCCATCTACCGTTCTGCCTGAAGCCGGGAGGCCGAGCCGCGATCCTGACGTTTCATTCCGGCGAAGACCGCCGCGTGAAGCTAGCGTTCAAACAAGGACTGCGCGACGGACTGTACTCGTCCATCGCCGACGATGTCGTGCGTGCGTCGCCCGCCGAACAGCGAGCCAACCCACGTTCGTCATCGGCAAAGCTGCGGTACGCAATCAGGTCGTCAGACGAGCACGACGCGCAAGCGAGTGGCTGACAACCTCGGTTTTCAAAGTCTTCGCCGGCGTGAATTGATCCTGCGCTCGACTGTGATTCCGCCCCGAAGGGGCAGCAATATGCCAGCCCAGGGCAACGCCCTGGGTACGGAAATCTTTGAAATTCTGAAGTCCTGAAAGGGCGATACTCACAAACCGATCGAATGAGTTTCGCCCCTTCAGGGCTTTTGATCTGAGGTCATTCCTCAACCCACGGCGGCGCTCCCGTTGGTCACTTGCCCTGGGCTATTTTGTTGCTGCCCCTTCGGGGCGGAACCGCATAACGGCCCACCAAACCTCGCGCGTCGGGCTGGTCTCGAAATCAGTCTGCCGGAACCTTGTGGTCAAACACGAACTCGCCCTCTTTCACATCGACCACGATCTTGCAACCTGGCGGCAGGCGGCCGGAAAGCAACTCGTTGGCGAGTTGGTTTTGCAGCCGCTGCTGAATGACTCGCTTGAGCGGTCGAGCACCATAGGCCGGGTCGTAGCCCTCTTCGCCGAGTTGATCCTTCGCTGCGTCGGTGATCTCGAATCCGAAGCCGTTCTCGTCGAGTTGCTTTGCCAAGCGGCAAAGTTGCAGATCGACGATCTGGCGAATCTCGGCTCGGCCGAGCGGATGGAAGACGATGACCTCATCGACGCGGTTGAGAAATTCCGGAAGGAAATCTCTGCGCAGAGCATCCATCACTCGGCGGTTGATCTCTTTCTCGTTCTCTTTGCCGCTGAGTTCCATGATCGACTGGCTGCCGATGTTCGATGTCATCACGACGATCGTGTTCGTGAAATCGACCGTGCGGCCGTGGCCGTCGGTCAGACGGCCGTCGTCCAGCAGTTGCAGCAGGATGTTGAAGACGTCGCGGTGCGCCTTCTCGATCTCGTCGAGCAGCAACACGCAGTACGGATGACGGCGAACCGCTTCCGTCAGCCGGCCTCCCTCTTCGTAGCCGACGTAGCCGGGAGGCGCACCGATCAGCCGTGCGACGGAGTGCTTCTCCATGAACTCGCTCATATCGACGCGGACCATCGCGTGCTCGTCGTCGAACAGGAACGCGGCGAGCGCCTTGCACAGCTCGGTTTTTCCGACGCCGGTCGGGCCGAGAAAAATGAACGAGCCGATCGGACGATTGCGATCTTGCAGGCCGGAGCGAGATCGTCGCACCGCGTTCGAGACCGCGACGACCGCCTCGTGCTGGTCGATCATGCGACCGTGAATGGCGCCTTCCATTTTGAGCAGCTTGTCCCGTTCGCTCTGCAACATGCGAGCGACCGGGATGCCGGTCCACAGGCTGACGACTTTGGCGATGTCTTCGTCGGTGACTTCCTCACGGAGCAGCCGTTCGCCCTTGGCGTTGCTGGTCTCGGCCGAGCGTTGTTCCAACTCTTTCAACTCCACTTCGGCCTTCTGCAAGTCTTGTTCGGCTTTGTAGGCGGCGATGAAGTCTTCGTTGGCGTTCGTCCGCTGAGCTTGGGCGAATCCCTGTTCACGAGCTGTGCGAAGCCGCTCGATTTGTTCCTTGAGTGGGCGGAGACGGGACAGTGCGTCCTTCTCGGCTTGCCACCGAGCTTTCAACTGATTGACCGATTCCTCACGATCGGCGATCGCTCGCCGTAGGTCGTCGAGTCGCTCGCGGCTGTCGGGACTTTTCTCGGTCGCCAACGCCGTCGCTTCGATCTGCATCCGGGTGAGTTGCCGCGTCGCCTCGTCGATTTCGGCCGGCATCGAGTCGATCTCCATGCGCAGCCTCGACGCCGCTTCATCGACCAGATCAATTGCTTTGTCCGGCAGGAAGCGGTCGTTGATGTAGCGATCCGAGAGCGTTGCTGCCGCGATCAGCGAATCGTCGGTGATGCGGACGCCGTGATGCGACTCGTACCGTTCTTTCAATCCGCGCAAGATCGAGATCGTGTCTTCGACGTTCGGCTCTTGAACCATGACCGGCTGGAAGCGACGTTCCAGTGCTGCGTCCTTTTCGATGTACTTGCGGTACTCGTCGAGCGTCGTCGCGCCGACGCAGTGTAATTCGCCACGGGCGAGCGCGGGCTTCAACAGATTGCTGGCGTCCATCGCTCCCTCGGCCGCACCGGCTCCGACGACGGTGTGCAATTCGTCGATGAACAGCACGACGCGGCCCTCGGCCGACTGCACTTCTTTCAGCACGGCCTTCAGTCGATCCTCGAATTCGCCGCGATATTTCGCACCGGCAATCAACGCGCCCATGTCGAGCGCGACGACTCGTTTGTCCTTCAAATTCTGCGGGACATCGCCCGTCACAATGCGGTGCGCGAGCCCTTCGACAATCGCCGTTTTGCCGACACCTGGCTCGCCGATCAGCACCGGATTGTTCTTGCGACGCCGCGAGAGGACTTGAATGATGCGGCGAATCTCCGTGTCGCGACCGATCACCGGGTCGATCTTTCCCTGTCGCGCGAGTTCCACCAAATCCTTGCCGTACTTTTCGAGAGCTTGGTACTTGTCCTCCGGCGATTGATCAGTGACTTGCTGGCTGCCGCGCACGGTTCGCAGAGCGTTGAGGATGTCCTTCTCTTCGATGGCATTTAGAGCGAGCAGTCGCTTGGCCGCGTCCTCGACCTTCGTCAGCCCCAGCAACAGGTGCTCGGTCGAGACGAACTGATCTTTCATCTGATCGGCCGCCTGAGTCGCCGCGTCGAAGACCTGCATGACCTCGCGACCGGCTCCGACTTGCCCGCCGCCACCGCCGGACACCTTCGGCAGTCGGTTCAATTCGGCCGCGACCATCGACTCCAACTGCGGAATTTTCACGCCGATCTTTTGCAGCAACGGCCGCACGATCCCTTGCTCTTCCGTCAGCAACGCTTTGAGCAGATGCAACGGCAGCAACTGCTGATGACCGAGATTCTCGGCCTCAGACTGCGCCTGCTGCACCGCCTCTTGCGACTTGACCGTGAGCTTGTCGAACCGAAACGCCATGATGAGTCTCCTCCCGCCGCCAATTCCGGCTTCAACGCCACGAATCAATTGGCAGCCGAATTGACAGTCACCACCCAAGAAGGCAAACGGCAGACCAGTCGCGGAAGTTTTTTGGCGAGAGTGCCGAGGACGAGCGACAGACGCAACCGGTCGCACGGCGAAGCCGCAGAAACGTAGCCGTCACCGCTCCGCGTGACGAGCCGCAGGCTTCACAGCGATGGACGTTTTCACGGGTTGGGGGGTTGTGAAGCGCTCGGCTCATCACGCGGAGCGTGATGGCTACATAGTCGTCAGCTACGCCGACATCACCTACTTCAGCGCTGCTTTTGCTTTCCAAGTGCCGAGCGGCAAAACATTCGCGCGTTTGGCCCAGTCGTCCCACTTGGCGGCGAGTCGTTGTAATCGCTCTGGCTGCGAGGTGGCGAGGTCGTGCTGTTCGGTGCGATCGGCGGCTAGGTCGTACAGCTCCCACGGTTTGTCTTCCTTCGCGACGAGCTTCCACGAGCCTTCGCGGATCGCGCGGTTCCCTTCATGCTCCCAATAGATCGCGTCTCGTTCGATCTTCTTTCCCGTGAACGCCGGAGCGAGGCTGCGGCCTTCAAGCGGATGAATCGGCTCAGACCGCAGTACCGGCGGGTACGCCGCGCCGGACAAATCGACGCACGTTGCCATGATGTCGATCAGGTGTCCCGGCTGAGGCTCGAACGCACTGCGGCGAGAAATTCCGCTCGGCCAATGAGCGATCAGCGGCGTCGAGATGCCCCCTTCGTGGACGAAGTGCTTGTACTCGCGAAATGGCGTGTTCGAGACATTCGCCCAATTCAGTCCGTAGGCGATGTAGGTGTCTTCTGGACCGGGCAGAACGTGCGGGCCTTGCTGAGTCGGCACTCCCGCGCGGTTCTGCTTCGGGATGACATCGAGCCGAATCGCATCAGCCGCGATCGGCGGCAGCGTTGGCTTCGCTGAGCGAGTCATCTGCTCTTGTCGGCCGATGACCTCTTGGCAGCCGCCGTTGTCTTGCAGGAACAGGATCAGCGTGTTGTCGAGCTTCCCGCGCTGAGACAGTTCCGCGACGAAGCGTCCGATGTTCTGATCCATGCGGTCGATCATCGCGGCATAGACCTCCATGCAGCGAATCTCCCAGGCGCGGCGTTGCTCGTTGTCGGCCAGCTTCGACCAATCGCCGACCGTCGGTGCCGGAGTCCACCCAGTCGGCATCAGTCCCAACTCGTGCAGCCGTTTCAACCGAGCCTTCCGGATCGCGTCATACCCAGCGTCGTACACGCCGCGATATTTGGCGATGTCCTCTTCCAGCGCGTGCATCGGCCAATGCGCCGCCGTGTAAGCCATGTAGAGCAAGAAAGGTTTCTCGGCCTGCTTGTCGCAATGCTCGCCGACAAAGCGAATCGCATGATCGGTGATCGCGTCGGTGTAGTAGAACCGCTTCGGCTGATACTCGGCATCCGCGAACGGCGAGAGGTTCGTGTTGTCGCGAGTCAGCGTTCCCGGATCGTAAAAACTGCCGGCTCCGGTGATCGTCCCGTAGAAGCGATCGAACCCGCGCTGCAACGGCCAGTTGTGCTTCGGCCCGTCCGGCTGGATGTGCTTCGTGACGTGCCATTTGCCGACCGCATACGTCCCGTACCCCGCCGGCTTGAGCACCTCGGCGAACGTCGCACACTGCCGATTGAGGTCTCCGCGATAACCGTTGTGCCCACGGTCCTCCATCATGTGCCCGATACCCGCCTGATGCGGATACAACCCCGTGAGCAACGCCGCTCGCGTCGGGCAACACCGCGCGGTGTTGTAGAACTGCGTGAACCGCAACCCACCCGCCGCCAGCTTGTCGAGATTCGGCGTCTTGATCTCGCCGCCGTAGCAGCCGAGATCCGAATACCCCATGTCATCCGACATGATCACGACGATGTTTGGCCGAGTTGGCTTGTCGTTGCCGCTCGTCTCGGCGACTTCCAGCAACAGCAACGTCCAAGCAACGAGAAGCGCAGGGGTCAGGTCTTCAAATTTCATTTTTGGCCTCACGAATAAGCTCGATGTCGATTGGAATGGCAAGTTGGAATTAGAGTCTGGGGCGGATTGCGGTGCCCAAAAATGAAATTTGAAGACCTGACCCTGGCACATCCGACGAAACGAGTGAGTCACCCAAACACTGTCTCGCATTTTGCAGGACATCGCCACCAAAGCCGCCTCACGGCCGTATTTGGGATTGGTTAAGCCAACCTTCGTTCTTTTGGAAATCCAATTCCAGATTCTCTGCCGTCACTTCCGTCAATTGATCGCCTTGCCCCCCCACCATCTTCACCGAGCCAGTGCATACGATGCGCGTCACGTCACTACCAGACAACTCGAATTTGTCATTGACTCCAGTACCAGATTCGATGATTGCCTGATCGGCTTCGATGCGCCACTTCGATCCATCCGGCTCGATCGCTTCGATTCGTACGCCGCCACTGA
Organism: Candidatus Kuenenia stuttgartensis; assembly: GCA_945904015.1. Taxonomy (GTDB): domain Bacteria; phylum Planctomycetota; class Planctomycetia; order Planctomycetales; family Planctomycetaceae; genus SXKJ01. Next base: position 5,194 of record CAMDPK010000064.1, on the reverse strand, counting down.
TCTCGGTGCGCTGCCGAGGTGGTGTGGATGTCACGATCAAGTTGGTACGAATTTGCATTTTTCCCCCTGCGTCGCGAGGCTCGATCCGCACCCGGTGGGCGACCAGCTTCGTCTCCGGCTGTCCCGTCAGCGCGAGCAACGCGAAGCAGGTGGCGACGAGTTCGCTTTCGGTCGGCGTGCTCCCTTTCCAACTTCCGTTGGGATGCTGCGTTTCCAACAGCCGTTTCGTCAGATCGGCTTGCCAATCGAGCTTGCCAAACTCCTTGATGCCGCTGATGTGGCCGGCTCGTTCGAGCGATTGCAGGGCGTAAAGCGCGAATCCCGCCTTCGTCAAATCGGGGATCACCTTTTCCAGATACTCGGCCGGTTTGCGCATCGCGGCTTCGCGAGTCTTCGTTTGCTCATCCTGCGGCAAGTACCGATTCGCAGTCGCGAGGCACGCGATCCCCGCCAGAGTCATCGTGGGTGTCGGTGCCGATTGCGGCGTGTAGCCCCAGCGACCCTGATCCTTTTGAGTCGTCAGCCAATAATCGCTGACGTGCCGCCAAGTCTCGGCCTTCACCGCGAAGCCCGCTCGCTTCGCCGCGTGCAGGCCCATCACCGCGAACCGCGAACACGAACCATCGCCAACGCCGAGGTTCGTGACCGCGTAGCTCCACGCCCCGCGCAGCTCACCTTTCGTCACTTGAGCTTTCTCCAGCCACTCGACATTTCGCAGAATCAATTCCGCATCTTCCTTCGGCGAAGCCCAGCAGAAGACCATCGTCTGCAACGCAACCGTGTAACTCAGCGACTGTTCGATCTTCCGCAGTTGAGCCAACGCCCGCTGCATGACGGGATCATCGGCCTTCACACCCGCTTGCAACAACGCGGCGGCACAAAGAGCGGTCACTCCATCAGCCGGCATCCCTTGCCACGCACCATTTTCTTGCTGCTGAGTTTTCAAAAAGGCGACGGCGCGTTCGATGGCAGCCTTCACGATTTCGGCATTGGCCTTGGCGATTTCGGCGGCGGTCTTCGCCGCTCGCTGGCGAAGTTCGACCGTTTTCGGGGACGGCTCGTCGAGCGTTTTGTCCTCAAGCTGCGAGCGAGCTGCTGCTCGCTCCGCTTCAGCGTGCTCGATTTGCAACAGAGCGATCTCGTACTTTGCTTTCGCTCGGCGAACCTCGGACTCCGAGATCGCTCCCGGTACGCTGCGATTGGCGGCCAAGAGTTTTTCCCATTCTGCTTTGGCGACTTCGGCACTCTTCTTCGCAAATCGAACAGTGACGTCATTCTCCGCCCGCTGGCGGATGATCGCTCGCCGAGCTTGCTCTGCTTCCGTTTCGACCTTCAGTTGTTTTTGTGGCGGTTGCTTCGTGTCAGGAGTCTCTGACAAGTCAGCCTTGCCCTCGTCCTCTTTCTTCGGGGCCGCAGGCCGAGGCACGATCGCTCTCGGAATCCACTTGGCATCAATCAGTCGATTGCCCCAAGCCAGCACTTCGGCCTCGGTGAGCTTGAGACGATCCGGCGCGTATTCCAATTCGGACTGCACGTCTTCGCTCGGCTTGATCGTGATGACGAGTGACTTCGCCAAGTAGCCGACCCGCTCGTGCCAGGCAAGGAATTCGTGTTCGCCGGGAGGCAGACAGTTGATGACGAAGTGGCCGTCATGATCCGTCACGGCGACGAATGGGTGATCGACAGCAAAAAGGTGCGCCTTTTTCCACCGCTGCAAGTCGGACGTCACTGGCAGCGGATAACTCTCGGATTTACTGAGTGGCTTGCTTCTGAATCTCTCGCCACCAACCACCGCAATGTTTTGCGAGCCATTCCTCGATAGTTGCAGATGAAAATTGACTCCTTCAATGTCTCGGTTTTCGAGAACGATCGGCTGCCCAACTCGGACCATCGCCGCATGGGGCCAGAACTTTCCGTCCTCCGCGATCAATACGAACGGCTTCGCGAGTTTCGCCTCCGACGGCGGCTCAATCGGAAACGTCGGCTTCCGCAAATAGACGAACACATTCGCTAAGCCGCCGTCCTTCGAGAACACCAACGACTCATCCAACACTTTTCCGGCCGGCACCGCCACCTTCTCCAAATCCGGCAACGCCTTCTCCGTCTTCAGCCGCACTCGCCCGACAAACCGGCCGACGTTTGTAGTCCCACGTCCATCACGAGCATCCGATTTATTGAGTGGTGCATCAGGAGAGCTGCGCTCGATGGACTGAAGCTTTGAAATCGCGGGCACGTTTTTACGTCGAGTAAGGCTGACTTCAAAATTGAGTTCGATCGTTTGGCCTTCCAGCACATCGATCGGTTGTTCGAGAGCCTTCAACGGATCGTAGGCTCCAACGGTGATCGACCAATTAGGGCCGTTGGCTGTGGAGTTACTGCTGCGGCCCAAATACGGGTAGCTACGGCCCGGAGGAACTCGTAAAGAGTACGTTCCGTCAGGTTTCACATAAGCGACGACCACCATAGGACTGCTGTTCGGACGGCTTGGTCCATGCGCGCCCACATGAAAACTCTCGAACGGCCGGATGACGACCGGCTTACCCGTATCGGCGTCGATGACTTGCCCAACGATGAGGCCTCCATTTACCAACGTCATTGGAGGAGCCGTCACCGTTTGACCGTTAATGACCTCAATTGATTCGATCGCCTCAGCCACGAAATCTGGATTTCGGGCCATGTGCAATAGGTTGATCTTTCCCGCCACTTGAAACGCGAAGCGATATCGACCTTGGTCGTCCGTCGTCACGCTGTGCTCGGCGGGACCAGGGACGATCGCACGCTCCGCATGAGTGGACTGGCAATGCAGCGTTTCATTTCGAGCGGTCGATCCATCCGCGTTTAGGACCGTTCCTTCAACAATTGCGGGAGCGACAAACTTCACGTCCAGCGTGTCAGGACAGCGCGAATACCAAACATCCTTGCGGCCCAGTTCGGCGTGCTCCAAAACTATACGCCCTCGACTTGATCCCTCCACGATTTCGGTGACATCGTCGAGAGCAAACTGCCCCTTGGCATCAGTCGTCGTGCTGCGGATTCCGGGAATCCAATCCACGCCGAGATTCACCTTCACGTCCGCCAGCGGTTGATCGTCCGGCCCCAGGACAGTGCCACTCAATGTCGCTGCCGGCGACAAGCGGAGCATCAGTGGCGCAGATCGCTCCAGAGACCTACGATTGTGGCGCGTCGCGCTCAACGAGGACGCGAAACCTTTCGCTCGCACACCGACAAAATAATTTTGCCCCTCGCCGAGTTCTGGAAACGTACCCAAATCAAACCGACCGGTCGCATCGGTTCGCGTCGCAATGATCAACGAATTCTTCCGAAGAGTTCGGTCCAACCGATAGAGCCGCACTTCGGCATCCTCGATCGGCTGATCAGTCTTTGCACCAACGCATTGACCGTGAATGGGAATGAGTTCTTCGCGCTGGACGGCTTTCTGATCATCGACTTGCGCTCGGCGCGGGTCTCCCGCCCCCGCCACTTCGCTGATCCGCAGTTCTCCTCCTGGCAAATCGCCATCCGTTGCCGCAAAGAGTTTTATGATTGACTCCCGGCTGTGCTTGAATGGTGTCACCTCAAACTCAACCGTGAGCGGCTTGTCACCCTCGATCCCGGCAGTGAATGACGTTTTCCCAATGGCCAGCCCCGTCACTCGCAATTGGTAAGGGGACATCGCACCGACATTGATCACCAATGGATCAAAACCGTCGATGCGAAAAATCCGATTTGGAAATTCCACGAAGCGAGGCTGCTGAACGCCAAGTACGACCGACATTTTGTTTTGGCCAATCTGGATAGGACGCAGCAGTGGGTTCTTTCTTGGCTTGGGGCGGAATGTGGTTGTGGCTGGCTTGTTCAATTCAGAATTAGACTTCGGCAGTACCTCAATCGGAACAGTGAACTCGGTCCCATTGACGTCCGTCACTGTTACGATCGTCAATCCGACGATCACACCTTTCACTCGCGCCGTCGTTGGCGAGGGCGTTGTGACCGTCAGCATCCTCAAATCGAAACCTTCGACCGTCTTGACGGATTGCTCGAATTCGAGGTCGAGCGTTTGGCCTTCGGCAACAGTCACGAACAATTCACGCTCGGCACGGGTGTCCTGACCCTGTCGCTGGGTTGGACCGGAGGTCTCCTCGTTCGTGTCGGTTGATTTTGTTTCTGTTGGTTGCGTGTTGTTCGGAAGACCTGCGGTCGGTTTGTCCGGCGGGGTCAGGAGACCCGCGCCGAGCGCTCCGGCCATCGTGAGCAACACCAACGACAAGAGGCCCGCGATCCAGCCGGTCGGCCGACGTTGTTGCTCGGCTTGACCGAGCAGGCGAGCGACTCGCGTCAGCAAACTTCCGCCGCGTGATGACATCGCCAAGCCGAGTTTCGGAGCACGCAACTCCTCCAACGCGACGAGCGCTTTCGCATACGTCAGACCGTCGCCGCAGACATGCACCGCGAGGTCGTCACAGCAGTGTTCTCGTTCGAGACGGATGCGGTGCGAGACCCACCAGACGGCGGGGTGATAGAACAGCAGCGTCTCGACCACCGTTTGAAGCAGATTGATGAGGTAATCGTGCCGCCGCACATGCGCGAGTTCGTGTGCGAGCAGCGCTTCGAGTTGCTCGGTCGTCAGTCCGGTCATCGCGCTGGCGGGGAGCAGAATCATCGGACTCAGCCAGCCGATGACCGTTGGGACTTCGACCAGAGCTGACTCGACCAGTTTCACCGGCCGAGTGACTCGCAATCGTTCCGCGATGCGGCGGAGCATCGCTTGCCAAGTTTCATTGGCGGGTTGATGAGCGCGGCGTCGTAATCTTTGCACGCTGAGCCAACCTGCTAGCAATCGCAGCGACAAGATCGCCACTCCGAACAGCCAGACACCGACGATCCAGGTGAGATACCTTTCGACGAGTTGGCGAATGCGTTCGAGCCAAGACGGCCCAGCGGCGATCGCCGTGGTGGACGCAGCTTGCGTCCGCGAGCCGACGCTGGCCCGCCGCGGCGGGTCGGCCACGATATCAGGCGTTGCACGACCGATATCGGTTGGCTCATTCGTAGACAATATGGAAGGACCAGTCGCTCACGTCAGCGTGGGTTAAGTTGAGCGGAGCGTTTTGAGAGTTCCGTTCGACACAGAGCCACAAACGGGAGGACTGGTCCGATGAGTAAGCTACGGTTCGTTGGTTTGGACGTCCACAAA
>CAMDPK010000063.1 GCA_945904015.1 Candidatus Kuenenia stuttgartensis | reverse complement strand
GTGGGGCAGGTTTTCAACCTGCTCGGTCATGCGAAGGGCAGGTTGAAAACCTGCCCCACGACGGAGGAGGTCAACATGGGCTTTATCAACATCTCCGAGTTTCAGCCAATCGAGCCTGTGCCCGGTTGTCGGATGCGAACTCCGTTCGGAGAGAACTTGATGCTGTCGTATCTGGAAATGGACGACGGGGCCGAGGTGCCGCTGCACTCGCATCCGCACGAGCAAGGCGGCATGTTGATCCGCGGGACGCTGGAGTTGACGATCGGCGACGAGACTCGACTGTGCCAACCCGGTTCGATGTTCCTGATTCCTCCAAACGTCAAGCACCGAGCGGTCGCCGTCGGCGGGCCGTGCGTCGTGCTGGATGTCTTCAGTCCGGTGCGTGAGGACTACGCCGAATTGGTGAATCGCTACATCCCATCGGTCGCGCCGCCAGCCGATTCCCCGAGGTGAACCATGCAACGTGCTTTGTTTGTCAGTGGTCTGTCTCTTGTCGTCGTGATGTTGGCATCGGTTCCGCTCGCGCGAGCTGACGAAGTTCCAACTCCGCGATTGCCCCGCGAGAAGCTGCTGGTCTACCGCGGCTCCAACAACGAGCAAGTGCTGGTGAAGACTCCGGCCGATTGGCTCAAGCGCCGCGCGGAGATTCTGCAAGGGGCACAGGCTGTGATGGGCAAGCTTCCCGGCAAAGAGAAACGCTGTCCGCTCGACATGAAGATCGAAGAGCAAGTTGATTGCGGCAGCTACGTCCGGCGGCTCGTGACGTATTCCTCGGAGCCTGGTTCGCGTGTGCCGGCGTATCTTTGCATTCCGAAAAGCGTGCTGGGTGACAGCGGCAAGAAAGCTCCCGCTGTGCTGTGTCTGCACGGGACAGACAACGTCGTCGGTCACGGAGTGGTTGTCGGTCTGGGCGGCCGGCCGAATCGGCAATACGCCAGCGAACTCGCCGAGCGTGGCTACGTGACACTCGCACCGAATTACCCGTTGCTGGCGAAATATCAGCCGGACGTGAATGCGCTCGGCTGGCAGAGCGGAACGCTCAAGGCCGTGTGGGACAACATGCGCGGTCTCGATCTGCTCGAATCGCTGCCGTTCGTGAAAGCGGGAGCCTTCGGCACAATCGGGCATTCGCTGGGCGGACACAATTCGGTCTACACGGCGTTCTTTGACGACCGCATTCAAGCGGTTGTTTCGAGCTGCGGACTCGATTCGTACCTCGACTACTACGACGGCAACGAGAAGAACTGGTTCCCCGAAAAAGGTTGGTGTCAGACGCGGTACATGCTCAAGTTGGCCGAGTATCACGGACGCTTGCAGGACATCCCGTTTGATTTCCACGAGCTGGTTGGGGCGTTGGCTCCGCGTCACGTTCTGATCGTCGCGCCGCTGAAGGACTCGAACTTTCGAGCCGAAAGCGTGGACCGCGTTGTGGCAGCCGCTCGCGAGGTTTTCAAACTGCACGGCCATGAAGACCGCCTGCGCGTCGAGCATCCCGACTGCGATCACGATTTCCCGACCGAGATGCGGCAGCAGGCTTACGAACTGTTCGATCGCGTGTTGAAGTAATGCTCGCCAAGTTTCATCTTTCCAAGGAACTGATCATGCCGTTGTCACGCCGCCAATTCCTAACCACCGCCGCCGCTGGAACTGCCGTGATCGTCGCCGCTCCGGCCGTCATCACCGCCAGCAAGACGGACAAGCCGTTGATCGTCGGTGAAGGGGAACACCGCTTCGAAGTGCAGCACGAGTGGCCGCAGCTTCCGGAAAAATACACTTGGCAGACGACGCACAACGTGGCCGTCGATAAGTCGGGCAACCTCTACGTCATTCACGAAGGGCGCGCCGATCTGAAAGATCACCCGTCGATCTTCGTGTTCGACTCCGCAGGGAAATTCATCCGCGCGTTCGGTGCTCAGTTTCAAGGTGGCGGCCACGGGATCGAGATTCGCCAAGAGGGGCGCGAAGAGTTCCTCTACGTCTGCGCGTACCAGCACCTCAAGACGTTCGCCAAGATGGATCTGAAGGGCGGGATCATTTGGCAGCAATACGCGCCGATGGAGTCCGGCGTTTATGCGCCGGGTGAGAACACTCGGCCGGAAGACCGCCCGGAACGGGACAAGGTTTGGGGACCGAATCGATTTCTGCCGACGAACTTCGCGTTCCTCGACGATGGCGGGTTCCTACTGATCGACGGTTACGGAGCCTCCTACTGCCACCGCTACAACAAAGACGCCAAGTGGGTCAGTTGCTTCGGCGGAATCGGTGCCGGTGAAGGGAAGTTCGCGACGCCCCACGGCGTCTGGGTCGATAAACGCGAGGGTCGCACTCCTTCTATCGTGGTCTGTGATCGTGCTCATCACACACTGCAATACTTCACGATGGACGGCAAATACATCGAGACACTCAAAGGCTACGGCCTGCCGGCCAACGCCGAGACGTGGAAGAACTTGCTCTGCATTCCGGAACTGCACGCTCGCGTCACGCTGCTCAACGAGAAGAACGAAGTGGTCGCGCGGTTGGGTGAGGATGTGGCTCGCATCACCGCGAAGGATGGAGGTCAGATTCGCGGCGACAAGTCGAAGTGGATCGACGGCAAGTTCGTGCATCCGCATGACGCTTGCTTCGCGGCGGACGGCAGCATCTTTGTGGCCGAATGGGTTGGGACCGGCCGCATCTCGAAGCTGAAGAAAACGGTATAACGGCAGTCGGCTGACGGCGAACGGCTTTCGGCCGGAAGCCGTCAGCCGATTGCCGACAGCCGTTATACCGTTTTACCCAACCGGGAGCCGCGCATGCGTAACTACAAAAACCTCACGTTCTGGGACGACCTCGTGAAGGCGCTGGTCCGCAGCTATCGGTTTGGAATGTCGTTGCCAACGAACGATCAATACGCGCTCGGAGCCGACATCAAACGTGTGGCGGTGCGAGTCCGCACGAAAATCGTCGCCGGCATCTCGACCGAATCGGCGGCCGGGTGTGCTCATGAATTCGATGGAGCCTATCAAGGCTTGAAAGAGATCACGTCCAGCATTGAATTCGCCGTCGAGTTGGGAATCACGAAGCCTGAGTTGGTTGCTGATTTGTTGGAAACTTTGGATCGTCTGGCGGGGGCGGTGTTCTCGTATCGCCGGACGCTATCGGAATCTTGAGGCAATGAAAGGCCCACTATGAAGTACCTCGTTGAATTCATCGGCACGTTTTTTCTCGTGACCACGATTGGTTCGTGCGTGATCGATCCCGGAGCGGGCGCGATGGCTCCGCTGGCAATCGGCTCGGTGTTGATGGTGATGATCTACGCGGGCGGGCATGTTTCCGGAGGGCATTTCAACCCGGCGGTGACGCTGGCGGTTTTCCTGCGTGGGAAATGTCCCGCTAAAGACGTGCCGGGCTACATGATCGCGCAAGTGGGTGGTGCGGCCGTGGCGGCGGGACTCGTGTTGTTCCTCAAGAACAGTCCGACGGGGGCGGTAACGCCCAAAGACTTGGACCCGCTTCGCGCGCTGATCGCTGAGTTCATCTTCACGTTCGCGCTGTGCTACGTCGTGCTGAATGTGGCGACTTCAAAAAACACGAGCGGCAACTCGAATTACGGTTTGGCGATTGGCTTTACGGTGCTGGCCGGAGCTTACTCGGTCGGTTCGATTTCTGGTGGAGCGTTCAATCCCGCCGTCGCAGTGGGCATCACCCTAATGGGGTTGTCGTCGCCGGCCAACATCTTGGTTTTTCTCGTGGGCAATTTCGCGGGTGGAGCGGTGGCAGCAACCGTATTCAAGCTAATCAATCCGGACGACAAGTAAGCCATGCAGAATGTCGAAGTCGCACGGATCTTTGAAGACCTCGCCGATCTGTTGGAACTCGACGGTGCGAACCCGTTCCGCGTGCGAGCGTACCGCAACGCCGTACGCACGGTCGAAGCGCTGTCGGCCGACGTGGCGGCGATGGTCACGCGCGACCCGGCCGAACTGCTGCAACTCGAAGGGATCGGCAAAGACCTTGCCGACAAGATCGTCGTCATCGTTCGCACCGGTCAGTTGCCGCAGTTGGAGGACTTGAAAGCGAAGATTCCTCCCGGCGTCGTGCAGATGCTGCGCATTTCGGGACTCGGCCCGAAGAAAGTCGCTGCGCTGTTCAAAGAGCTGGGCCTTGAAACGCTCGACACGCTCAAGCAAGCGGCCGAGCAAGGTCGCATCGCGGAACTCAAAGGTTTCGGCAAGAAGACCGAGCAGTCGATCCTCGAAGGACTCGCGATCGTGGCCGAGGCGGGGCAGCGAGTCTTTCTCTCCGACGCGAAGGTCGAGGCCGACGCGATCGTCGCCGACTTGCAGCAACTCAGCAGCATCACGCAAGCGACGGTCGCGGGAAGTTGCCGGCGTCGCAAGGAAACGGTTGGCGATCTCGACGTGCTGGTCACGTCGTCCGATCACAACGCCGCGATGGACCGACTCGCAGCGAATCCGCTGGTGGTCAAAGTGCTGGCTCGCGGCGAAACGAAGCAGCGCGTGCGGCTGCGTTCGGGATTGGAACTCGATCTGCGAGTGGTTCCGGACGATTCGTTCGGTGCCGCTTCGCAATACTTCACCGGATCGAAGGAGCACAACATTGTCATCCGCCGCCGCGCTCAGGAGCGCGGCTTGAAGCTCAACGAGTACGGCCTGTTTCGCGGCGACGAGTTGGTCGCGAGCCGCACCGAAGAAGAGGTCTACGCGGCCGTTGGCCTGCCGTGGATTCCTCCGGAGTTGCGAGAGAATCGCGGCGAGATCGAACGGGCCGAAGCCGGACAGCTTCCGAAGCTGATCGAGTTGACCGACATTTGCGGCGACTTGCACATGCACACGACCTCGACCGACGGCATGAATTCGATCCGCGAGATGGCTGAAGCCGCGAAGGCTCGCGGGCTGCAATACATCGCGATCACCGATCACTCGAAGCGCGTCACGATGGCCAACGGACTCGACGCCGAACGACTGCGAGCACACTGGAAAGCCATCGACAAGGTCCGCGCCGAAGTCAGCGGTATCGAGATCCTCAAAGGGATCGAGTGCGACATTCTCGAAGATGCCACGATGGATCTGCCCGACGACGTGCTCGCCGAAGCCGATTGGGTACTGGCGGTGTTGCATTACGGCCTGAAGCAGCCGCGCGAGCAAATCGACAAGCGGTTGTTGAACGCGATCCGCAATCCGCACGTCGATGCGATCGGCCACCTGACCGGTCGGTTGGTCAATCAGCGACCTGGAGCCGACCTGACATTCGAAGACGTCCTCAAAGCCGCCGCCGATCACGGCACCTGGTTGGAGATCAACGCGCATCCCAACCGGCTCGATCTGGACGACATCCACGCTGCCGCCGCGAAGGACCGAGGCATTCCCATCGTCATCAATACTGACGCTCACAGCACGGCTGGCTTCGATGTGATGCAGTACGGCATCTTTCAGGCTCGCCGCGCTGGCTTGGAAGCCAAAGATGTCGCAAACACGCGGCCTTTCGGTCAGTTTCAAAAGATGCTGTGCGGTTCGTGAGCCGACCGATTCCCGTGCGATTGGGATCGCCTCTCAGATTCGCGATTCCATTGGTCGACCGATACCATCGTCGATCACCACCTCAAACAAGCACGGACAATCGTCCGACGTTTCGTTCCGATGTCTGCAACTCAGATCCGAGAGGGGCTCATGAAATCGCAACTTTTGACGATTGTCATCCTGGCGTGTTTCGCGACGGTCTGTCACGGTGCGGACAACGATCAGGCGATTCGCCGAGCCGTCGTGAAAGTCATCGCTACGCAAGGGCAGTTGAACCTCGCCAACCCTTGGCATCGCAGCGAAGGAGTCGAGGTGACGGGCTCCGGGATCTGGCTGGGTGACCGCCGAATCTTGACGAACGCTCATTGCGTCGAGCGCAACATCCAAGTTTCCATCCAGACGATTGATTCGAACGACCGGATTCCGGCCACGGTCAAGCTGATCGCGCACGCGATTGACTTGGCCGTGTTGGAGATCGAAAACGATGAGCCTTTCCAGAAGGCTCTGTCGCCGGAGTTGGTGACCGAACTTCCGAAATTGCGAACCACAGTGCGAGTCTATGGCTTTCCGGAAGGGGGCGACTCGTTGTCGGTCACCGAGGGGATCATCTCGCGGATCGAATACACGGCCTACTACTACAACGAAGCGGGTCTGCGGATGCAGATCGACGCGGCCGTCAATCGGGGCAACAGTGGCGGTCCGGTGCTCAGCGACGGCAAGCTCATTGGACTGACGTTCGCCAAAATGTCTGCCGCGGACAACATCGGTTATGTGATTCCCGCGGAAGAAATCGCCGCCGTATTGAAAGACGGCGATGACGGCTCGATTGAGGGCAAGTACCTCATGTCTGCCGATGGCCAACGATTCGAAAACTCTTCGCTGCGGCGACGGATCGGCGTTCCCAAAGAAGTGACCGGCGTGCTGATCAACAGCATCACCTCGAAACTCGAGAACTACCCGCTTCGGCTCGACGATGTCCTGACACACATCGAAGACCAGCCGCTCGACAACAGCGGCCAAGGGAGCCTCAACGATGAGGTCCGAGTCGCTGCTTCGTACTTCATCAACAAGTTCGCCAAGGACGGTCGTGTCGCCGTCAAAGTTTGGAGGAAGGGGGCCACGGAAACCATCGACGTGCCTCTGGATCGATCTCCCATCGGAGTGCAGAGGTTTCTCAAGGGTCGCGACCTGGACTGGTTCATGATTGGCCCCTTCGTGTTGGGAGAAGCGACCGCCGACTACTTTCAAGCCTTCGATGCGATGCTGTTGACGGGCACACCGCAACAGCGGCAAGCGATCATTGCGGCGCTCGCTGGGATGCAATTTCGCAAGAGTCCCTTGTTGGTCCGCCGCTACGACCGGCCCGCTTTTGACGGCGAGCAAATACTGGTCGTCCTGAATTGGCTGCCTCACCGCATCAGTACGGGATACGCTTCGCCGGCCGGCAGTACTCTGAAATCCGTGAACGGGAAAGCGATTCAAAATGCTCGTCAACTGGTCGAAGTGCTGCGCGATTCGCGCGACGAGTTTCTGAGTTTCGAGTTCCACGAGCACCAATCCGAACGCCTGGTATTTTCACGCCAAGAACTGCTGGCCGCGAACAAAGACCTCATGGACAAGATGGGAATTCCTCGACAAGGTTCGCCGAGCTTGCTGGAAGTCTGGAACACGAAGCCGACAGAATGAACCACTCTCCGATCTTTCGATCTGTGGATTGACGTCATGGATTCACGTTATCGCATCGCCGACACCAGTCAGATCATCACGCCGGCACTGGTCGTGTTTCGAGAACTGTTGGAAAATAATCTGCGGCGGATGATCGAGATCGCCAAGCGGCCGGAGCGATTGCGTCCGCACTGCAAGACGCACAAGACGCGCGAGATTGCTCGCATGGAATTGGAACTCGGCATCGTCAAGCACAAGTGCGCGACGTTCGCCGAAGCCGAGATGCTCGCCAGCGTCGGCATCAAGGACATTTTTCTGGCGTACAACCTCGTTGGCCCGAACGTACGGCGCGCGGTCGAATTCGTGAAGCAGTTTCCCGATGTGACGTTGTCGGTCACGGCCGATCATCCACGCGGCATCGCATCGCTGGGCGAAGCGCTGGACACGGCCGGACGCCGAGTCGATGTGTTGCTCGACATCGACGTCGGACAACATCGCACCGGAGTGCCGGTCGGCTCGCACGCGGCTGAGCTGTATCGCCAGATCGCGGCGACTCGTGGCCTGAAGCCAGGGGGCTTTCACGTCTACGACGGACACCAACATCAACTCTCACGCGACGATCGCCGAGTCGCCGTCCTGGCGGAATTCGACAAGGTGCGCGGGTTTCGCGACAGATTGGTCGCGTCGGGACAATCGGTTCCGCGCATGGTCTGCGGCGGAACCGCGTCGTTTCCGATCTACGCCGAGATCGACGATCCCACGATTGAACTCAGCCCCGGCACCTGTGTGCTGAACGACGTCGGCTACTCCGAACACTTCCCTGATTTGGATTTCCCACCCGCCGCCGTGATGCTGACGCGAGTCGTCAGTCGTCCGGCCGCCGATCGCATCACGTTGGACTTGGGATACAAGGCAGTCGCGTCCGATCCTCCCGCCGGCCAGCGCGTCATGTTCCCTGATCTACCGGATGCCAAGCAGGTGCTGCAAAACGAAGAGCATCTCGTGTTGCAGACTTCTCGCGCCAATGAGTTTCAACCGGGCGACGAATTGCTGGCGATTCCGCGACACGTTTGCCCGACATGTGCGCTGCATCGAGCGATCTTCGTCATTGCGGGCGGAGAACTCGTCGATCAGTGGGAGGTTGCATCTCGCGATCGCTGGCTGACGATTTGAATTACTAGCCCGACTCGCCAGCGAGGGGTTGAACGTGCTGGTGATCTGCGACCCCTCGCTGGCGCGTCGGGCTAGTTTGGAAGACAACTTTTGGAGTGTCAGACATGCGATCTCTCATCGTCATCATCGTGGTCGCCTTTGCCGGCGCGGCATCAGCTCAAGAGCCTGAAGTTGGTGCTGCGATTGATCGCGGCCTCGCCTTTCTCGCCAAGGACGCGCTGGCTTGGAAGAAGGAGCACAACTGCGCGTCGTGTCACCACGCCGCGCTCGTGGTCTGGTCGATGCGTGAGGCCAAGCAGCGCGGTCACGCCGTCGATGAGCCGGTGTTGGCCGAGATGACGAAATGGGTCGCCGAGTCGGGCGACGGCAAGACCAGTCTGCCGCGACCCGCCGGCATTCCAAAAGCGCTCAACACAAAGCCGGTGTGGTTCGCGCTCGCACTTGGCGCGGATGCCGAGCCGGACGCCGTCTCACAGGCCGGCCTGAAACGTCTGTTGGAAACGGTGAAAAGCGATCAGACCGAGAGCGGAGCGTGGAATTCGTGGCCAGAAACTCGGCCGCCGATCTTTGGCAATTCCGACGAGAGCATGACCGCGCTGGCAACTCTGGCCCTGCTGCCCGCAGCCGCCACGGGGGACGACTTGGCGAAAGCTGTGCGCGACAAGGCCGTGCAGTGGCTCACCACCACGAAGACCGATGACGACCCGCAGTCGATCGCCATGCGTCTGGTCCTGTGGCAGCGACTGAACCGCCCCGCTCAAGAACGAGAGCCGCTGATCCAGCGCATCCAAGCTCGACAAAACGCCGACGGAGGCTGGAGCCAATCACCCGACATGGCGAGCGACGCCTGGGCCACCGGTCAAGCGCTGTATGCTCTGTCCCACGCGGGCCTCAAACCCGTCGAACCTGTGATCGCGCGCGGCCAAGCCTTCTTGATCAAGACGCAACGCGAAGACGGCTCCTGGCCGATGACTTCGCGGCCGACCAAACCCGGAGTCGAAGGCACAAAATACCTTGTCCCCATCATCGGTGCTGGCAGCGCGTGGGCCGTCCTGGGATTGGTGAGAAGCCGCTGAATTGGGAAACTTCGGTAGTGGGTCAGTCTAATCAAAGTCTCGTCTGCGTCTTGGCTGCCGTCTCACACTGGAGGTGCGCCGTGGTTTCATTTTCCCGCTGAGGTCTTCTCTCGAATCCAATCGGAAACCTTCTTCAGCATCTCCGGTGACAGTGTCTCCTCGATCGATTGATATTCGCCGACACTGCCCGTGGTGCAGGTCTGGAACAGGTGATTGAGGTTGGGCAGTTTGATCGTTTCTAGCTTCTTGTTTCTCCCATTTTCAAGCGATTTTCTAATCGCGGGGAGATTCAGATCGGGATCGACTTGGACATCCTTTTCTCCGTTGAGTGCCAGCACCGGACAGAGGACTTTTTCGAGAATCGGGCCGGGTTCATGGGTCAAAAAGAACCGAAACCAGGGTGAATTGATCTGCTTAATCCCCGCCGAGATCGTCGCTTTCATTTCCGGTTTCTCAAGTGCTTCCGGAGGAAGCGATTTGGCCAGCCGGGCCATAGCAGCGGCGACGAGTTCCTCGTGTGTCGTCGTTGCAGTGGCCTCTTGCAGCGCATCGAACATCGCCAGTTGAGTTGCCTTCTGAGTCTTCAGGACGGCTTCGTCTGTGACCCCGGCTGCCTTCAGGATCAACTGCCCTTGCGAGAGCAAGATTTCCCGTCCGTTCACACCGGGTCCGGCCAGGAGCACAGCGAATGCCACGTCTTGATGGCGAGCGGCGACGATCGGGGCGATCAGTCCCCCTTCACTGTGGCCGATCAGTCCGATGCTGCTCTTGGAGATTCGCGCATCTTTCAGCAGGTGCGCCAACGCAGCTTCCACGTCTCTCGAAAAGTCTTCGCTCGTGGCTGTCGAAAAATCTCCGGTGGAAGAACCCGTGCCGCGGTCATCGAATCGTAGGACCGCGATCCCCTGGCGAGTCAGGTGATCGGCCAGAACCCAGAACGGCTTGTGATCCAAGAGTGTCTCATCACGATCCTGCGGACCGGACCCCGAAATCAAGATCGCCGCCGGACAAGGCTTGTCCTGTTTTGGAATCGTCAACGTACCCGCCAATTGGACTTTGTCGACATCATTGGAAAAAGTGACTTCTTCAATGAGATAGGGGAACGGAGCCTTGGGCGTTTGGGGGCGAGACGGTGCCTTCACGGTCTCTTCCACGACAGATTTTTCCGGGGTGAGCGTCAAGTCCATACTCTGTCCGCCCTGAGTAAACTTCCCTTTAATCTCGGTCTTGTCGGCGTTGATCGTGCCCTCAAACTTGGCAGCTAGCGAGGCGACGCTCACGGTCCACTTGTCACCATCAATCATGCGTTGGGCCTTAATACCGCCGGATTTTTGCGTCACGCTGTCGAGATAGACTTTCTCGCTGCCATCATCGTTGCGGTAGACGCGGACCCGCAGTGTCAGCTTCTGGAACAGTGTGCTGATTTGGCCGGACCAGGCTTCGGCCGGCTTGTCCACCGGAACGGTATCGGTTCTTCGCAGCACCAGATCAAACTCTTTTCCAGCCTGCTTCCATTTCCCGGTCGAGACCCTCCCATTCTCCGATAGGGTTCCCACATAAGCCCCCTTGGTGATTTTGACTTCAAACTGCAACTGTGTTTCGTCGAGTAGAAACCCATCGAGTTTGAAGACCTGTCCGCCCTCATCGAGACTGACCAACCGCTGGGATTTGGAGCCATCGGCATTAGGTACTGTCTCGACTCGAAATCGAAGTTCACAGACGCCGACATCCAAGGTTCCAGTCCAGAAGGGCCCGCTCGGCTTCTCGTCCGCGACACTCAGCCCTGGAAAGGTGACGGCGAACAGAAGAGCCAGCAGAAGTGAACGCATCGAGTTATCCCTCATCGAGATTCCGGTAACAGGCTTGCCTTGAGAGTGATTGGGTTCAGCGATTTGAATCGCAACTCACTGCTGAGAGTCGGTCGATCGGCTCGTTCTTGAGCCACTCATCGACACCCCCCCCCGTTGAGTACTCCACCACCCGTTGGCACGATGTCAGCATATCCTTCGTCCGGATCAATCGAAAGACGACGGAGTGGTGAAGAGTTACCATGGCAGTCGTGGCCTCAAAGATGCCCGGATTTTCTGAAAAGCAGGGCATCGGAACTTCAATCGGGAGACTGATCCATGCGTCTCGCTTCGCTCGTGCTCATCCTCTTGCTGACTCAGACAGCGACGGCTCAAGCCTTTGCCGATCCGCCCGGATTCAAGTCGCTGGCCATCGGCAATCGCGCTCCGGATTTCGAGTTGCCGGGAGTCGATGACAAGCCGTACTCGTTGAAGAGCTTTGCTGACGCGCGGCTGCTGTTGGTCGTCTTCACCTGCAATCACTGCCCGACCGCGCAGGCTTACGAATCTCGGATCATGAAACTGCACGCCGATTACAAAGACCGAGGCGTCGCACTGGTCGCCATCTCGCCAAACGATGACCTGGCCGTGCGGCTGGATGAGTTGGGCTACACCGATGTCGGGGACTCGCTCGAAGACATGAAGCTGCGGGCGAAAGAACGAAAATTCGCCTTCCCGTACCTGTACGACGGCGAGACGCAGAAGACGTCGTTGGCCTACGGTGTGGTCGCCACACCGCAAGTTTTTCTTTTTGACCACGAGCGAAAGTTGCGCTACGTGGGGCGCATCGACGACTCGGACGTGAAGGCAGTCACCAGCCACGACACGCGCAACGCTCTCGACGCCTTGCTGGCCGGCAAGCCGGTACCGATCGAAAAGACACGCACGTTCGGCTGCTCGACCAAGTGGGCGGAGAAGCGTGCGGAGGCTCAGACGTCGTTGGAGAAGTGGGACCAGGAACCGGTCGAGCTGCGCACGCTCGACGAGGCGGGGCTGGCCAAGTTGGTCAAGAACGACACCGAAAAGAACGACACCGGCAAACTGCTGCTGATCAACGTCTGGGCGAGCTGGTGCGGTCCCTGCATCACGGAGTTGCCGGAGTTCGTCACGATGAATCGCATGTACCGCCGCCGCAACTTCCAGTTGGTCACGATCAGCCTGGATGATCCCGAACAGAAAGACGCCGCGCTGAAAATCCTGCGTGAAAAGCACGTCGCCGGAACGAACTACATTTCGACGCTTCCCAGCCGCGATCGGTTTGCCGACGTGCTCGACAAAGTATGGGACGGCCCGGTCCCATACACGTTGCTCATCGCCCCCGGCGGCAAAGTGATCTATCGCCACGGCAACGAGATCAAGCCTTTGGAGGTCCGCCGAGCGATCGTCGATGTCCTGGGCCGAACGTATGCGAACCGGCCTCCGAAGTGACGATCATTTCTGAGTCCGCGCTCGGCGCAGGGTCTCGTCTTGCACGCTCCACGCATTTCGGCACGACCGCAAAACAGGGGAACTCCCGACCGCTTGGCTCAACTGTCGAGTCTCACTTCAATTCCTTGATGCGGATACGACGGTATTCCATTTGGCCGCGGTCGGCTTCGAGGCCGATTGGGCCGGTCGCCGGGAGTGGATTTGGAAATTTCAATTCCTCACCGTTGCAGGTGCAGGTGGCGACTCCGCCGTTCACGGTGACTTCGATTTCGTTCCAGTCCTGTGGCTTGTACTTCGTTAACTCTTTGTACGGGCCAGCCACCAGGTAGTCGCGGCATTGAAGTTGTGGCTTGCGGAGGAAGATGCCGCTATCGGCGTTCACTCCGGCGCGGAACTCCAGCTTCAAGTGGAAGTCGTGAGAGAACTCGCGCGTCGTCCACATCTGAGCGAGACCCTTGCCGGGGTTCACGACGATGCGACCGTCGCGAGCGGTGTAGCGGCCGTCGCTGGCATGCTGCATCGCTTTGAATTCGGGACCGTTCGAGTAGTGCCAGCCGGTCAGGTCGATGCCGTTGAGCAGCATCTCGAAGCCCGACTCCAACACGAACGCGCCGTCGGTTTGAAACGGCGACGCGGGCAAGCCGGCTTTGTTCCAGAGGCTGGCTTCGGGCACGTTCGACCAGCCGTAGCGGACTGCGGTCGGAGCAGCGACGGCATCGCTGGTGACGACGATCTGGTCACCTTCGAACGTGGCTTTGGCTTCGACGAACTTGCTGTCAGCACCAGAGATCGTGAAACCTTTGAGTGCTCCGTCTTTCGCGGCCAATCCGCTGCCGATGTGCTTGAAGCTGAGCGTGGCCTTGTTGCCGCTGACGCTCAGCGAGTCGTAGGCCGGGCCGGAGTAGTCGATCTTCTCGCCATGCGCGAGTGCTCGCGCGGCGAGCGCGAGTCGCGCCCCGACCGGTTGCTTCGGCTTCGGATGAATGTCGGCCGCGTCGCCGACGTCGAGCGTCACGGCCATCGCGGTGTTCTGCGTCGTTTGCACCGTCAGCCGCTGGGCTTCACGGATCTCCGGCGACATTCCGCCGTGCGGCGCGATCTGCACGAACAAGAAAGGGAAGTCACCCTGGCCCCACACCTTTCGCCAGCCGGTGATCATCGCCGGGAAGAGTGTTTGATATTCCTTGCCGCGCCCCGAATTCGACTCCCCCTGATACCAGATGGCTCCGCGAATCGCATACGGCACGAGCGGCGCGATCGAGCCGTTGTAGAGACCGAATGGACGATTGCCGTTCGTCGCGGGATTTTGCGGCGCAGTCGGCTTGCGAGGCTCCGGCTTCTTGTCGGCCTTCGCTTTCGCGAGAGCTTCTTCGTACTGCTTCAGCAATTCTGGCTCGCGCTGTTTGTAGTCTTCAAGAACTTTCGGGTAGCCAGCCAGTCGCTCGGCCTGCTGATCGAGCAGCGGCTTCAGCGTCGGGTTCGTTTCGAGATCGGCTTTCGGAGTCCACGCTTCACAGACGGTGCCTCCGACCGCCGACTTGATGAGTCCGACCGGCACACCCAACGACTTCCGCAATTCTTTGCCGAAGAAGTACGCGACGCCGGAGAAGTTCGTCGCGCTCTGCGACGAATCGACCGCCCATGTTCCGGCAATCGAGTCTTGCGGCTCATCGACCGCGCGCGCACCCGCGTTGAAAAGTCGCAGTTGCGCATCGCCCGCGGCTGCGATCGCCTCGTCGCCGCCAGTCGAATTCTTGAGCGACCAGCCCATGTTCGACTGGCCGCTGCAAACCCAAACTTCGCCCACGAGCACGTCGGCAATTTTCGATTTTTGATTTCCGATTTTCGATTCGACGAGCAACTCTCGCGGTTCAGCGCTGGCGGGCAACGGTTCAAGGCGCACGATCCATTTTCCGTCGGCACCCGCCGTGGCCGATTTCTTTTGCCCGGCGAATTCGACAGTCACTTCGCTCCCCGGCTCAGCCTTGCCCCACACGGGCACCGCAATGTCCCGCTGCAACACGGAGTGATCGGTGAAGAGGCTGCTGAGGCTGAGCTTCTCAGCGGCACTCAGCGTGGACAGCGAACTCAACGCGAGGCTGATGACAGCCAGCACGCGAACGACGGTCAGTGGAAGTCGCATGGGATGAAGTCTCCGGATTCAAGGTTTGGAGGATGGGCACTCTTGCCCGTCTCGCTGTAGCCTGGTCGATTCGAGCCATTCAGAAATCGACCGACCCACAAGGGGTCGGACTACGGCAGGACCATGATGCAGGACGGACTGGTGATCGCGACTGGTTCGCCGACAGACTTCAGCCCGCCGGTTTTCGAGTCGATCCGAAACGTCGCGACGTTGCTGCCCGCCATGTTCGCGCACAGCAGCAATTCACCGCCGGGCATGATCGCCAGGTTTTGCGGACCTTTGCCGAGACTTGGTTCGATACCGATCAGCGTCAGCTTGCCATCGTCACCGATGCGATACGCGGCGATGCTGTCGTGTCCGCGATTCGTGCCGTACAGAAAGCGGCCGTTCGGAGTGATCTTCAAGTCGGCGCAATGGCTCGTCCCTTTGAATTCCTGCGGGACTGTTGAAATCGTTTGCTTCTCGGTGAGGCTTCCGGCTTTGACGTCGTAATCGAACACGGTCACCGAATTGCTGAGTTCGTTGATCACGTAGACTCGTTTGCCGTTCGGGTGGAATGTCAGATGCCGAGGCCCGGCTCCGGCGGGTGATTTGGCGAATGGCGGATCGTTGGGAGTCAGCTTCGACGTCTTCGCATCCAGTCGATAGCTGAGCACTTGGTCGAGTCCCAAATCGGCTGCGAAGACAAACCGATTGTCCGGGCTGACGACGATGCAATGCGCGTGCGGTTCCTTCTGCCGAGCGGGATCGACACTCGATCCTGTGTGCTGGACGAAGGACGCCGCCTCACCGAGCGATCCATCCGCCTGCACCGGCAGCGACGCCACGCTGCCAGTGGAATAGTTGGCGACCAGCACCGATTTGCCTGTCGCGTCGACGTCCAGAGAACAGGCCGCTGTGCCGAGCGCCGATTGCCGGTTCAAGAGTTTCAATCGGCCGGTGCGTCCCTCGATCTGATAGGCGGCGATCTGCTCGTTCTCCTTGCCGCCGAAGTTTTTCGCGTGAATCGAATACAGAAACTTCTGGTTCTTCGACACCGCCAGGAAGAACGGGTTCTCAACGCCGGATGTCTGCTGCACCGGCTTGAGTTGGCCGGTCTTCGACTCCAACTGGAAGGCGTGAATGCTCCCCTTGTCGCCGGCCGCGAAGGCCGAGATGAAAACCAGAGGTTCGTCCGCATTCGCTGTCGGAAGTGTGTTGCTCAACATCGCACCTACCAAAATGGGAAACAGAGATCGCACACAGTTGACGTTCATGGGTCGCTCCAAAACTTCGAGAGGCTGAGACCTGTCCGCTTCGACGGGTCGTCACCGTAGAAGGTCGAGCCTGTCGCATCAACCAGCACGCCGCGCCAGCGAGTGATTTTCTCCGATCGACCACTCGCTGGCGCGTCGTGCTGGAATCGGACCTCAGTAGAGTTTTTCACGGTACGCCTTGTCGATCATCGCGTCGAGTTCGCTGACCGGCGTCGTCAGACAGAGTTGATCGACGAGCATCTTGCCGAGCGTCGGCATTTGATCCTGTGTCAGCCGGTAGTCCTCGGACCAGAGTCGCGAGCGCTTCAGCGCTTTCGCGCATTGCAAAAACGCCTCACGCACTTCGACCAGAATTCCGCTGCGAGGCGTCTTGCCGCCAACCGTGCATTCGTCAAGCAATTCTGAACGCAGCACGACTCGCGCGACGCCGTTCACCCGCAGCGTTTCGTCGATTCCGGGAATCAGAAAGAGCAGCCCGACGTGTGGATTGCACACCAGATTCCTCAGCGAGTCGATGCGATTGTTCCCTAACCGGTCGGGCACAAACAGCGTCTGCTCGTCCAGCACGCGGACGAATCCAGGAGCATCCCCTCGCGGAGAAATATCGGCCGAGCCGTCAGCCGCCGCGCTCGACAAACACAAAAACGGCGACCGCTCGATGAAGTGGCGGCAGTGCTCATCGAGTCGAGACAGGCACTTGCGAGCCGCAATCTCGGACGGTGGGCCGTACAAGGCCCGCAACTCACTTTCGCTGTCGGCAACTTCGATCACTCGCCCGCCGTAGGTCTCGGTTTTCATTTCGCATTTCCCTGGTTGAGTTCAGCTCGACATTTCATTTCCCGGCAACGGCATCTCGATCACGTTTCGCCGCTTTGTCGAGTTCATCGAGCAATTGCCGGACTCGGTCGGGCAGTTGCTCGGCCTGGTTCTTGGATTCGGCGGGATCGAGCGCGAGGTCGAAGAGTTCGACTTTGCGAGCGTTCTTGTCTTCGTGAACGATGAGCTTCCAGTCGCCGAGCCGCAATGAACGCGAGCGCCAGCCGGGAGCGACGGCGTACAACGGACGAGTCGGCAGATCGGCGTGGTCTGTGAGCAGCGGCACGATGCTGGTGCCGTCCCATTTCAAGTCGCGATCGAAGCGAACGCCGGCGAGCGTGCAGAGCGTCGGCATCCAATCGGTGATTTGCACGGGGCTGTGGACCTTGCCCGGTTTCGCTCGGCCGGGCCAGGAGACGATCGTCGGGACGCGCGTGCCACCTTCGTACAATGATCCTTTCTCGCCGCGCCACGGTTGGTTGTTGCCGGTCAGCTTGCCATTCGGGCAATTGTCGTCCGGATACTTGAGATCGTTGTTCTCGACCGTGCTGCCGCCGTTGTCGCTGGTGAAAACGAGCAGCGTGTTGTCGCGGCGGCCCTTCTTTTCCAACGCGGTGACGATGCGGCCAACGGCGTCGTCGAGGTGCATCACGCAGGCGGCATAGTGTCGCGGAACATCCCCCTTGATCGAGTCCGGCACGCGACGCAGCCACTCATCGGGTTCTTTGATCGGCAGATGGACCGCTGTGAACGGGACGTACAGAAAGAACGGAGCGATGCCGCGCGACTCGATCCACTTCACGGCTTCAGCGGCGATCAGGTCGGTGACGTGGCCCTGTTCTTCAATCAGTTTCTCATTGCGATGCCACGTCTGCGTGAACGGACCTTGCTTGTAGCGGTGATTCCACGGACTGACTCCGCCAGCAAGTGAACCGTAGGAATGATCGAAACCAAAATGATTCGGCCCTTGCTCTGGCAACGAGCCGAGATGCCATTTGCCGGTGAGGCAGGTGTCGTAGCCGACACTCTTCAAAGCTCGCGGCAGAGTGACCGTGTCCCACGGCAACGCCCGTTCGTTCTGTGGATTCGTGACGCCGAAGCGACTCCAGCAGCGGCCGGTCATCAGCCCGGTTCGAGTCGGGCTGCACACTGGAGCGACGTAGTGTTGCGCGAGTTCGAGTCCCTCGCGGGCGAGCCGATCGAGATGCGGTGTCGGTGCGTTTCCACCGTGAAATGCGACATCCGCCCAACCGAGATCATCGGCGATGATGAACACGATGTTGGGTTTGGACGCCGGCGATTTGTCGTCAGCGAACGCCACGTTCAACGCGGCCAGCCACAGGACGCCGAACAAGAGCCATCGAAGACTGATGTTGGTTCTTTTCATGCTCGGCCTTCCGGTATCCTGAGTCGCGGGTCAACGGGATTCGTACTGGCCCGATGGTCGCTTTTAAGTGAGAAAACAACAACCTGGCGAGCATCCACGAAAACTGCGGTCGCCGGATTGGAAGGGCTGTTTCATGTCGCGGTTCTCCCTATTCGCTTCGCTGGCAGCTCTGGCCGGTTTCGTTGTCGTCGTGACGGCGCATCCCGACAAGCCGGCCGCTGAGCCGACATTGGAACGGCGATTCGCTGGCGACGTGTTGCCATTCGTCAAAAGTCACTGCTTGAGTTGTCACGGGACCGACAAGCAGGAAGGAAAACTCGACCTGAGCGGCGATTCGTCCGTCGCGGCGGTCGTCAAGAATCATCGAGTCTGGGATCTCGTGCTGGAACGGCTGGAGGCGGAAGAGATGCCGCCCAAGAAAGCGTCCAAACAGCCGACGTCGAACGAACGAAGAATTGTCGGCGAGTGGATCAAAGAGTTCCGCGAACACGAAGCGCGCCGCCACGCGGGCGATCCTGGGCCGGTGTTGGCTCGGCGGTTGAGCAACGCCGAATTCGACAACACGATCCGTGACCTGACCGACGTCGACATCCGGCCGACACGCGAGTTCCCGGTCGATCCGGCGAACGAAGCCGGTTTCGACAACTCCGGCGAATCGCTGACGATGTCGCCGGCGCTCGTGAAGAAATACTTGGCGGCGGCGCGGCTGGTTTCGGATCACCTTGTGCTCAAGCCAAACGGTTTCGTCTTTGCGCCGCATCTCGCTGTGACCGAGACCGACCGCGACAAATTCTGTGTGCAGCGGATCGTCGATTTCTATCAGCGGCACAACGTCGATCTCGCCGACTATTTCTTCGCCGCGTGGCAACTACGACACCTCCTCGAACGGACAATCCTGTCCGTTCCTCGGAGTCGGACAGGATTGTCCGACCGACATTCCGAATCACAATCGCCGCTCGTCGTCAGCCCGAAATATCTCGACACGATTTGCTCGGCGCTGATGGAACCGGAACCGACTGGCCCGCTGGCTGAGCTCCAAGCCGAGTGGAAGAAGTTGCCGTCTGATCCGCAGCAGGCGGACGAAGCGCGGCGCGAGTGCGAGCGACTCCGCGACCTCGTCATCAAGCTGCGAAAAGAACTCGATCCAAAGATCGAGAAGCTGCATGTGAAGGGGCAGTCGGACGGCAGTCAGCCATTGGTGTTGTGGTGGAATCGACAGCTCGCGAAGCAGCGAATGCGACTCACCGGCGACGGCCAGGACGCGGCACTCGATGTGGCTCGCGAGCACTTCTGCCGCGTGTTTCCGAATGCCTTTGCGATCTCCAGCCGCGGTCACTACGCCGACGCGAAGTTGGGGGCCGACGTGCGATTGCTCACGGCTGGCTTTCACTTGATGCAAGGCTACTTCCGCGATGACGAGCCGCTGTGCGAATTGGTTCTGGATGAGGCCGGCAAGCGCGAACTCGATCGGCTGTGGCAGGAATTGAACTTCGTCACCGGCGTCCCGATGCGGCAGTACAAGGATTTTTTGTTCTTCGAGCGTGCCGAGCCACCTCGCTTCGCCGGCGGTGCCGAGTTCGATTTCGCTCGCCCCGAAGACAAAGACGTGACGACCGAAGCGAAACTCACGCGGATGCGAGACGCCTATTTGGTCAAAGCCCGCCAGCAAGAGGCCAGTGAGCAGGCCATCGAGGCGATCGAAACCTACTTCGCGAACATGAACGCCGACTTCCGCTGGATCGAAAAGGCTCGGCTCGACGCGGAACCGAGCCACCTTGAGTCGCTCACCAAGTTCGCCGAACGTGCGTATCGCCGCCCGCTGTCGTTCGAGGAACGTGCCGAACTGCTCTCGTTCTACCGTCACCTGCGCGAGCAAGACGGACTGAGCCACGAAGATGCGATCCGCGATTCGGTCGTCAGCGTCCTGATGTCTCCGATCTACTGCTACCGCTTCGATCTCATCGCGACCGGCGAAGCAATCCAACCGTTGTCGGATTACGAACTCGCCAGCCGGCTGAGCTATTTCCTTTGGTCGAGCATGCCCGATGACGAACTGCTGGCCCACGCCGCTGCTGGCGACTTGCACCAACCAGAAGTGCTCATCGCACAGACTCGCCGCATGTTGCGAGACGATCGCATCCGAGGCTTGGCCACGGAGTTCGCTGGCAACTGGTTAGAGTTCCGGCGCTTCGAGGAACACAACAGCGTCGATCGCGAACGCTTTGCCAGATTCACCAACGAACTGCGCGCCGCCATGTTCGAAGAACCGATCCGCTTCTTCATCGATGTCGTGCAGCGCAACGGTTCCGTGCTCGATTTCCTCGACGCCGACTACACGTTCGTGAATCCAATCCTCGCGAAGCACTACGGCATCGACGTAGGTCAGGCTTCCCAGCCTGACTCTCGGCCTGGGAAGGCCGACCTACAAAACGACTGGGTCCGCATCGACGACGCCCACCGTTACGGTCGCGGCGGCTTGCTGCCGATGTCAGTCTTCCTCACGAAGAACTCACCCGGCCTGCGCACGAGTCCAGTGAAGCGCGGCTACTGGGTCGTCCGCCGACTGCTCGGCGAGCACATCCCGCCCCCGCCGCCGGAGGTTCCCGAACTTCCGAAGGACGAAGCAACGCTCGGTGACCTGACGCTGCCGCAGCTCTTGGCTCGACACCGCGACCACCAAGCTTGCGCGGGTTGCCATCAACGCTTCGACTCGATCGGTCTCGTCTTCGAGGGCTACGGCCCGATCGGTGAACGCCGCAACAAAGACCTCGGCGGCCACCCGGTCGATGCACGAGCCACTTTCCCAGATGACAGTGAGGGCATCGGCCTCGACGGCCTGCGCAGTTACCTGTCCAAGAAACGTCAGGACGAGTTCGTCGAGAATCTCGCTCGCAAGTTGTTTTCGTATGCCCTTGGCCGCAGCCTGCTCCTGTCAGACAAGACGATCATCGAGCAGATGCGTGCTAAACTCACCGCCGATGACGAGCGGTTCGGCAGTCTGATCGAGTCGATTGTCACCTGTCCGCAGTTTCTGAAGAAACGCGGGCAAGATGATCCGACCAATTGACGAGTTTGTCAGTCTCGCGCCGCCGGAGTCGTGGAAGCCACAAGGATCAGAAGATGACGGAACAAGCCGGATGTGAGCGCACGGATCGTCAAGCATCGTTGATCCGTGCGATTGCTCTCGTCGTGGTCGTTCTCGATGTCGTTGAATCGCGCTACTGGTTGGGAATCCACCCGACCCTTCTCGCACTGACAGGTTTGGTCGCAGTCTTGTGTTTGGGTAATGGCGATATCACAGAACTGGGAATGAGACTCACGCCGGTCCAAGGATGGCGCTATTGGTGTCGTCTTGCGTTTTGGTTCGGCCTATTGGTTGCGGTTGTGTTGGCGATCTTCGCTGGTGTTTGGCACACCTTCGGTTGGACGATTCCAATCTATCGCACGAGACCGAGCGTTGAGGCTTTGATTCACATGTGCGTGATGGCTCCCGTTTCCGAGGAAATCATCTTCCGAGGGCTTCTGACGCTGGCCATTCTTCAGACATGCGGCAGGCTCGGCACGATTGCGATGAGCGGGATTGTCTTCGCAGCGGTCCATGTGCTTTGTGGCCGCGCGAGTCCTGAAAATCTGCTCGCGGGCTTTCTGCTCGCCTGGGCTTTCCTCAAGAGCGGAACGATCCTTGTCCCCATCGCGATGCACTCCTGCGGAAACTTTCTCGCTCTGGCGGCACAAGTCGCGGCTTGGTACTTCTATCCAAAATAGGAATGGATGCGCTTTGGTGCCTCTTGGAAAAAGGTTTCGATTGTCTGAATGGACTTGCCTTTCCAAAGTCCGAGGAATCCTGCGATGACATCCCAACATTCTCAACTCGACCGGCGCACGCTGCTGCGTGGCGTCGGTGTCGCGATGGCTCTTCCGTGGCTGGAATCTATTCCGGTGTGGGCGGATGAGTCGGGCAATCCGCCTTCGGCGGACCAACCTTCGTTTCCCAAACGATTCGCGGCGATGTTCATGGGGAACGGGATCAACCCCAAGCACTGGTGGGCGAAGGGGGCCGGGGCGGAGATGGAGTTGAGCAAGAGCTTGGAGCCGCTCGCGCCGCTCAAGACAAAGCTCAATATCGTCAGCGGGCTGTTCAACAAGCACGCGACCGGGGTCGGCATTCATCCGGGGCAGACGGGCAACATCCTGTCGGGCGCGGCGTTGCAAAAGGGAGCGGTGCTCAAGGGGGGCATCAGCGTCGATCAGGTGCTCGCCAATCGGTTCGGTGAAGAAACCGCGATGCCGAGTCTGGTGCTCGGCTGCGAGCAGCCCATCACCGGGTATCACGAGACCAATTTTTCGATGGCGTACAGCTCGCACATTTCGTGGCAGGATGCGAACTCGCCGGTGCCGATGGAGGTCTATCCGTCGCTGGCCTTCGACAGTCTGTTCGACAACCAGGGGAGCAAGCGGACGAAAAGCATTCTCGACCGTGTCAAAGAACACGCCGCGCATCTGTCGCGACAGGTCAGCCGCGACGATCGGTTGAAGTTGGACGAGTATCTCGCCAGCGTCCGCGAAGTCGAGAAGCGTGTCGAGAAGACGCGAGAGATGAAGGACCGAGCGGACGACAACGCCGCGAATCGTGGCCGTCCGGCGATCACGATGAAGCGACCCGACAACGGCCTGCCCGAAGACATCCGCGAGCACATGCGGCTGATGGGTGACATCATCGCTCTCGCGTTTCAAACCGACAAAACGCGAGTCGCCACGCTGCTGTTGTGCCGCGATCTGTCGGGTCTGTTCTATCCGTTCCTCGACGTGCGAACCGCGCACCACCCGGCGTCGCACGACGACGAAGGGGACGACTACGAAAAGGTCTCGCGGTACTACGTCAGCCAACTCGCGTACCTCGCGACGCGACTCAACGAGATGCCAGAGGGCGAGGGAACGGTGCTCGACAACTCGTGTCTGATGTTCGTCAACAACATGTGGTCGGGTAGCAAACATGACTCCAGCAAAGTCCCGCTGCTGCTGGCTGGGGGACTCGGTGGAACGCTCGAAACTGGTCGCGTTTTGGACTTCACCAAGAGTGGTGATGACAACCGCAAGCTGTGCAGCCTGTACTTGTCGCTGCTGGACCGGATGGACCTGAAGCTGCCAAAATTCGGCGATGCAGACGCACGCCTTGCGGGGCTGTGAACCCAAGTCTGTGGAAACAGACTTGGTTTTGTGACGGATCGCTGATTATGCTGCGACCCGCTGCGATTGGGAATTTCGTTCTGACCTTCCTCACACCCGCCTACCCAGGAGTCGCCCATGAAACGTTTGCTTACGATTGCGTCTGCGCTGTTGCTCACGACCGGCCTCGCTTTGGCCGAGGACGCCAAGCCCGCGAAGCCAGCCGAGAAAGTCGAAGCCAAGCCCGCTCCGAAGAAAGTGGATCAGGGGACGCAAGCACCCGACTTCAAGTTCAAGGACGTGAATGGCAAAGAGATCAAGCTGTCCGATTTGACCGCGAAGGGTCCGGTCCTCGTGCGGCTGACCTGCGGTTGCTCCGGCTGCGACAAGGAACTGGCGTACTTCCAAGCCATCCACGAGGGCTACAAAGACCTCGGCCTGACGTCGATCGCCATCTTCCGCGAGCCAGACACGAAGGTCGCCGCCTACGTCAAAGAGAAGAAGCTCAACATGCTCTACGCCGTCGACACCAAGGGCGACGCGTGGAAGACCTTCGAGACGACCGCCATGCCTTCCAATTTTCTGATCGAGAAGGGTGGCAAGATCGTCCGAGTCGCCACCGGCTGTAACCCCGATGGTCTGATCGCCAAGAAGCTCTCCGAGGAAGTGGCCAAGACCGTCAAGACCGAAACGGTTGACGTGCAAAAGAAAGTCGCCGACGACGCGAAAGCCGCCAAGAAGTAATTCAACGACAACTGACCGGATCGAAACAACACAAGCACGCTCGGCCTCTTCGCCGAGCGTGCTTTTTCGTTTTGGTAGCTTGGACGCCCCCGTCCGAACGCTCGGACGAGGGCGTCCAAGCTACGAGCGTCACCAGTCGATGCGGAACTTCGTCCAGCGGATGCCGCTCACGCCTTGCTCGACGCACCAGTGAGTCTCCAAGAACGTCCCGTCTTGCAGACGGATCGCGGTTGGGAATCCGAATTGAAAGCTGGCGAGTTCATCGACTCCGGTTGCTCCGGCGTTCGGACCATCGCGGTTGGCGCGGGCGTCGTAGAGCAGTTGCTCGTGATGCACACTCCACGCGGTGTCGGTGAAAGTCGCGAGCACCGCGACGATCCCCTGCGATCCGTATCGGCGGTTGTAGAGCACCAGCAGCCGATCACCGCCGAGCGGCAGTGGAGTCATCGTCTGGCCGCGAATGTCCGTTGATTGAAACGGACCCCATGTCCAACCACCGTCGCGTGAAATCGAAAAACTGTCCGGCTGATCGTGGTAGTCGCCGAGCGTCACCGTCCACGCGACGGCCAAAACTTCATTCGGCGCTAACTCGACCAGCTTCTGTTCCCAAAAGCCGAACTTCCCGGCCGGGTCTTTGAAAACCGTGCGATGCGTCGGCCACGTCCGACCGCCATCGTCCGAGACCGCCACGATCACCTCTTCGCCCAACCGCTCTTTGCTCACGAGCAATCCTGTCGGAGCCAGCAAGCGTCCCGAAGCCAACGGCCGGATCGAATGCGAGACTTCGAGCGTGACATCCGGCATCGGAATGATCTGCGGCGCAGACCACGAGTGGCCCTCGTCGGTTGAAATGCAGAACAACGCCTCGCCGCGCCGTTCGCCGAACTTGTCGTCAAGCGGCCCCCAGTACCGAGTCCCGTAGGCATAAATCGTCCGGCCATCCGGCGACAAACTGAGCTTCAAAAAGTTCGCCGACGGCGGATCAATCGTCTTCGGCAGCAACGTTCCTTCGAGCGTCCAGGTCAATCCGCCGTCCGTCGATCGAACCCAATCGGTCCCGCCGTGAACGAACTGCCCCCCTTCCACACCGAACGAACACAGGATGTCCCCGTTCGGCAACTGCACCGCCTGCGGAAACGCCGACTCACGCTCGTCGAGCCGGCCGGTGTCGAGGATTTGGATCGAAGGCATGCGAAAGTTCTCCGAATTATTCTTGTCTGGGCTTTTTGGGGAGCAGCGAGACCGCCACGACGATGCCGCACAAAATCAAAACGCTGCTCGCCAGAAAGCTGGCTCGGAATCCCAGCGATTCCGGAGTCAGTCCCAACGCGGTCAGCTTGTGGCTTTTCACGAAATCGACGATCGCGCCGTACAAGTAACCGGCGGGAGCGGCCGGGACCATCAACATCGTTGCGAAAGCCATCGTGCGACGCAGGTCATTCGTCTTCGAGGCGGAGACCATGTAGTTCGGCGAGTACACACCGATCAGTTCACCCGCTCCGAAGATGACGAACGCCGCGAGATACCACGGGCCAGTGACGAGCATTGCCCAAATCTGGGACGCGAGACAAATCGTCGCGGTCGCAAGAATGCCCGCTCGCGGATTGGTGCGAGTCAGCATCCAGCCGAGAAACCCGCCGGCAACCGCTTTGAAGCCGAATCGCAGCATGTTTTGTAGCCCCGCATATTTCTCCGGCGAATCGCCAAGAGCCGACTGCGAATACAAATTCATGTTCGACGGCGAACCGTTCACGGCGTAAACCAGGATCGTGACGATCGTCGCCAGCAGCAGAACTCGTTGGCTCAGCAGTGAGCGGAAGTAGTAGACGATCGCCACCGCAGCGACCGCCGCAGCCCCGTATCCGGTAAACCGAAACAGCTCGTTCGACCGCACGGACGCGAAGTGCAGCAAAGCGACCGACGCGAACATCATCGGCACACCGATCAACAACGGCAGCACGGCCGAGAGTGGTTCGCGCTCCATCTCGCGTTCGACCGGAAGCACCACAAACAGTCGCGACAAGTACGCGGCCACCGCCATCACCGGAGCACCCGCCCCGAAGAGCACCACGAAATTCCACGGATACGCCGCGCCGGGAAATGTCCAGCCAAACAAGGTGCCTCCCAGCAACGCCGTCTGCGCGAACGATCCGACAACCGCCAGGATTGGACCCAATCCGAAAGCCAGACTCAGCGCGAGTCCGCGTTTCGATTCCGCCGATCCGCGGCCGATGACTTCCCACAAGAACGCGATCGCCGCCGGCATCACCGCGCCGGAAATACCACCTTGCAGAATCACCATCGCCAGCTTGACCGAGTTCGGCAACGGCAGCATTAACGTCACCGCCAACGTCGCCAGCATCACGGCCGAGATCGAATAGCACAGCATCAAGTTCCGCTTCAGCGAGACGACCTGTGGCGACACCCAAGCGATGATCGCCGGCATCGCGGTCATCGCGAAGAACAGCGTCGCCGGCAAATTCGATGTTCGAGTATCCGCCTCCAGCCGGTCACACAACGAAGCCTGTGTGATCCCGACGTACAGCACCGGAGCCGCGAGATACTGCATCCCGGTGCAACTCGCGAACAGCACCAAGTTTCGCCGCTGCTCGGGCCACGACAGCGGGCAAGCGTCCAACGAGTTCTCTGAAGTTGGGTCAGTCATCGGACACGCTCCCGGCAAAGGGTCACGAACGGATCGCGGTTGGTTGTGTTGGGGGCAAGTCGGACGTACGGCCTCCGCAGACTAACCCGAAGCGTCAGCGAGGGCGAACGTCCCAGCGACTTCGCCCTGAATCCAGCCGACAGAGCGCTCGCCCTCGCTGACGCTTCGGGTTAGTCTGTTGGCCGTCCACATCCCGATTCTGTCCGCGAGAGGCACTCGATGAACCGTCTCAGTTTGATTGTCGTGTTGGCACTCGGAGTCGCCGGTTTGCTGACGACGACCGCGAGTGCTCAGCTTGTTCCAGAGATCGGCTACGTCTATCCCGCCGGTGGCCGAGTTGGCACGACGGTCGATGTGGTGCTGGGCGGCTACGACTGGACGCCGGACATGCAGCTCTTTGTGCATGACCCGCGCATCAAGTTGGAGATCGCCGGCCCGCCGTCGCCAGTGCTGATTTCGGAGCCGCCGTATTGGTTCGGCTACAAGGCTCGCGGATTTGCGTGGCCGCTGGCTCGCGAGTTCAAAGCCAAGCTGACCATTCCCGCCGATGTGCCGCCGGGCTTGGTGAAGTGGCAAGTCGCGAACGCGAATGGTGCCTCGCCCGTCGGAACGATTCATGTCGGCAACGTGCCCGAAATCGTCGAAGACGCGAAACGCAAGACGGCTCAGCCGCTGCCCGCGTTGCCGGTGACGGTGTCTGGGCAGATTCGTCGCATCGAAGAGATCGACCGCTATCAATTCAGTGTGCCGAAGGCCGGGCCGGTGACGATTGAGTTACTCGCGCGGCCGTTTGGCTCGATGATGCACGGCATGTTGCAGGTGCGCGATGCGAGCGGCGCGATGCTGCTGGACATCGCCGACTCGGAAGGCCGCGACATCGTGACGACGTTCGTCGCTCAGGCGGATGCGAAGTACGAACTGAGCTTGCACGATCTCGATTTCGCGGGGGATCGGTCGTACGTCTATCGACTGACGCTGACCGCCGGGCCGCATGTCGTCGCGGCGTATCCGGCCGCTGGCAAGCGCGGCGAAACACTCAAGGTGGAATTCCTCGGCATCGGCGTCGCGACGGGCGGGCCGCAACTGGAATCGGTCACGCGCGACGTCGCGTTTCCGGCAACGGCTGATGTCGCTTCGTTCGCGTATTTGCTGGAAACTCCGTTCGGCAACGCGAAGCCGCACACGCTGCTCGTTTCGGATGTGGCCGAGCAAGTGAAAGCCGCCGGCGCAGCGCCGCCGCTGACCGCGCCGGTCGCAATCACGGGATTCCTCGAAACGAGATTTGGCTCCGACTCGTTCACGCTCGAACTCAAGAAGGGTGAGAAGTGGGAGCTCAACGCGGTCGCCCGCGCGATTGGTTCGCCGCTGGATCTCGAACTGCAAGTGCTCGGTCCCGGCGGCAAGCAAGTCGCGACCAACGATGACGAAAAGGGGACGACCGATGCGTCACTGTCGCTCGCGGTGGCCGTCGACGGAACACATCGCGTGATCGTCTCCGATCGTTCCGGCAAGAGCGGCTCGCGCTCGGCCAACTACCGGCTGAGCATCGAACTGCCGCGAGAAGACATCACGATCACATTCCCGACACAGCTTCCCATCGTCATCGGCACGCCCGCAAAGTTGGCGGTTAAAGTCGTTCGCGACGGAGGTTTCGCCGGGCCGATCCCGCTGAAGCTGGAAGGACTCCCCGCCGGCGTGACCGTTCCCGCCGACTTGGCGATCCCTGAAAAGAAGAACGATCTGGTCATCGACCTGACCTGTGCCGCCGATGCCGCGACGACTGCCAGTCTTTGCACGATCACGGCCACGCCGACGCTCAACGGCCAACCGGCGACCCGCAAAGCGGGGACAGTGTTGCTCGCGATCACGATGAAGCCGCGCCTCAAGCTCACGCCGGAAGGACTCGACGACGTCAGCAAAGTCCATCGCGGCAGCACGCACCTGTTCCCTTTCAACATCGAGCGGCTCGAAGGTTTTGCCGGCCCGATCACGCTGGAGATGACCGCGAAGCAGCAGCGTCATCGGCAAGGACTCACCAGCGACGAGTTCGTCGTCCCCGCAGACGCCAAGCGAGTCGAATACCCGATCTTCGTCCCCGAATGGATGGAGACCACCAAGACCAGCCGCATGATCGTCAACGGAGCCGTGAAGGTCGCCGACCCGAAAGGCAACGTTCGCACGCTGCTGCAAAAGCAAGAGCTCCGAGTCGGCATCCTCCCCGAAGGAGCGTTGATGAAACTCAGCCACTCCGCCGGCGAGCCGACCGTGACGCTCGGCACCGAAATCCGCATCCCGCTCGCGCTGTCGCTCGCCTCAGAACTGCGCGAGTCGATCAAGATCACCGTGATGCCAGACGAGACTCAAACCAACCGGCTGGCCGCCGAGCCGATCCAGTTGTCTCCCGGTCAAAAAGAAACGACGCTGATCGTCCGAGTCGCCAACGACGCCAAGCTCGTCGGCGAACAAACCCTCGTCGTGCGAGCCGCCACGCTGCGAAACGGTTATCCCTGCATTTCCGAAACGACGGTGCTGCTCATGGTGAAGCCGCAATAGCCGCAAAGAACACAAGGGAACGCAAAACTGGCTTCAAACTGCGGTTTCTTTGCGTCTCTTTGTGTTCTTTGTGGCCATTCCCCTTCCATCCAGTTGATGTGGCTGGAAGTCACTCACGGCGATCGCAAAACTCTCTCCCGATTTTCAACACTTGCCTTCAAGGACCACCATGACACAGCTCAACAAGTACAGCTCCCGGATCACTCAACCTCGCTCGCAGGGAGCCTCGCAGGCGATGCTCTACGGTACCGGCCTGACTCCTGAAGACATGAACAAGGCGCAGGTCGGCATCTCGTCGGTGTGGTACGAGGGGAATACCTGCAACATGCACCTCAATGATCTCGCCTTGAAGGTGAAGGAAGGGGTGCAAGCGGCCGGCATGGTCGGGATGCGGTTCAATACGGTCGGTGTGAGCGATGGCATCTCGATGGGGACCGAGGGGATGTGCTACTCGTTGCAGTCGCGAGACCTGATCGCCGACAGCATCGAGACCGTCATGGGTGGGCAATGGTACGACGCGAACATTTCGATTCCCGGCTGCGACAAGAACATGCCGGGGTGCATCATGGCGATGGCTCGGCTGAACCGGCCGTCGCTGATGGTTTACGGCGGCACGATCAAGCCGGGCTGCTGGGAGGATAAAAAACTGGACATCGTCAGCGCGTTCCAAGCCTACGGCGAATACATCGCCGGCCGCATGAAGGACGAGGAACGCCAAGCGATCGTGCGTTGCAGCATCCCCGGAGCGGGCGCGTGCGGCGGCATGTACACCGCCAACACGATGGCCTCAGCGATTGAGGCGATGGGGATGTCGCTGCCGTACAGTTCGTCGATCCCAGCCGAAGACCCGCTGAAGTACGACGAGTGCTTGCGAGCCGGCGCGGCGATTCGGCTGCTGCTCGAAAAGGACATCAAGCCGCGCGACATCATCACGCGCAAGTCGATCGAGAACGCGATGGTCGTGATCATGGCAACCGGCGGTTCGACGAACGCCGTGCTGCACTTCATCGCGATCGCGCGAGCGGCCGGACTCGAACTGACGATCGACGATTTCCAGAAGACCTCCGATCGCATCCCGTTCATCGCGGACCTCAAGCCGAGCGGCAAGTGGGTCATGGCCGACCTGCAAGCGATCGGCGGCACGCCTGCACTGATGAAGTACTTGCTGGAGAAGGGGCTGCTCGATGGAAGCTGCCTGACCTGCACCGGCAAGACCGTGGCCGAGAACCTCGCGCCGCTGCCGGGCTTGCTGCCGGGGCAGCCGATCATTCAGACGCTCGAAAACCCAATCAAAGCGAGCGGCCACATTCAAATCTTGCGAGGCAATCTCGCCCCCGACGGAGCCGTCGCCAAGATCACCGGCAAAGAAGGGATGGTCTTTACCGGCACCGCCAACGTCTTCGATGGCGAAGTCGCGATGCTGCACGCGCTCGAACAGGGCAAGATCAAAAAGGGTGACGTCATCATCATCCGCTACGAAGGCCCGAAAGGCGGACCCGGAATGCCGGAGATGCTGACTCCCACTTCCGCGATCATGGGAGCCGGTCTCGGCAAAGATGTCGCGCTGATGACCGACGGCCGCTTCAGCGGCGGATCGCACGGCTTCATCGTCGGCCACATCACGCCGGAAGCTCAAGAAGGTGGCCCGATCGCCATCGTCCAAACCGGCGACAAGATCACCATCGACGCCAACAAACGAGCCATCGACATGGACGTCTCCGCCGATGAACTCGCTCGCCGCAAAGCGACCTGGAAGGCTCCGCCGCTCAAGCACACGCGCGGCACGCTCTACAAATACATCAAGAACGTGAAGAACGCCTCAGAAGGCTGTGTGACGGACGAGTGAGCCATCGAAGTGAAGTCATTTTCAACGCAAAGGTGCAGAGATCGCAAAGCAACTTCACAGGATTCTTCGCGGCCTTTGCGACTTTGCGTTGAATGGCTTCTGTCTGAATCGTCTCGATGGAGACATGGAGTCGTCTCTCACGGTCATTCGACAAACAAGAACTCGTTCGCGGCCAGCAGCGTGCGGCAGAGACCGCGCCACGCGGCGGAGCGTCGGTCGGCCGGAGCGGCTTCGGGCTGCGCGGCTTCGAGTCGGTTGAGGAAGTCCAGGCTGCGGCTCGTCTCGGACGGAAGCGGTTCGCGCTGGTAGCAAGTCAGAAACGCTTGACGCACGCGAGCAACGTCGTCGAGGTTCGTCTGTGCGAGAAGTTGTCGAGTGATCTCACGCGACTGATCGGCGACCAACGAACTGTTGAGCATGAACAACGCCTGCGTCGCCAGCGTCGTCGAGTCCCGTTTGCCGTTGAGCACGCTCGGCTCGGCGAAGTCGAAGACTTGATACAACTCGTACAACGCACTGCGGATCACGGGCAGATACACCGACCGGCGGTTCGCGTTGTAAATCTGCGGGTAGTTGTTCGCCGTGCCGGTGACGTAGCCTCGATTCGGAGTCGGCAGCAGCGAGCCCCCCATCGCGTTCTCCAGCCGGCCGCTCACCGCCAGCAACGAGTCGCGGATCGCTTCGACTTCCAAGCGCCGGCGATTGCGTCGCCACCACAACCGATTGTCGGGATCGGCCAGGAACGCGGCTTCGTTGAACGTCGTCTGCATTTGATACGCCGATGAGAGCATGATCGCTCGGTGCATTCGCTTGCGGGACCAGTTCGTAGTCCCGCCTTTTGGCGGAATGTTCGTTGTTTCTTTCTCGGTTCCGCCTGAAGGCGGGACTACGAACTCGCGCGCCAGCCAATCCAGCAGCGCGGGATGCGTCGGCTTGTCGCCGAGCAAACCGAAATTGTCGGGGGTGCGAACCAGTCCCTCGCCGAAGTGTCCTTGCCAAATCCGATTGACTGCCACGCGAGCGGTCAGCGGATGAGTCGGCTCGGTCAACCAGCGCGCGAATTCGAGCCGGCCGCTGCGGTCGGCGACGATGGGAGTTTGTTGATCGCCAGCGACGATGCGCGGAAAGCGGCGCGGGAGTTTCTCCTTGCCCAACGTCGTGTGGTTGCCGCGCAGATGGAGCGGCAAGTCTTCGACGGTCCCTTCGCTGACGGCCATCGCGACGGGGAGCTTCGGCAAAGCGGCTTCGAGTTGTTTGACCTCGTCACGCCACGACTGCAACGCGGTCTTTGTCTCGGTGGTGAAATGCTCCTCGGCATTTTTCGGCACGGCGAACGGCGAGCCTTCCGCCATGTTGAACAGCAGCTTGCGCAG
This sequence comes from Candidatus Kuenenia stuttgartensis, assembly GCA_945904015.1. GTDB lineage: Bacteria > Planctomycetota > Planctomycetia > Planctomycetales > Planctomycetaceae > SXKJ01. Next base: position 6,123 of record CAMDPK010000063.1, on the reverse strand, counting down.
CGTCTCTTGCCTAGCATCCGGCAACTCGGTCGCGGCCTTGCCAGCCTCGCTCGCTTTGAGTTGCGTCCACGCCGTGTAGACGTCGGCCAACTCCGCTCCGGTCTTGTCGGCCAGCGACAACAACTGCTGTGCGGCTTCGATCCGGGCGGTCGCATTCGCGCCGTCCAATGACATTAACACCGTTCGCCATTCGGCGAACGGCGTGTTCGCATCGTCGATGACTTTTTCCAACAGCCGCCGCCATTGACTGACGAATGCCGGTCGCAATGACATGAGCGGCACGGCGCTAGCCGCCGGTGAATTGTCGGGTTTGTCCGTTCCACGACCGGCGGCTAGCGCCGTGCCGCTCACAAACCGACCGATCAGCAGCTTGTCGATGTGCGGCAGAGGCGGCTGCCGGTACAGGCGGATGACATTGGCTCCGGCTTTGAATTCGTAACTGCCCTCAATGTGCCAGCGTTGAGTGTCTGGGTTCCACGAACCGGTGACTTCTTTAAGGGCTTCCGATTTGATGACCTGGCCGTTCAGCGACAGTTGCGTCGGTCGCGATCCAGCGGCGGCGTATCGCGTTTCGATCTGATACAGGCCGGCGGTCGGGACGGTCACGTCGTACTCGGCGGTCCATTCGCCGTTGCCGTTGCTGAGGATCACGCCGATCCCCTCGCCGTAGCCAGTGCTGAGCTTGAGCACATTGCCGCGTTGATAATTCTCCGCTTCGATGACCTGCACGCCGTCGGGCAGCGGAGCGGTTTTGTCGACACGTTTGTCGAACTCGGCTCCAAACGAACGCGACATCTTTTCGAGAGAGATCTCTCGCGCGGCAGCGCGGATGTAGTCGGCGACGCGAGCGCGGCTCTCGTCCAATAACTGCTCGTTGGCCTTCGCGACGAGTTGATTGACGTCGTTTTGTTTGGCGGCGATGCGTTGCTTCTGTTCGACGTGCTGTTGCAACTCGGCGGGCGATCCGAGCGGCCGTTCATTCCAACTGGCGACGACGCTGAAATTGAGCATCGACTTCGTGCTCTTGAAGATGCCGGCCAGCGAGTAGTAATCGGCCATCGGCACCGGATCGAACTTGTGGTCGTGGCAGCGAGCACAGCCCAGCGTCAGCCCAAGGAACGCCTTGCCGATCGTGTCGACCTGCTCGTCAACAATGTCCATCTGCATTTTGAGCGGGTCATCTTCCGCGAGCATCTTCGCGCCGATGACGAGGAACCCGGTCGCTGTCAGCCGATCCGACTGTTTCGCGGCGACGGCTGGATCGTTCGGATCGCCCTCCGGCGGCAAGAGATCACCGGCGATTTGTTCGCGGACGAACTCGTCGAACGGCAGATCGCGATTGAATGCCGAGACCACCCAATCGCGATACCGAAACGCATTCGCCTGCGCGAGGTTCTCGTCCAGCCCGTTTGAGTCGCCGTATCGCGCGACATCCAGCCAATGCCGACCCCACCGCTCGCCGTATCGCGGCGACGCGAGTAGCCGGTCGATCACGCGAGCGAACGCATCCGGTTCGCTGGCAGTCAGAAACTCAGCGACTTCATTCTGCGTTGGCGGTACGCCGTGCAGATCGAACGTCGCACGGCGAATCAGCGTACGCTTGTCGGCGATCTCGGCCGGATGCAAGCCGCGCAATTCGAGTTCCGACAAGATGAACCGATCAATCGGCGACTGTCCCCAGCGTTCGAGCTTCACGGCCGGCGGACGCGGAGTTCTCATCGGCTGGAACGCCCAGAAGTTCTGTTGCTCGTCGGTGAACTGCATCGGTTTCGTTTCGGACTTCACGACCGGCTTCTTCGTCGCCGTCTTCGGCTTGTCGCTGTCCGGCCAGACCGCCCCCGCTTTGACCCAAGCGATCAAGTCGTTGATGTCGCGTTGCGCCAACTTTTCTTTGGGCGGCATGGCCAGCGTGTCAGCGTGATTGACGGCGCGAATCAGCAAACTCTTGTCCGGTTCGCCGGGCACAATCGCCGCTCCGCGCGAGCCGCCTTCCAGCATGTCCGCTCGCGAATCGAGACGCAGTTCGCTTTCGGATTGGTCTTCGCCGTGACAGTCGAAGCAACGTGCCACGAGCAACGGGCGGATGCGCTTCTCGAAGAACTCGGCGGCCTGCGGATCGTCGGCTCGGACTGCGCTTGGCAGTCCAAAGAGCACGAGTGTCAGCAGTAGACTGAATGACGAACGCATCCGCTCAATTCCGCGAGTTGCTATTGGTCTCTGACTTCCTCGAAACCCTCACCCGGCCTTCGTCCACCCTCTCCCAAGGGAGAGGGCATTAGATCAACGTCTTCAGCACTTCCAAGAGCCGATCGATCTCGGCGTCTGTGCCGACGGTGATTCGCAGGCCGTCGAGCAGATTGTTCGGTGCGAACGGCACGTCCGGAAAACGCATATAGCGGACAAGGATCTTTTGAGCCTTGAGGCTCTCGTAAATCTCACGATGTCCGCCTGTCGGTCGCGTGGCCCAGACGAAGTTGGATTGGCTGGGGACGACGTCGAAGCCGAGTTTTTGCAGCGATTCGGTCAGCCGCGCGCGGGTGGCTTGAATGCGAGCGACGTTGGCGAGCATCCAGTTTTGATCCTGCAACGTGGCGAGCGTGCCGGCCAGGGTCAGGCTGTCGCAGTTGTAGCTGTCTTTGACCTTCCGCATCGCGGCGATCAGGTCGGGATGAGCGATCGCGAAGCCGGAGCGGATGCCGGCGAGGCTGTAGCTCTTGCTGAGTGTCCGCGTCACGATGATGCGTCGACCGACGTCAGTGTTGTGCAGAAGTTCGGCTTTCGAGCGGACGTCGGCGAAGTCGGCGTAGGCTCCGTCGAGCACCAGCACTCCGCGCGGTGGGACGAGTCGCACGACATCCTCGTCCGACCAGCGGTTGCCGGAGGGCGAGTTCGGGTTCGGCACGAAGACGATCTTCGCCCAGTCGGTCACCGGAGTTGTCTCCGACCAATTCCAGGACCAATCGGGGTTCAGCAGGATGCGTTCGTGCTTGGCTCCCTGAATGTCGGCCAGCGATTCGTAGAGGATGTAGCTCGGATACGGATACGCGATGACGTCGCTGGAGTCAGCGAACGTGCGCGTGATGATCGTCAGGTTCTCGTCGCTGCCGTTGGCCGGGATGACCCAATCGGGATCGACCTCGAACAGCTCGCCAATCTGCTTGCGGACCTCCGTGCCGAGCGGGTCGGGGTACACATTCAGCCGCCCGTTCGCGGCGCGAGTGATCGCTTCGGCGACTCGCGGTGACGGCGGGTACGGGTTCTCGTTGGTGTTGAGTTTCGTCCAGCCGGAATCCTGCGGCTGCTCGCCGGGGACGTAGCCATCAATGCGGTCGATATCGGGGCGGATCAGAGGCATGGCGGGAATTCAAATCGGAAGGAGAAGGCAAGATCGTTGCGGTGCGGTGAGCATATCAGGGTCGTTCTCCGATGACAGCGGACACCGACCTGATGAAACTGAAGCGGCAGTGCAAAGTGCAAAGTGCAGAGTGAAGACTGCAAAGTGAAGAGTGAGAAGCGTTAAGCCATGTCTGACATTTTGCACTTTGCAGTCTTCACTCTGCACTTTGCACTGACTTTCCTCTGCCAGTTGCAATCCCTCCAACCGTCGATGAGACCTCCGGCATTGGAACTCCACCAGGATTCGTGCTTGGTCACACCAGCCGGCTTTGATATGTTGTCGCCCCTCGCCCCTAACAACTCGCCACTCTTTCGGAGACGCCCACATGGAACAGCAATTTGAAGGGACGCCGCAGGCGGAGATTCGTTTGGAAGGGCGGAAGTTGGTGCGAGGCGACGTGTCGAACGATTGGGGTTCGCAGTTGCTGTGGGAGATTCGCCGCAACGGCCAAGTCGTCGTGACCGTGCCGGCTCGCGCGAACAACAGCTACGAACACGCCGACACGACTCCCGGCCAGTACGAAGTCGTCCTGCAAATGTTCAAGTACGAAGGCTACGCCAAAGACCCCGCCGGAAGTTTCACCAAGAGCAAGCTCGTCGAGGTCTCGAATAAGGTCAGCTACACGGTTTGATTTCATCGTTTGACGACGAGAGTTTCGCAGCCATGCCGACTGTGTACATCGAGACTTCGATCGTCAGCTATCTGCGGCAGCGTCCCAGTTCGCAGGTTGTCATGGCGGCTCGGCAGCTTTTGACGCATCAATGGTGGAACGACGAACGAGACAATTAGGAATTGGTCACATCGCAGTACGTTCTCGATGAAGCAGCGGCGGGCGATCCGGTGCTGGCGGCGGAGCGACTGGAGTCTTTGAATGGGATTCCGCTACTGCCGCTCGATGATCGGATTGGCGTGATTGCTAGCGAGATCATGTCGCGAGCGATTTTGCCGTAGAAGGCGCTCGTCGATGCGTTGCATATCGCGATGGTGACTCATCACGGGATAGACTACTTGCTGACGTGGAATTGCAAGCACATTGCCAACGCGAAGATTTTGCCTCGGATTCACGAGGTTTTGACAGACTTGGGATACTCGATCCCAATCATTTGCACGCCGGAAGAGATGGTGGAGGATGAGTTCGAAAACAGTGATTCGTGACCCGATTCTCGACGAGATTCATCGGACACGTCAGCAGATTGCCGAAAAGTTTGGTGGCGACATCAAGGCCATTCTGGCCGACGCTCAGAAGCGTCAAGCCGCCTCCGGTCACGCCATTTGGCAAGGGTCATCGAAGAAGGCTGTGAAACATTGACCCCACCGGGCTTGCCCCGGTGGCTCGCGGGCTTTTGCACGACTCTGGCTCAATACGATTCAAAGTAGTGCAGAAGCCCGCGAGCCACAAACACAAGGTCGGTGGGGTGGTGGTCGAAGGAAGTACGAAGGCTACGCCAAAGACCCCGCCGGAAATTTTACGAAGAGCAAGCTCGGCGAGGTCTCCGATAAGATACACCATGTCCCTGACCGTGACTTTGGGAGAGGCTCAGGCGCAATTGCCGGAACTGATTGCCCGACTGACCGCTGACGATCAAGTGGTCATTTTGCAAGGCGATCACCCTGTGGCGGAGTTGCGATTGACGATCAAATCAATGCTGCGGCCTCAGTTTGGTGCCTGCAAGGAAATGCTGACGATCGTGACCGAGGATGACGAACACCTGCGGGACTTCGTGGAGTACATGTGATGAAGTTGTTGCTCGACACTCACACGTTGCTCTGGTTTGCTCTCGGCGATTCCCAGTTGAGCGATCAGGCCAGAGGTTTGATCGACGATCCAGCTCACGACATGTGCGTCAGTCCGGCGAGCTATCGGGAGATCGCGATCAAGATTCGTCTCGGCGAGTACACGCTACCGAACCGATACGAAGACTTCATGCAGAAAGCGATCCCTGGCAATGGCTTTGAGATTCTGCCGGTCGAATTCAAACATACCGCCGTGCTGACAACGCTGCCGTTACATCACCGCGATCCGTTCGATCGGCTGATCATCGCTCAGGCGATGGTCGAAGACATCTCCGTCATCAGCAGTGATGACGCCTTCGATGCCTACCCTGTGAGGCGACTGTGGTGAGACATGTTCAAGTACGAAGGCAAGGCCAAAGACCCCGCCGGAAGTTTTACGAAGTGCAAGCTCGGCGAGGTCTCTAATAAAGTCAGTTACACGGTTTGAGTAGAGGTCGAGGGTCCGGGGATCAGTGACCCTCCCCGGACGCGAGGAATAACGAAATGCCGACTCTGGACTTGCCCACGTTTTGCGTGCGCGCAACGCAGCGCGTATTGTGACGCGTGAGGAGCGAAGTTCATGTCGAAGCGTCGAGTGTTTACGAGGGAAATCAAGGTCGAGGCCGTGGCCCTGGTATCACGGCAAGGGCTGAGTGTCGCGGAGGCGGCTCGGCGATTCGAGATTGGTCAAAACCTGCTGCGGAATTGGCGGGAGCAGTTGTCGGCGGACGGCTCGAAGGCGTTTGCGGCGCAGGCTCAGCCGACGGCATTGGAGGAGGAGAACCGTCGCTTGCGGGCCGAGAACGAGCGGCTGCGGATGGAGCGTGAGATCTTACCTCTGGAAATGTCAATTTCACGGACGCATATTTTCATGCTCCTTCCTGGTTGCGGTCTGTGATCGCCGCGGTTGTCGAGCGCGAGGATCTCGTCGTTCTGCATTGATCTTTTCGACA
>CAMDPK010000062.1 GCA_945904015.1 Candidatus Kuenenia stuttgartensis | reverse complement strand
CGCGAATATCAGTCTGATCAACAGTCGTTTCCCCCTCGTCGACGACTCGGCGGCCGATTCAAAACCATGAGCTAAAAAACACACAGACAAACAATCCAAGAAATCAACCGCTCAAGATACTTGACTGGTCCTTCCATACCAGGGTGGGTCGAGTCATCGAGACCCACCACGATTGACCATCGATTTCATTTCTGGTGGGTCTCGCGATGCTCGACCACACCCTACGAAGCACAATGAAACGGACGACCTCATGAATACCTTGCTCGCCGTGATGCTGCTCTGTCTGACCGCCGATCCGAACGTCGAGTTTGTTGCTCATCGTGGTGAATCGTATGACGCTCCGGAAAACACGCTGGCGGCGTTTCGGTTGGCGTGGGAGCGGAACGTCACGACGATCGAACTCGACGTGCATCTGACGAAGGACGGACAGCTCATCGTTTGCCATGATCCGAATACGAAGAAGACAACGGGCGTCGAAAAAGCGATCAAGGACAACACGCTCGCCGAGCTGCGAACGCTCGATGCCGGGAGCTGGAAGGAGAAACGATTCGCCGGTGAAAAATTGCCGACGTTGGCCGAAGCTCTGGCGACGATTCCTGAACGCGGTCGTTGTTTCATCGAACTGAAGAACGGCCCGGAAGCAGTTCCCGCACTGGTGAAGGCGGTCGCCGCCAGCGGCAAGCGACCGGAGCAACTTGCCATCATCAGCTTCAACCCCGAGTCGCTTGCCGAGGCCAAACGCAAGCTGCCGCAGCATCAGGCCTACTGGATTGTGTCCGTCAAGAAGGACAAGACGACCGGCGTGCTGGCTCCATCCGTCGACGAACTCATTGCCAGAGCCAAGACGATCAAAGCAGACGGACTCGATCTTTCAGTTCCTCCGACGTCTGACTACGTCGAGCCGATCAAGGCGGCCGATCTCAAAGTCTTTGTCTGGACGGTCAACGACGCCGCTGTTGCTCGGAAGTTCGTGGAGCTCGGAGTGGATGGCATCACGACTGACCGCGCCGCGTGGCTCAAGGAGCAACTCGCTCGGTAGGCGAACGTCGATCAGTTTTCAGAACCGTAGCCACGTTCGCCAGAACGTGGTCAGCCCCGCGAAGTCCCCACGTTCTGGCGAACGTGGCTACAACGACCGGAGAGAAGCATGAAAATGGACTGCTCATCGAGGTGGCTTGGAATCGTTGCGATTGTTGCCTGCCTCTTGTGCAGCGGCGGTGTGCTCTTCGCGGATGAAACACCGGTACCCGGCAAGCAGGTCGAGCAACATTTCGTCAGCGCTGCGTTGCCGGAACAGAAGTTTGGCTATCTGTTGTTCCTGCCGAAGGACTACGGCAAGGACAATCGCAAGTGGCCGGTGATGATATTTCTTCACGGCTCGGGCGAGCGCGGCGACGACTTGAATCTGGTCAAGGTGCATGGGCCTCCGAAGCTGGTTGAGAGCCGGCCGGACTTCCCGTTCATCGTCGTGTCGCCGCAGTGCCCCAAGGATCACTCATGGAACGGCGAGGTGCAGACACATTTGCTGGCGGAGTTGCTCGACCGCGTGCTGACTCGGTTCACGGCCGAACCGCAGCGAGTCGTCGTGACCGGCTTGAGCATGGGTGGCTTCGGCTCGTGGACGCTGACATCACGTTTCCCCGGACGATTCGCGGCAGCGGTTCCGATCTGTGGCGGCGGAGATCCTGAGACCGCCGATCAACTCAAGAGCGTTCCCTTTTGGGTGTTTCACGGAGCCAAGGACACCGGCGTGCCGCTGAAGCTGTCCGAAGAGATGGTCGCTGCGGTCCAAAAGGCGGGAGGTCAGGCAAAGCTCACTGTTTATCCCGAAGCGGGCCACGACAGTTGGACCGAGACCTACAAGAACGAAGCGGTCTACGACTGGCTGCTGGCTCAGCGACGAACCGCGCCGGCACCGCTGCCCACAGTGAATCCGCACATCTCGTTCACTCGCATCGGGAACATTGAGCTGAAGCTCGGCAAGCCGGAAGAGAAAAACTCCTTCTCCGCCACCGTTTATTTCAGCACGTCGACCCCCTGCGCGACGGACCTGCAAGCGCGGATCGCACCACATCGCGATCAGCTCACCGCCGCGATCCTGGCCTGGGTCTATTCCGAGCCGATCGAACATCTCGTGGGCCAAGCCGGCCGCGAAAGGACGCGCGTCGCTGCGAAAGAACTGTGCGAGCGAATCGTTTTCAACGGCCGCCCCGACGTTCCGTTCGACGTCGCCTTCGACATGTACTTCGTCCGCCACAAGGGCGTATTGAAGCTCGCAGAGATGCCGAAAAAATGAACCCCGCATCAGGGTGCGACACGCACTGGGACAACGGCTTCGGAGATCACAGTCACATCCTCATGCAGTTGACCGACCGCACGGAATCTCAGCGACAAATCGGGCGGGCCGGTTGCTGAGTTGTCGATGCGAATCGAAATCTCCGCGCGGGTTTGACCCGGTTCGATCCGCACACGCTCGGCCATGAAACCGGTGCGAGCGGCCGGCTCAATCAATTCGATCTCCATCGCGCCTTCAAAGTTCGCCGTGCGATCCAACACAAGCTGGCAGTGGACAGTCGCGCCCGGGCGAAAAACGACATGCTCGTCGAGCGATTTGAGTTTCACGACCGTCGGCATCGTGCGGATCATGTTGCGTTTGTCGCAGATCGACAGCATCGACTGTCGCTGGCCCCACTTGTCGGTGAACGTGGCCCAAGCTTGGGAATACGGCCGGCAGTGATGTTGCACGCTGGAGTGCATCGTCTCCGGCAAATAGACGCGGTTCTTGAATTCGGTGACGCCGGGCGGGATCAGCGTCTCGACCACTTCGATGCCGTCCAAGTCCTGCACCTGACGTTCGCAAAGTTGCAGATGAATTTCGCCATCAAACCCGCTGAGCCGTTCGATCTGCATCGCGTAGGGATAGATCGTCCCGCGATGTCCGTACTGGTACGCCTCATTACAGGTGAGCTTGAAGATCGGCTTGTGCTGCACGGTGAGCTGCACGGTGTTCGCGATGGCGGCCGTGGCTTCACCGAGGCTCGCCACGTTCGCGAGATGTTCGACCGGCTGGTTGACGATCATCGCTTTGCCAGTGATGCGGAGCGTCGCATCGGTCGGCCGCGTATCGTCGATCGTCTTGAGCACCAGCTTGAGACTGGTTTGATTTTCTGCGACTTGCAGCGGCTCGAAGGTCACGCCGTCGGGCAGCCCAGCGATCGAAAGTTCAATGGGACCAGTGAAGCCGCCGAAGCGTTTGACGGCGAGATCGAGATCTGTCCGGTTCCCTTGAGTCACGTTGGCGTATTCCGCCGAGAGGCTCAGTTGGAAATCGGGCTGAGCCTGACGAACCAACAGGCGATAGCCGAACTCCGGGCCGCCGCGAGTGCCGTGTTGGAGGTCGCGCACACGCAGCCGATACTCGCCGTCAGCGGGGGCACGCCATTCGAGAGAGCACTCGCGATCGGAGGACTCAACGCTCGATGCTTTCGCGAGCGTCCGGCCGGTGGAGTCTTCAATGGAGATCATCGGCATCGCGACCGACGCGGCCGAAGCCGGACGGCATTCGATGGCGACAAGCTCGTCCTTTTTGACAGCGATGCGGAAGACATCTTCGCTGTTCGCTTTGAGAAATCGGCTTTGAATCGTCGCCGGGAGCGCGAGCAGCGTGTCGTGGGGCAGGTTTTCAACCTGCCCGTCACTCACAGGCAGGTTGGAAACCTGCCCCACGTCGGACAACGTCACTCGATAGACGAACTCCGGGCCGCCGCGAAAGCTGACGTTCGCGATTTGCAGCACGTAGTCTTCGGCCGTCGGCACTCGAAACGACAGCACGTTGTCGCCGGCGACTCGGTGCGTTTCCGCGGGCACTCGGCGACCGCCCGCCGAGTACAGCTCAACAACCGGATCAAGTGGCGAGCCGATCCTCGCGGCGAACACATCCACGACGACGACTTGTCCCGACGTCGCCGAGAACACGAAACAGTCGATGTCTCGTTCGCCGGCGATTTGTCCGTTGATGGTGATTGGCAGAGTGACACGCTCCGCGCGGTCGGCCGTCGAGTTCGATTCGGCTTCAATGAACTCTGGCAAGTCGCCGATCAAAAATGGTCGAATGCGCGTGCCGCCCCAACCGCAAGTGACTCGCCACGCAGCCGTGCCAAGCGGCGCATCGGCAGCGATCGCGAACTCCGACCCCCATTCAGTCGGGTAACTCATGTTCGCTCCGACCCCGTCCGCATCGCGCGGTGGACGGCGAGCCGATGGCTCGTATCGCGGCTTGGATCGTTCGCCGAGCAGTTCTGTTCCACGGACGCCATCGCCCCACAGTCGCAGGTTCGCGCTCGGCGGCATCGCTTCGGTGCCGATGCGAACGGGCACGACCGTTCCTCGCCGACCACCGGCCGGGAAGATGTGCGTGCTCGACGGCTCCTTCGAGGGCACCGCTTGCGCCGGCAATTGCTGAGACGGAAGGAAGATGGTCAGCATTAAACTTGCAGACCAGAGAACTCGGCTCAGATTCATCGTTCTGCTCCCGTTCATAAAAAAACGGTAAAACGGCTGACGGCCATCGGCTCACGGCATTCGGCCGATCGCCGTAAGCTGACAGCCGATCGCCGTGATACCGTTTTCTCATGTTTTCAAATCAACTCCGTCACCGGCTTGCCCCCCAGCGCGAGCGGCACCGGTCGGCCAAGTGGTGTGTGCAACACCGTGTCGGGATCAATTCCGAGCACGGAAAGAATCGTGGCCGCCATGTCTGGAGGCGTTACAGGGCGGTCGGTCACAGCAGCGCCGATCTTGTCGGTCGCTCCGATCACCCCGCCGACCTTGATGCCGCCGCCGGCCATGACGATCGAGAACGCATTCGGCCAGTGATCGCGGCCGGCCATCACGTTGATGCGCGGCGTGCGGCCGAATTCGGTGGCGATCACGACCAACGTCGAATCTAACAGGCCGCGCTCTTCGAGATCGCGGAGCAGCGCGGGGATTGCACGATCAACGCTGGGCACCAGCAAGTCGCGGAGGCTTTTCGTGTTCTCGCGATGCGTGTCCCAGTGACCGTTTTCGATCGACACGAATCGACAGCCGGCCTCGACGAGCCGACGCGACAGCAGGCAGCACTGACCGAGACTCGTCATGCCGTAGTCGTTTCGCAGCGATTCCTTCTCGCGGCGGATGTCGAAGGCTTCTTTCGCCTTCGCCGAGGTCATCAGGCTGTATGCCTTCTGATAAAACGTGTCGAGCGATTGCACGTCTTTGCCGAGGTCTTCGACTTTCCGCTCAAAGCGATTGATCGCACGCAGAGCCTCTTGTCGGCGCAGACTGCGTTCGTCGGTGATGCCGGTTGGCAGGACGATGTCCTGCACCGTGAACTCGGGCGAAGCGGGATCGGCGTCGATCACGAACGGCGCGTAGCTCGCTCCCAGAAACGCCGGCCCGCCGCTGCGCAGAAAGCACGGGGCCGAGATGTACGGCGGCAATGCTCCGCCGCCGGACGTCATGCGGGCGACCATCGAACCGATCGACGGATGCACGTTGTTGTTCTTCGTCGAATTGAAATCCCCCGGCCCCGGCGTCATGCCGGTCATCATGATGTGATAACCGCGGCCGTGATCCGAATCGCCATGCGTCATGCCTCGCAGGATCGCCAGCTTGTCCGCGACCTGCGCCGTTCGAGGCAGCAGATCGGTCAGATGCACTCCCGGCACGACGGTCGGGATCGACTGGAAGTCGCCGCGAATCTCCGCTGGTGCATCCGGCTTGAAGTCCCACATGTCGTGCTGTGGCATTCCTCCGAGCGTGAAAATGAAAATGCAGTTCACGTCGCGCTTCGGCTTCGAGTCCGCCGCTTGTGCTCGCAACAGACTCGCGAGGCTCAGCCCGCCGAGAGAGCCGACTCGCACGAACTCGCGTCGATTCAGGCCGTCACAAAAGTTTGAGAGCATTGGAACGCCTCCACTTTTCTCGATTCATCGCACGAACAGGAAATCGTATGAGTTCAGCAGAGTCCAGAGATAATCTTCGGCAGCGTCTCGTCGAGCCGTGTTCGCGAACAGTCCTTGAGCGACTTTCCGTTCCTTTTCTGTCGGCAACCGGCCGAGCGTCACAAGAGTTAGTTCCTCGATCAACGCGGCGTCCGCGATTGGCGGCGAAGCTCGCAGCAATCGTGCGACTCGGCCGGTCGCTTGGGCGATCTTGGCGGAGACTTCGGGAGCGTTCATCAGGTGCAGAGCCTGAGCCATTGTCGGCTCTCCGGAGCGTCCGCATTCACACGGGCTGGTCCGTTCGGAGCGGCCGAACGTGTCGAGAAAATAGGACGGCAGGCGGTTGTCCCAGAGTTCGATCGCCCGCGTTCCGCGCGGCCGGCCTGGGAACAGTTCGGGTGAGCCGGTCACTTCGCTGATTGCATCGAGCAACACTTCGGCTGGCACGCGGCGGACGTAGTGATGCGAAAAGTTCTGCTCGTCGTCACGGTTCGTGTCGTTCGGATCGGCGGTCAGTTGATAGGCCCGCGAATTGAGGATCAGCCGCATGACCGCCTTGAGGTCGTACCGGTTCTCGACGACTTGATTCGCCAACCAATCGAGCAGCGGTGCGTTCGTCGCCGGATTTGTCGAGCGAAGGTCGTCTTCCGGTTCGACGAGACCTCGACCCAAAAAATGTTTCCACAATCGATTCGCGACCAGCCGCGCGAACCACGGATTGCTCGGAGCGGTCAGCCAGTCGGCGAGCCGGACTCGCGGATCGTTTTCGGGAGCAACGTTGATCAGCGGTTGATCGAGCGCTCGTGTCGGCACGAGCACGTCGGTCAGCGGCATCCGGGTCTCGCGGTATCCGGCGTGATACACGACTTCGACTTTCGAGTCGGCCGCCGTTCGCACCGGCTTGCGTTCGAGGCCGTTGAAGAATCCGGACATGCCGTAGAAGTCCGACTGCGACCACTTCTCGAACGGGTGGTGATGGCACTGAGCACATTGCACACGCACGCCAAGAAACGCTTGGCTGACCGATTCGGCGAGTTGCTCAGGCGTCCGCACCGCTCGGTAAAAGTTGACCGGCCCGTGCTCGTCTGAGCGGCCCGATGCGACAATCAACTCGCGGACCCATTCGTTGTACGGACGGTTGCGAGCGAACTGTTCGCGCAGCCAGCGATGAAACTCGAATGCCCCGCGGTCCCCCAATTTGTCGCGGTTGAGCAACAGGACATCGGCCCATTGTAGTGTCCAATAATCGGCGTACTCGTCGCGTGCGAGCACCGCGTCGATCGCGCGGCGGCGTTTGTCGTCGCGCGTGTCCGCCAGGAACGCTCGGACTTCGTCCGGCTTCGGCAGCGTACCGATCGTGTCGAGAAACAGCCGTCGCAAAAACGTTGTGTCATCGGAGAGGCCGGACGGCTCGACCTGCATTTTTTGAAGTTTCGCCCAGACGAGCCGATCGACGTCATTGTTCGACGGCCAATCGGTTTGCTTTGCGAACATCGTCGTCGGCCGAGGGACGAGCACTCGCGTGACCGCGACCTGTCCCATGTATTGCACGGTGATCGCGGCCTCGCCCGGCACTCGGCCGGTTCGCACGAGTCCGTGCGCGTCGACTTCAGCAGCGATTCCGGAATTGCTCGTGTATGCCGCCGCATCGGTCACGTCGCGGAAGCTGCCGTCGGAAAACTCCGCCGTTGCGAGAATCTGCTGCGACGATTGAAGGCCGAGCACACGCTCGACGGGATTCGCCCGCAACGCGACGACGCGCGGAGCATCGTCATTGCCCAACGGCATCCCTTGTCTCACCCATTGCAGCATCAATTGATGATCGGGCGAATCCACCGTCATGCGCCGCCCGCCACCATGCGGAACTTGCGCGGTCGGCTTCTGCAAGATCAAACTTCGTTCGGGATTCGCCGGCTGCACGCGCCGGCCACGGGCTTCTTTCAGGATCGCCGCGTGATCGGCCTCCGGATCGAAGCCGAACACTGACAGCTTGAATCCGTTCTGCCCCGACGCCTTGCCGTGACAGCCTCCGCTGTTGCAGCCGAGCTTCGACAAGATCGGCACAAGGTCATTGACGAAATGCACCGCCGTGACGTCGGCGATACGTTTGACTCGCACTGGCACGCGAGCTTCGCGGCCACCGAACCGCACCAACAAAACCGTCTCGCCGTCACGAGTTCCCAAGACCTTCGCGCTGGCGACGTTGGCAATGGCAGCATCATCGACGGAGAACTCAGCCTCGCGTGTCACGTCGATCAGCCGACCGTCACGATCCTTGCCGGTCACGAGCAACTGTTGCCGACTCGTGCCATGCAGAACGACCTCCGCCGGCTCAACGGTCAACGATTCGACGGACGGATCAGAAGCTCCGGCAGTGCGCGTCATCAGCAGACCAACGCCGACAACGACCAACCAGATTCCTCGGCAGTTCCGATGGCTCCGAGGATCACGTTGCATCGTGGAAGTTCCCGCCTGGGTTCAGGAGTGAAATCGCGAAGAATGTAACCCGAAGCGTCAGCGAGGGCGAGCGCTTCTCTGAGCAACGATTCCTCGTGTCTTGGAACGCCCGCCCTCGCTGACGCTTCGGGTTACTTTCGTGAGCCGGCATCGCTGCGCAACTCGGCGACGAACAACTGCGTCCATTGGCCGCTGCTGACGTTGAAGTAGATGCGACGGCCGTCGGGGCTGAAGACCGGGTGCGGATGCGAACGCCGCCACGAAGCCGCTCCGCGCGAGTTGTCGAAGCGATGAATCAGGACGTGATCGGCACCGTCGGCGTTGGCCACGACGACGCCCCACTCCTTCGCATCGCCGCCGAGCCGATCCATCGTGGTATCGGTGACGATCAGCTTGCCATCAGGACTGGCCGACGGGTGATCGCCGCGAAACACCGGCAGGCCAGGAAGTCGATGCTCTTTGCCCGTGTCGCTGTCGATCAGCGTGTAAGCCATCTCAACGATCGTCTTCTTGTCGGGATGCCAGGCGGGGTGCCCCCAACGCTCGCGCAGGAATAAAAATCGTTGCTCGACCAAGCTGTAGCAGACCAATCCTTGCCTCTGGCTGGCCGACGTGCTACGAGCGTCTCCGCCGCTGGACGAAGCCATTTTGAAAAACACGCGCGTTTGGTCCGGGCCGAGCACCGGAAAGAAGATCGACGTCGGTTTGTCGCCGTAGGCTTTCGCGACCCATTCGGGGTATTTCGTTTTCACGGCCTCGTTGGTGACGACGGTGCGAATCTCGCCGGTCTCGACGTTGAGCAATTCGAGATCGCGATGCGGCCCCGGGTTCCAGTGCGGCCCGTAGAGCGGAATGACATCCGCGTGCGGTTGTCCCCAACCGGCCAGCCGGCCTTTGGCGAGGACACGTTCGGTCGCAGAATCCACATCGACGGCGGCGACGAACCACTCGCGATCACGCTCGCCGTGAAACACGACGCGGCGTCCTTTCGAGACCCATTGCTGACACGCCACTCGATGGGCGTCCTCGACAGAAATGTTTCGTGCCAGAATCTTCTCCTCGCCGGTGGTTAGATCGCGGATACGGACCTCGCCCAGATGAGCGTCGGCGGTGGACGATGCGAAGAACAACACCCATTTCCCATCCGGGCTTTCCGGGCAAGTGTTGAAGTACGAGTGAATCGTGTGCCCTTTGGCATCGGCAACGACCGGCCGAACTTGCACGCCGGAACGCCAAGCGGCCAGCGGATCAGTTTTCTGTTCGGTCGTGATCGCCTCAATCATCCGCCGTCCGCGAGCCGTCGAAAACTCGCGAGCCTTCGCGACTGTCGCGGCCGTGCCTACCGGATCGCGATGCAGGGCCAACAACTTCGCAGCGATCTGTTCGCCGGTGGTCTCGTCAATCTCAAACAGCCAATCGCTCAGCCCAACGTCGCGCCACATCTGGCCTTTGCGCGTGTCGGTCGGCTGCCGCAGATGAATCGCCGGAGTGCCGTTGGCGATCGCAATGATCGGCGAGTGCATTTCAAAGCTGACGACCACCGCTGCTCGTGCGTATGTCGAGGCCGCCTTGTCGGTCAGCCAGTACGACGGACGGACCACGACGTGCGGTTTCACATCATCCGGCAGCGAATCGAAGAGCAACGGCCGCAGAAGTTCGACCTGATACGTCATCTCAGGGCAGAGCAGGGCGGGGAGCTTCGTTTCTCGCACCCAAGCGATGATCGCCGTGCGCAGCTTCGCATGATCGGCCTCCTGAAACTTCTGATTCTCGGCATCTTTGCGAGCGAGTTCTTCCGGCGCGTACTTGCGACCTTCTTTCCAGTACGGCGTCCAGCGCAGCCGAGGCACAAAGCAGGCGAATTTCTTTGGTTCGAGCGAGTGTTCTTTCAGAAACGCATCCGCCTTGGCGTCGTTTCGCAGGTCGAGCAAAAACGTCGCGTCGGGGCCGAAGTCCATCGGCGGCCCAGAGATCCCGGTGGCTTTCAATGCTTCGAGCGATTTCGTATCGCGGCAGAAGATGAACTTGGCACCGGCCAGCAACTCTCGGTGATCCTTTAATTCCACATCGTTCAGCGTCACGCCGCCGAAACCATACGGCTTGCCGGTCTCCTGCCACGTCTTCAACGTCTTGTTGCCGACCAAGCCGGGGCCGGAACCATGCAAACAGAAATCACACTCGGCGAGCGCGGCCTTCTGAGTTTCCGATGACATCGCCAATCGCAGTTTCGGAAACCGTTTCTTGAGCATCGCGACGACATCGTCCGATAGCTTGTTCGGCCAGAGCGTCACCTCGGCTTCGGGTAAATGCTTTTCCAACAGTGCGAGCATCCCCGGCGTGTGCGCGATGTCTCCGATGTTGACGGTCTGCCAAGACGATCGCAGCAACACACGCCTTGGAGTCACCGAAGTTTCCTTGGGCTTTGCTTGTCTGACGTTCTCCGCCGTCAGCCAGTCGAGATTGAAACGGGCCAAGGTGAGCAACGCGTAACTCGTCGGCTTTTTCTGATTGGCCGCGACATCGCTGCCACGTTCGTAAAAGCAGAGGATCGTCCCGTCTGGCAGTATCGCGAGATCGCTGTAGGCGCTCATTCCCGGTTCGAGCACTCGGCTCACCGCCCACGATTGCCCATCGTCCTCGCTGAGCCTGATCGAAAGATTCTTGCGGTCGCGCGATTTTCCTTCCACTTCTTTGCCGTCTGCTCGCGCGAGATTGTGCGGGTTCGCGAACACGACTCGGTTCTTGTCGCCACCAGGCGTCGCGCCCAAAGAAACGATGCTCGCCATGCAGATCGGTTCGAGCAGCGCGTCATCGAAGCGAGGTTTCGACCAACCGGTCGCGCCGTCGGGACTGATCGTCACGAGCCGCCGATGCGATTTCGATTCGCTGCGCACATTGAGCATCACTCGGCCGTCGGCGAGTTGCACGACGACCGTTTCGTTCGGATTGATCCATTCGTCGGTGTTCGGCACGGCGATCTCGCCGCGCTGCCACGTCTTGCCGTTGTCGTCGCTGAAAATCGTGGTCGTCACCGAAGGCCGATGAGCATGACCGCCCGTCCCCAACGACAACCACACCGGCACGACCAGCCGACCGCTCTTCAATTGGATGCCGTGCCCTGGCCCGGTTGCGAGTACCTTCCAATCGTACTCCGGCCGGAACTTGTCGAACGTCGCCGTGATCTCGACCGGCTTCGTCCAGGTCACGCCGTCATCGTCGCTGCGCATCGAGAAACAGCGGCAGTATTCCAGACAAAACAGAAACTGCACCGAGCCATCCCGATTCGCAAACGCGACCGGATTGTTGTAGGTCACGTCGTCCGTGTTCGCGAGTTTCTGCGCGAGCGCAACCGGATTCTTCGTCTTCGGCCCCGGTACGTCCGCAATCTTCATTCGCGGTGCCCAAGTCTTCCCGCCATCCGTGCTGCGGCGAAGCATGAGGTCGATCGTGTCCCAATCGCTCTTACCCGTCCGCCGAGCCTCGCAGTACGCCAGCACCGTTCCCTTCTTCGTCACGACGATGCCAGGAATGCGATACAGCGCGTAGTCGTCTTTGCCGGACTCAAAGAGGTCGATCTTTTCGAGCAGCGGTTCAGCCGAGACGCTGACTTCCGCCAAAAAAACCAACAGCAGCGACACATACAGCCAGCGAGTGAGGTGAAACATCAGGAGTTCCCATGAGTGATAGCCGAAAAGTAGCCCTGTCGCTCCGCGACAGGACAGCCGAGCGTGCGAACGACGTCCGTGAAGCGTCCGGCATTCCTGTCGCGGAGCGACAGGGCTACGTTGGCAGATGATCGCTCAGTCCTTTGGAACTTGCCACGGTTGCCGCAGGTAAACGCGTAACGCCGGGACGTCCAGAGACAACTGTTTGGCGACGAGCTTGGCGACCTCCATCGCTCCTTTGCGCGAGAAGTGTGTGCGGTCACTGGCCGACGCGCTCAAGTCGGCACTCGCTGCGTCACCAAGTTCGTCAAAGAGCTTGAAGCTCGCCGCGTGCAGATCGACCAGCGGGACCTTCTTTTCCGCGGCGACTTTTTTCATCGCATCGGCATACGGCGTGAGTGTCGTCGCTGCTTTGCCGTTCTCAAAGATGCGACGAGCGACCGGCGTCACGAGTACTGGTTTCGCGCCGGCAGCGACAGCTTCGTCGATGAACTTGCGCAGGTTGTCTTGAAAGTCGCCATTCGGATCAGTCGTGCGGTCCCCTTTGCCGGGCTGATCGTTGTGGCCGAACTGGATGAAGATGAAATCCGGCTTCTCGCGCAGCACCGGCTCCCAGCGGCCTTCGCGCAGGAAGCTCTTGGAACTGCGACCCGACTGGGCGTGATTGCTGATCTTCACTTTGTCGTTGAAGAACAACTCGAAGACTTGGCCCCAGCCAGTAAGGCTCGGCCGGTCCTCTGGCGGCTTCGGGTATGAGGCCATCGTCGAATCGCCGATCGTCGCGATTTTGATCGGCCGCAGTTCCGCCGGTTGCTCTGCCGCGCGAGTCGATAATACGGCCAAGCTGACCAGCCAGAGAGAAAACGTCGTCAACAATGCTCGCTGTCGGGCCATGTTTTTTCCTTCTCGATTTCACGGGAATGCTTTGACCAACTCATCCGCACTTTGGAATCGCTCGCGAGGCGATTTTCTAAGGCAGCGCCGGCAGACCTCCGCCAATCGAGAGGGCACATCCGGTCGCAAATTGGTGATGGCGGGAATCTCGTTCGGCGAGGCGACCTCATCCAGGATCTCGCTGAGGCGTGTGCCACGGACGGGAGGCGATCCTGTCAGCAGGAAAAAGAGCACGGCCCCCAAGCCGTAAATGTCTGTCGGTTGACCGATCGCCCCCCAGGTGGCATCGACCTGTTCCGGAGCCATAAAGCCGGGCGTCCCCGCAAGGCACGCACGCCGCCCCAACGTCTCGCGAGTCTGAGCGAATCCGAAGTCTGTCACGACGACACGCTCGTCCGCCGACAACAGCAAGTTCGCCGGTTTGAGATCGCAATGAATCACGCCGTTGCGGTGAGCATGTCCGATCGCGCTGGCGACTTCACGAATCCAAGTGACTGCCTGCTCGACCGGAAGCGCAGGCCCCGCGAACGGAGTCAGGTCTCCGCCGGGAAGCAGGTCCATCACGATGAACCAACCTCCGTTGGGTGTCTCGCCGTGACCGTGAATGCGCACGATGCCCGGATGATTGAGACGGGCCACGATGTCGGCCTCCGCTTGGAATCGCTCACGCAACGAGCGATCAGTCAGCCAAGATTTTCGCAGCACTTTGACGGCCACGAGCTTCTGCTGTCGCTTGTCGAAGGCTTGATAGACACGTCCAGTGAGTCCGAGTCCGATTTGCCGGCGCAAGACAAAGTCATCGAGCGTGTGTCGTTCAATTCGAGCCGTAGGATGGCCGCCCCCGGCCGTCCGCGTTTGCGAATCCATCGAAGCGGGACGGCCGGGGGCGGCCATCCTACAATCTGTTCCTGCCAGCTTTTCAAACGTCTCTCGAATTGTTTCCAGTTGACGACGCACCGTGCGGGGCGACCGGCCAATCACTGCCGCGATCTCGTCAACGTCGTGGCCCTGAAGTCGCAGTTCCAAAACTCGGCTGGTGGCCTCGGTCAGTTGCGACATCAGGTGCTCAAGCTGATCAGCGACGATCACGGCCAATTCGGGGGACGCTGCGGCGTCGATGGCTTGATTGGCCAAGTCCAGACCGTTGCCGCGTTCGCGGTCCTGAGTCCGTCGAGTGGCGTTGTTCCATTCCGCCGAGCGGTAAAGTTTGTTGAGCGTGATTTGAGCCAACAACCGCCACAGGTCGCCCGGTTCATCCACCGCAAACCGACCGGCGCGAGCACGCACGAAGAAGCTACGGTACGCCGACAACACCACGTCCTCGGCATCCAGACGCCGAGCCAACTTTTTCGAGAGCCGGCCTTGCACGAGCGACGCCAACCTCGCCGCGAACCGCTCGAAGAGTTCGGTTGCCGCCGCTTCATCGCCGACTCGAAACCGCTCCAACAGCCAGACCGAATCAGACAACGACTGTTCCCGCGAAGCGTCAGATCGTGGCTCGGACGTGGACCGCAGGTTGGTCATCAAAATTTTTCGGAATTTGTGTCCGTGTCGGCGGCGAATCCGTATTCACGAGCAAACCACTGATTTTCAGGCTTCCTGACGGAGAACCATCATGGCATTCGTTGTGACCGAACCGTGCTTTGGCTGCAAGTACACCGACTGCGTCGTCGTCTGCCCCGTCGATGCCTTTCGCGAAGGGGAGAAGATGCTGTTCATCGACCCCGAAACTTGCATCGACTGCCAACAATGTGTCACGGAATGCCCAGTCGAAGCCATCTTCTTCGAGGACGACGTCCCGGAAGGGCAGCGCGAATACATCCAACTCAATCGCGAGATGTCGCAGGTCTGTCCGCAGATCGTGGAACGCAAGCCACCGCTCTGTCAGCCGGGCTGAGCATCGACCGTCCGTCGAGAGGCTCTTGAGTGAGCGACTCGTGATTGTGACTGGCATCCTGACTCGTCGCCTCGACTTTGGACATCGCTGCTGCGCGACTCGGCAACTGCCGCCGATGGTCGATGCGGTCAAAGGACGCAACTCGCGAGGAAACCGGGAGTTTCGCGGCGAGGCGGAACCTCGGTACGGCGTTTGCCAAGCAAGCCCTCGAACATCGAACTGACCACTGGCGAAGCAGAGTTGTCCGCGAGGAGCGCCCCCACGCGGATCGACATGCTCGGCAAGGATGAGGTCCATAATTTTCGGCTGCTGATCCGCGATGAGTGGGTCGGCTGGGGGCGTAGCTGGGGTTTCTCCGCGTCGGAGGGATTCTGGACGAGCGCCTACGCTCCCCAGTCGACCTTCTCATCGCGGATTCCTTTTGCGCCGACTATCTTTGCCGGCATGACAACTTCCTCTTCCGATTCTATCTCGTCGCCGAATTCTTCGGCTCGCCAGCCGCGCGTTTGCAGTTTTGAAAGCCGCAAGCAGGACGAGATGCGGTCGCTGATTGAACGCCACGGCGGAGTCGCGACCATCGCTGCGTCCATGCGGGAAGTGCCGCTCGAGAACAACACAGCGGTGTTTGAGTTTCTCGACCGGTTGCTCGCGGGCGATTTCGAGGTCGTGATCTTCATGACCGGAGTCGGCGCGAGAGCGCTGCTGGAGGTCGTCGAATCAAAACTCGACCGCGCGACATTCTTCGACGCCCTGCAACGCTGCTGCGTGATCGTTCGTGGTCCGAAGCCGACCGCGGTCCTGCGTGAGTGGGGCGTGCGCATCGACCATCGTGCCCCCGAACCGAACACCTGGCGCGAGTTGCTGAGCGTCATCGACAGCGGCCTCAGTGTTCCGGCAGCGATTTCGGCAACAACCAGTTCTGCCGAACAGCCACTGCAAGGTCGGGCGATTGCGATTCAAGAGTACGGGCTGCCCAGCGCGGAGCTGTACTCGGCTTTGGCTGCTCGCGGCGCGAGCGTTTTGCCCGTCCCGGTCTATCGCTGGGAATTGCCGACGGACACGGCCCCGCTTGAAGCGGCAATCCGTTCCGCCGTCGCTGGCGAGTTCGACGTGCTGCTCTTCACGAGTGCTCAGCAAATCCGGAATGTGCTGGAGATCGCTGAGCGACTCGGCCTGCGTGAGTCGTTCTTGACCGCGACTCAACGCTGCCGAATCGGTTCTATCGGCCCGACTTGTTCGGAGGCCTTGAGGGAGGCTGGGCTGCGCATCGACCTGAAACCCTCGCACCCACACATGGGGCATTTGGTGCGAGAGACGCTTGGAAAGCAGAATGAAAAATGAGAAATAGAGAATGAAAATTGCAAAATGTCTGCATGACCATTTTGTATTCTCCATTTTTCATTTTTCATTTTTCATTTTCCCCTTCTTCCGCCGGTGTTCGGCCCACATTTCCAGCAGCGTTTCTTCGCACGAGTAGCGGAACTGAAATCCGAGTTCGTTCTGCAAGCGAGCGGGTGACACGACCCACGGGTAGCGGGCGAAGTGGTGGAGGCTCGGCGGAAAGTCGAAGATCGGCAGGCGGAGGCCCCACCAAATCGTCGTGGCTAATTTCATCGACCAGTACGGCAAACTGATGGCTCGGCGATTCGTCAGCTTCGCGAGTTTGGTGAGCGGCAGGCAATCGGGAGGGCCGACGTTGAACGGGCCGCGCGCGTTGCCTCGCAGAATCGCCCAGGTGGCTGCGACGCAATCGTCCTCATGCACGAAATGCAGTGACACGTCGCGCCCTTCGGGGAGCACCATAAACGGGAGGTTCAACACATACCGGCTGAGATAGTTGCTGACTCCCTTGCCGCCGATGATGACGGGACGAGTCCAGGCGACCGCAACGTCGGGCAACTCATCGTGCAGCGTTTTGATCTCGGCTTCGAGTGCGGCCTTGTCGGCGGAGTATTGAAACTCGGTGCAAGCTCGGATCGGCCAGTCTTCCGGGATGGGGACGGGATTGTCCGGCCACGCTCCGTATGCGGTCGCGCTGGAGGCCATCAAGAATCGCTGCGGTCGGATCGTACGCACCGCCTCGAAGACGTTCTTCGTGCCGTTGACGTTGATGTCGTGCATCAGCTTGGTGTCGCGAATCGGATTCACGACGAACGCGAGATGCACGATCGTGTCTGGTTGAAAATTGGCGAGCGCGGTGCGGACATCGGGGCTGCGAACGTCGGCTTTGAAGAACTCGTGCGGAGCTACATCGCGCGGCGGGATCACGTCGATGCCCAGCAGCAACGTCTCCGGAGACTCGCGACGGATGTGCTCGACGAGCTTGCGGCCGTAGTAGCCCGAACTGCCAGTGATCGCGATGCGTTGCATGGTCCGGTCAATCAAGTGGCGGAGTTCAATGGGCGTTTCGGCCATCGGTGGCCACGTTTCGAAACCTTCGTCAGTTGTCGTTGATACGGGTAGAAATCGACTTGGATCGTGTGCCGGGCGCTCTTCGTGTATCGCGTGGCGATCTCGGAGCGGTGTTGCTGAATCTCGGCCAGCATTTGATCGCGAGGTGGGAGGCCCGACGTGCCGGTCAGCAAGTCGGCGACCCACTTGGCCTGTGCCTCCGCGAGCGGCATGATTGCGCCCCAAGGTTGCACGAGGCCGACGAAGTACAGGCCCGGTTGATCGGGATGCACAACCTGGTGATACAGGCTGACCTCGTTGTTGAGCGGGTCGATGATGCTGCTGTCGAAGAACGGGAACGTGATGTTGTAGCCGGTACACCAGACGATGAGGTCGATCTTCTCGACGCTGCCGTCGACGAACTTGACGCTATCGCCGCACAGTTCTTGCACGTTCGGTTTGATCTTGAGGTAGCCGTGACCGATCACATTGAAGAGATCGGCGGAGATCGTCGGATGTTCTTGCATGACACGATGCTCTGGTTCGGGCAGTCCGTACCACGACATCTTGCCGCGAGCCCACCACAGCGAGGCACTGACGATCGGCCGAATCACCCAAGCTGGGAAGTACGTCAACAACCACTTGGGCAGGATCGTGTCCATCGCCCAGCCGAACATGTATTTCGGGATGACGTGAGCACCACGCCGCACGGACATGAACGTCGCCTCGGCGATGCGCGAAGACTCGCACGCGATGTCGCACGACGAGTTGCCAAAGCCGACGACGAGCACGCGCTTGCCGACGACGAGGTCCGGCGTGCGGTAGTGGTGCGAGTGCATTTGCTGACCGTGGAACTCGCCGGGGTACGTCACCATCCGCGGGTTCCAGTGATGTCCGTTCGCGACGAGCACTGCTCCGTAGCGATTCGTGCGCGGCTGACCGTCGGGGCCGACGACGGTCACATTCCAGTCGCCGTTGCCGACTGGCTCGACCTTCTCGACTTTCGTGCGGAACGTGATCGTGTCTCGGAATCCGAAGTGATCGACGTAGCTCTCGAAATACTTCAGCACATGCTTGTGATCGGGAAACGGCACCCAATCGCGCGGCAGCGGAAAGTCGGAATAGGCCATCGTGTCGCGCGACGTGTTGATGTGCAGCGACCGATAGGCCGAACTCCGGCCATTGTCGTTGTCGTAGCGCCACATCCCGCCGATGCCGCTGCCGATCTCGAAGCAGTCGTAGGGAATGCCACGCTCGCGCAACGTTTTGGCGGCGGCGATGCCGGACGAACCGGCTCCGATGACGCACGCTTTGCGAGGGGAACCGTTGGACGATCTGTGGTCACTCATGCTGCGATGCCGCCTAACGGCGGAACTACGAACGATTCAGCCAGCGGACGAGCACATCCTGATACTCCTGAGTCCGCTCGGCAAAGAACATGTGGCCGGCTCCGGGCCACAGCACCAATTCCGCACCTCGCACTTGATCGGCAATCCAGCGCGTGTGGGACGCGGGAATGTAGGGGTCCGAGACACCGCCAGCAACCAGCGTCGGGCAGTTGATGCGACCGATGCAATCCGACAGGTCCACGCGCGAGATTTTGCGGAACAGTTCCGCCATGATCACCGTGTCGTGCTGACCGAAGGCCGTGAACCAGTCGCGCATAGATTCTTCGTAAGCCGGCGACGAGTGAAATGCTTTGACATCTCCCACGCCCGATCTGATCACCAGATCGAACAGCCGCCGCTGGCCGCCGACCGAGCCGAATCCCAGCCGCACCATCCAGCGCGTGAGCGTGCTCAAGCTCATCCGTTGGAATCGGCCGATGAGTCCCAGCCACTTGCCGATCGCGAAGCCGGAGATGCTCAGAATGCTGCGAACTCGTTGCGGAAAATGGACTCCCATCGCCAGCGAAGTGAAGCCTCCCGTGGACCAGCCGACGAAATCGGCCGGCTCGTCGCCGATCAGTTGTTGCAGAGCGGTCTCGTACCAACCGGCCCACATCTCTGACGTCACATCGTCCCAAGATTCAATCGCCGAGCGCTCAACCTTCGCGGGGTAGTGTCCCGGCAGGCTCAGCGAAATCCACCGACGGCCGTCGCGAACTTCGGGAGGCATCGACGGCAGCCAAAGATCGACGCTCGAAGTGATGCCATGAATGAAGACGACGGGAGGTCCAGGAGCGGACTCATTCGCGGAGATGGCGGCCAGTGTTTGACCGGGCAGGGAAATCGTGTGGCTGTGCATTTTGGAGAACGTGCGTTTTGTGGGTGCGGCGATCATACTGCCTGCCTCTCTGTTTTGGACCTCACACGCCCCGAAGCGATTTTCGAACCAGCACGACGCGCCAGCGAGTGGTTGAAATGCGCCTCAAGAAAACGAATCACTCGCTGGCGCGTCGTGCTGATTCGGAGATCACCATTCAAGGAGTTCACGCGAGATGACACACCGTCTGAGTTTGATGTTGTGGAGTTGGATTTTGTTCGTCCCGGCGATCAGCTTTGCCGAGGAGTCTGTCGTGAAACTGAAGGCGGGTGACCGCATCATCTTCTTGGGGGACTCGATCACTCAGGGTGGGGTCGGCCCAAACGGATATGTCACGATGATCCGGCAAGCTCTCGAGAAGAAGCACGCGGACCTCAAACTCGAAGTCATCGGAGCGGGCATCAGCGGCAACAAAGTTCCCGACCTGCAGCGCCGAGTCGACAAAGACGTCATTGCCAAGAAGCCGACCATCGTCGTCATTTACATCGGCATCAACGATGTCTGGCACGGCGAAAAAGATCCGGCGAAGGGCACAATCCCGGAGGCTTTTGTGGCCGGCCTGAAAGAAGTGATCGGCAAGTGCCGGGACGCCGGAACGACCGTCGTCCTTTGCACTCCGAGTGTCATCGGAGAGAAGCTCGACGGTGCGAATTCGCTCGACGCGAAACTCGATGAGTATTCCGATCTCAGCCGTAAGCTCGCGAAAGAACTCAAGCTGCCGCTGTGCGATTTGCGCAAGGCGTTTCTCGAACACATCAAGGCCCACAACAAAGACAACGCCGAGAAGGGCATCCTGACTTCCGATCGCGTGCATTTGAATCAGGCCGGCAATCAGTTCGTCGCCGACACGATGCTCAAGACGCTGGACCCGTAACAACAGGGTTGGCTCCCACCCTACGATTCCCCAACATGGATCACGCCGCCAACGCCGCTGTTTTCACTCGCGATGACGCTCGCACGCACTGGCACGACCAAGCCTTGTGGTTCGTGCGCGTGAAGCGCGATCGCATGGCGAACTCGCTACCGGAATGGGAGACGCTGCGCGAAACCGCGGGAGCGATCAAAGCTCACACGATCTCGCGGCTCGCCGATTATCTGGAAGAGTTCGAGGCGAATGCGACGAAGCTCGGCGCGTTCGTGCATTGGGCGTCGACGCCGGCCGAGCACAACGAAATCGTGCTCGGCATCTTGCAAAAGCACAACGTGAAGCGCGTCGTGAAGAGTAAGTCAATGCTCACCGAGGAATGTCATCTCAACCCGTTCCTCGAACGACACGGCCTCGAAGTGGTCGACACCGACCTTGGCGAGTGGATCGTGCAACTGCGCGGTGAGGCACCCAGCCACATCGTGCTGCCGGCGATTCACATCAAGCGGGAAGAAGTCGGCGAGTTGTTTCACCGCGTGATCGGCACGCCGGAGGGACTTGCCGAACCCAAGCCGCTGGTCGAAGCCGCGCGGATTGAATTGCGCAACAAGTTCATGCGAGCCGATGCGGGGATCACCGGCATCAACTTCGCCATTGCCGAGACCGGTGGTTTCGTCGTTTGCACGAACGAGGGGAACGCGGACCTCGGCGTGTCGCTGCCGCCGGTTCACATCGCCTGCATGGGGATCGAAAAGCTGATCCCGAAGGCCGAGCATCTCGGAGTCTTCCTGCGACTGCTCGCGCGATCAGCGACCGGGCAGCCGATCACGACCTACAGCTCGCACTTCCACGGGCCGAAGCCGGGGGGCGAGTTGCACATCGTGCTGCTCGACAACGGCCGCAGTGATATCCTGGGTAGCGACGATTTCCGCCGCTCGCTGAATTGCATTCGCTGCGGAGCCTGCATGAATACATGCCCGGTTTACCGTCGCAGCGGCGGGCACAGTTATGAAACGACGGTCCCCGGCCCGATCGGTTCGATCCTCGCTCCGTCACGAGACGCTCAACAATTTCATTCGTTGCCGTATGCGTGCAGCCTGTGCGGCAGTTGCACCGATGTCTGCCCGGTGAAGATCGACCTGCATCATCAACTGCTGACGTGGCGCAAAGAAATCGCCGTGCGGGGCCTCGTGCCGTGGTCGAAGCGGTTCGCTCTCGGAGCGGCCAGTTTCGTGATGCAGCGGCCGAGACTGTTTGGTTGCGCCGGCTCGATGGGGCGAAAACTGCTGTCGTGGCTGCCTCGATTTCTGGTCTACAATCGCTTGAACCCGTGGGGGCTGAAGCGTGAGTTGCCGGTTCCTCCGAAACAAAGCTTTCGCGAGCTGTATCGGCAACGAAAGAAAACGTAGCCGTCATCGCTCAGCGTGACGAGCTGATTGTTGTTTCGACGTTGACGGCAATTCGGCTCGTCACGCGGAGCGATGACGGCTACGTTGGCTGATCGTTCGGTGCTGTCGAATTTGAAACGGAGAGCAGCCATGAATTCTCGAATGCTCGTGTCCCTATTTTCGATCTTGGCTGGCGAAGTTTTGGCGACCGCGGCCGAGCCGATCAAAGTTCAGTCGGCGTTCGTCCGAGTCCTCGAAGAGGCGGACATCCCGGCGCGGGAAGTTGGCGTGCTGGCGTCGCTTGAAGTGCGCGAGGGTGACATCGTCAAAGCCGGGCAAGTGTTGAGCCGATTGGATGACGACGACGCCAAGCTGGCGGTCGCTCGCGCGGAACTCGATCTGGCGATTGCCGAGCGGCAAGCGAAAAACTCGGTGCCGATCCGAACCGCCGCGGCACTGTTGAAAGAAGCCGAGCAGGATCAGGCACAGGCCAAGCTGTCGCAACGCATCGCTGCGATGAAAGCGGCGAACGATGTCGCCATCCGGCACGCCGTCAAGTCGCGTGATGCCTCGAAGGCCGAACACGATCGAGCCGCGCAGGCACGCAAGGCGTTCGAGAAAAGCATCTCGCTGACCGAACTCGACCGCTTGAAGCTGATCTTGGAACGCAACGAACTGGAAATCGAGAAGGCGAAGTTCGAACACGACCTCGCCGACTTGCAGCAGCAGATCGAAGACTCGTCGATCGCCGAGCAGGACCAGATCGTCGAACGTCTCAAACTCAGCGTCGAGCAGGCACAGTTGCAGAAGGAAGTCGACGCGCTGACGCGCGACGTGAAGGCTCGCACGCTCGATCAGGCGAAGTTGCAACTGGCGCGGCGCGGTTTGCGTTCGCCGCTGGATGGCGAGGTGGCCGAGGTATTTCGACATCACGGTGAGTGGCTCGAACCGGGGCAGCGTGTCATGCGCATCGTGCGGCTCGACCGCTTGAAAGTCGAGGGTTTCGTGGACAGCCGCGCGATCACCAGTTCGCTGCGCGGAGCCGCCGTCCGAGTGCTGGTCAATCTCAGCGGCGACGAGAAGCCAGTCATCGTCAAAGGGAAAGTGGTCTTCATCAGTTCGGAGATTGACCCGGTCAATGCTCAGGTCCGCGTCTGGGCGGAAGTCGAAAATCCGGACCTTGTGCTGCGTCCCGGATTGCAGGCCGAAATGATCATCGACTCGGCAAATCGCACTGCGAAGAACGCGGCCGTTCCGGCCAAGACGAGCGGGGAGCGTTAGACGCCTGTTGAGTTGATGGAGCGGCGAAGCCGAAACTCAGTGCAAAGTGAAGAGTGCAAACTGCAATGTGCAAAGTGCGGACGACGTGAAAGCAGTCTGTTCTCCATATTTCACTTTGCACTCTTCACTCTGCACTTTGCAGTCAATCGGTTGACACGAAATCCGCGTTGAAAAACAACTCCTTCGGGCCTAACGATGTAGGACGCTAGCCGACATGTCTTCCGCTACCAACGCCGATGCGATCATCCCCTGGCGAATGCGACGAGACGTGATCGCGCTCGCCTCGGCTGGTGGCGGCGAGGCGGGCTGGACGCTGAAAGATCCGTTGTCGCTAGCGTACTTTCGATTGCGCGAAGCGGAGTACGCGGTGTTCAGCCGGCTCGACGGTCGGATGACTTACGGCGAAGTTCTCGAAGCGTTGCGCCGCACATCTCCGGCGGAGTCGTGGTCGCTGGACAATCTGAAGGCTTTCATTGGATCACTGGTGCAGTCGGGGCTGCTGACCTCGCTGTTGCCGGGGCAGGGGATTTCGATCGCGAAGCAGCGAGAGATTTCGAGTCGGCGTGCTTGGCTCGGACTATTGTCCAACCTGCTGTCGTTCCGCTGGCGAGGCATCGATCCGGAACCGCTGCTGCGGCGCGTCCAACCTTCGACTCGCTGGCTCTTCGGCCCGGTCACGCTTGTGGCCTGCGCGTCGCTGATTGTGTTGGCGATGTTGCTGGTGACTCTGCGCTGGGAAACGCTCGTGCGGCGACTGCCCGATGCGACTGCGCTGTTCGGGTTGGGAAATCTGGTGCCGCTGATCGTGGTCTTCATCGGAATCAAGCTGCTGCACGAGTTCGGACACGTTCTGACCTGCCGCCATTTCGGGGGCGAATGTCACGAGCTGGGGATCCAAGTCCTGATGTTCGTGCCGCTGTTTTACGGAGACGTGACGGATGCCTGGATGGTCTCGCGGCGGTGGCCGAGGATCGCGATCTCGGCGGCTGGCATCTTCGTCGAGCTGGTGCTGGCGTCGGTCGCGACGCTGCTTTGGTGGTCAAGCGTGCCGGGATTGCTGAACTCGGTCTTCTTGAACGTGATGCTGGTCTGCTCGCTCAACACGCTGCTGTTCAACGGCAACCCGTTGCTGCGGTACGATGGCTACTACGTCCTCGCCGATTGGTTGCACCTGCCGAACTTGGCGATGCAATCTCGGCAGACAGTGATGTCGCTGTGCGAGCGAGTCATCACAGGAGCCGGTGACGACGAACCAGAACTCGATTCGCGCCGCTGGTGGACGCTTGTGATTTATGGAGTGCTGTCGGCGGTGTATCGGCTGTTCGTCACTGTCGGCATCGTGTGGTATCTGCATCACTTCTTCGGCCGAGGTTTGGGAGTCTTCGCGACAGCGACCTCCGTGCTGTTGGTCTTCGGTGCGGTCGTGACTCCGGTGCGTGAATTGATGACGCGAATCCGTCAGCGATCGAAGAATCAGACGTCGTCACCACGCCGGCTGAGAAATCGAATGGCAATTGCCGGAGCGCTGCTCATCGCAGTGTTGTTGGTCCCACTGCCCTATTCGGTGAGCGCTCCATTCGTGGTCTTTCCGGGCGACGCGCAACCAGTGTTCGTGACGGTCGGTGGACGCATCGAATCGGCGGTGCCACCCGGCACAAAAGTACGCGTCGGCGAACCGCTCGGCGAATTGGTCAACCATGAATTGTCGTTGCAGCACGAACAGCGAGTCGCCGAGGTCGCGCGCCTGACAGCGCGGCTGAAGAATCTGGAAGCTCAGCGCAGCAACAACGAATCGGCCGCGATGCGACTGCCGGCGACACGCGACGAGTTGGCCGGCGCTCGGCGGCGGCTCGATCAATTGACGAGCGAAGTGCAACGTTTGCGGCTCAGCAGCCCATTTGCAGGAACGGTGCTTCCGCCGCCGAATGTCATTCGACCCCGAACGACGGAGGAGTCGTTACCCGATTGGCACGGCACGCCGCTCGACACCGACAACCTCGGCGCGACGGTGCGCGAACAGACGTTGTTCTGCTACGTCGGCGATCCGGCACGTCAAGACGCGTTGCTGCTCGTCGATCAGAACGCGGTCGAGTTCGTGCGTCCGGGTCAGCGAGTTCAACTGCGATTTCTCTCCGCTCCCGGCCGCCTCCGCGAAGGCCAAGTCGAAGAGATTGCCTCGTCGCGTTCAGAGGTTGTTCCCCGCGAACTGACGGTCACACAACTCGCTCCGGTACGACACACGAGCGCGGGATCGGCTCCGGCCGAGGTCTCCTACGAGGTTCGCGTTCGCCTGCTGGAGGAAACCGCCAGTCAAACTTTTGGTGCGGTGCTCTACTCGCCCGGAAAAGCTCGGATCGCTTGCGGCACTCAGTCGCTCGCCGCGCGTTTTTGGCGGCTGTTGAGAAATACATTCTCGGCCGAGTTGTCGACTTCGAGTTGATTTCGTCGCTATGTTTTGTCTGGTCGGCGAACGTGAAGTACGGCACACTGTCTTGCGGGTGATCGGTTTGAGAAACCGAGCGGTTGAGGCTGATGATGTGGAATCGGTCGGCAGACAGCATGCAGAACTTGAGTTGCTCGCGGCGGCGTTGGTTGCACGCCGGAGCGCTGGGACTGACCGGGTTGTCGCTGCCGGAGTTGTTGGCGGCTCGCGAGACGTCAGCCTCGGTCGGCGATCACAGGACTTTTGGCCGAGCCAAACGCTGCGTGATGCTGTTTCTGACGGGCGGAGTTCCGCAGCACGACTCGTGGGATCCGAAGCCAGAGGCTCCGGCGAATGTGCGCGGTGAGTTCTCACCGATCGCGACCAGTGTGCCGGGCGTGCAAGTCAGTGAGTTGTTCCCGCAGTTTGCTCGGCGAGTTGAGCGGGTGACGTTGCTGCGATCGGTGACTCACGACGACACGGTCCACACATCGGCGGGCTACACGATGCTGACGGGGCGGCGGCATCCGCAGGCGAACGCGAAGACGGCGACGGACATCAAGCCACAGCCGACCGATCATCCGCATGTCGGTTCGATCTTGTCACTAGTGCGGCCGGAGCAAGGTCCGCCGACATTCGTGTCACTACCGGAGATCATCCGTGACGACGCGGTCAACGAGTTCCCCGGATTGACCGGCGGATTCTTGGGCGAGCGGTATTCGCCGCTGTTGCTCGAAGGTTCGTCGAAGACGAATCTGTTCTTGCCGCCACCGCTCGCGCTGGCCGAGGGTGTGTCCGTCGCGCGGCTCAGTGAACGACGGAGGCTGCTGACGGAATTCGATCAGCGGTTGCGAGGCGAACTGCCAACATCGCGTGCGGTGACTGTCGACTCGCAGCGTGAGCGAGTCTTCTCGCTGATGTCGTCCAGTGCCGTGCAGATGGCGTTCGATTTGGATCGCGAAACGACGGCGACTCGCGACCGCTACGGCTCGCACTTGTTTGGACAAGGTTGCTTGATGGCTCGACGGCTTTTGGAGGCCGGAGTCGCGCTGGTCACGGTCTATTGGCACTACGAGGGACCGCGAGACTCACCAGTGTGGGACACACACGCGAACAATTTCGCACACATGCGAAATCGACTCGCACCACCGACAGACGTCGCGATGTCGGCGCTGCTCGATGACCTCGCCGAACGCGGGATGCTCGACGACACGTTGTTTTTGGCGATGGGCGAGTTTGGACGTACTCCAAAGATCAACGCGAATGCCGGCCGAGACCATTGGCCGCAAGTCGCCACGCTGGTTCTGGGCGGAGCCGGCGTCCACGCCGGAACGACCTACGGAGCGTCCGATCGCCTGGGAGCCGACCCGGCCGACCGCGCGGTTGCTCCCGCCGATCTGACCGCGACGATTCTGCATCTTCTGGGTGTCGATCCGGAACTCGACCTGCGCGATCAAGCTGGACGAATTCACCGAGTTTGCGAAGGCTCGCCCGTGTTGGGGCTGTTGAGCTAGGCCTATTGGCGGGTCTTGCCTCTCAGCGAATGATCTGCGTCAGTTCGAACAATGCACGGTGTCCGGATTCCACGGAGTGTTGACGCATCAGCCGCTGGTCTTCGTCGTACCAGAGATCCACTTCGACATCGCCTCGGATTTGATAGCGTGTCGCGTTCACCGTTTTCTTTTCGAGATCGAGCTTCTCTTTGCCGATGCGCTGCAAGGTTCCGGACAACTTGCGGCCTTTGTCCGCATCGAACAACGACAGCTTCTGGCCAACTTTGTGCGGTTCCGGTTCTCGCCAGTACGACGTGACCCAAACGTCCGCCGCGGTGCGCTGTGATTCGCCGTTGACCTCAATGGCCAAATCTTGCTGCTGAGCCGATGCCTGCACGACGTACTTGTCGCCGTTGTAGTCTGCTTCGTTGGCCAGTCGGAGCAATCGCCCGGACTTCCAAACTTCGGTCCCGGACGAGGAGTAGCGGTACTTGTAAACGATGAAGTTGAAAGACAACTCGGCTTGCCCGCGCATGGTCTCCGTTCCGTCGTCGCGCTTCGTCAATTGCATCGTCAACGTGCCACGTTCGGTGCCGTCAATCGAAATCTTGAATGCGCGCGAGTGCTTCTCCACCACGGCCGGTGCGTCGCGAGGCTCATCGGCCCATACCCAGGATCCCTGGCTGATACAGGCCAGAAGCCAGAGGAGGAGACACGTCAGAATGTGGATTGGACAACGAATCAAACGCATGGCGATGGCTCGCGAACGGGACAGTGATGGCGACCCGGGAAGAGGGCGGCAACATACTTCTCCGGGCCAATCCGCCCAAGAGGAGTTCTGTCCGGTTGGCGGTATTGCGTTTTTGAGGTCGTTTTCCAATTGAGAGTGTGAGTTCTTCAGAAAACGAAAGGGGCGACCGCACTCGAAAGCGCGGCCGCCCATTCAGTTCTCACTTCACTTCAAGAACATCCGCGGGCGCGGTGTCCAATTAGGCGGGTGATCCTTCTTTGGCAAAAACGCCCCTTCGTGGCTTGCCGAAGTTCCCGTTCGAAATCACATCGCCCCAGAAAATGCCCCGGACTTCATCCGCAAATCGAATTCAGTTGCGTACAAAGCTCAGACATAGCTGTCTGTCATGTCACGAGCATCCATTTTGGCGTTTGCGGGGACATACTCTCCCAAGGGCGAGGTTGTACCGGGTTCGCGCTGATCACCACGCCATGTCGCGAGAACCGAAAGATCTTGCCAGTCATTAAAGGCGTCGACCAATCCGGACCAACTCCCCGATACGATCGTGTCACGTCCGCCTTGGCCTTTGACGATGTTTGCGCCACCTCCCCCATCGACGTAGTCCCTTCCTGCCCCGCCAATGACGAAATCATTGCCCTCGTCTCCCATCAAAACGTCGTCACCCGCTTGCCCGTTGACGATGTCATTTTCGTCACCACCGGAAATCACATCGTTGCCGATGCCACCCAGGCAAAGATCGTCTCCAGTTTCACCGTTCAGTTCATCCTTGTCAGCCCCACCGTCCAGGTCGTCATTTCCGATCCCGCCACTCAAGACATCGTCTCCAGCGGAGCCATTCAGCGTGTCGTCGCCACTGCCGCCGATGAGGATGTCATTGCCAGTGCTTCCATTGAGCGAAACGGGAATATCCGTTGCCGAGGCATCCGCCGAGTCTCCGCCGCCGTTCAGGTTCATCGTAATTCGAGTCAGCCCCGAAGAACTTTCCAAACTGCCATCGATCACAATGACATTCACCAAGCCGCCGGAACAATTGATCGTGAGTCTGGGAGTTCCCGACAGCGACCCGACATCGCCACCGAATGGCACCGGGTCAGTGCTCCCGTCATCAGGGCTAGCGTCGTATGTGAGTCGTGTCCCATCGAAGCCAATTGTGACGTCTTCGCCAGCGGACAGCGTCAGGGTAATCGTTGCGGTGGTGCTCGAAGTCGAAGTGCCCGAAATCGCGGGCACGATCCGTTTTTCCAATAATTCAGCACCAGAAAACACCAAGGGACGCAGTGAGCGCCTTTTTCCGGGATTGAGATCCTTCAACCATCTTTGCCAGGCCCGCAGAATCATGGTTGTATTCCTATTTCGCGTTTCTGTTACGACTGAATCGGTTGACGCAACCGATACAACGGTTAGCAGCCTACCGAAATCAAACGTGAATTCAATCAACTCAATTTGACTTCAGTCAGAAGCGATGAATTGGGGCCGATCTGGTAATACATCCCGCACAATCGTTCCATCCGGCTCTGGGAGTCGTTCCACAGATGCGTGTTGCCTTTCTCACTTCGGGCCGGTTTGTCCCCAGCAGTCGCTTTCGGGTGTTGCAGTTCGTGCCACACCTGCAACGGCTAGGCCACGAATGTCTGGTGCTGCCAAGTCGACCAGACAAGTACGCCTCGTGGCCGCTGCTCGGATTCCGTTTGAGCGGAGTCTTCAAACGCTGGAATCGCCAGGCCGACCTCGTCGCACTGGAACGCTGGTCGCCCGACGTCGTCGTCCTCGAACGCGAACTCTTCAGCGATGCGACGTTCGACCTCGAACAAGCACTGCGACGAATCGCTCGCCGATTGGTTCTCGACATCGACGACGGACTGTTCGTGCTGCACCGGCACAAGTTCGAGGTGCTCTGCGGTCTGTGCGACCACATCATCGCCGGAAGCGAGTTGCTGGCCGCTCGCGTGCGGCCGATCAATCCGCGTGTGACGGTGATCCCGACGTGCGTCGATGTGGCACGATTCGGAGAGTGGACGATGAGGTGCAAGAAGTATCCTCACGACATTCCGCGTTCTGGATTCCGTTTTCCGGGTTCACTGCCGCAGTTTCCAATCCAACGCCCTCAGCGTACGGTCCTGGGTTGGACCGGCACGGCGGCCAATCTCGAGTACTTGGAAGTCTTGCGTGATCCGCTGAAGAAACTTTCGCAAGAATTTCCAATTGAACTTCGCGTCATCGCCGAAACGGATCGCCCGCTACGGAAACTTGGCTTCGACCGCGACGGCGTCTCGACGCGCTTCGTCCGTTGGTCAGAAGCGACGGAGATCGCGGACTTGAAAGGGTTCGAGATTGGATTGATGCCGATGCTCGACAACGATTGGACTCGCTACAAGTGTGGGCTCAAAATTCTGCAATACATGGCCGCCGGCATCCCCGCGGTCGCATCGCCGGTCGGCGTCAACACCGAGATCATCCGGCACGGAATCACTGGCTGGCTGGCCACAACCCCGGACGAATGGTTGTTCGTCTTGCGACAGCTTGTTTCGTCTCCGGAGCGTTATGCCATCTCGCTCGACCTCGCACGACTCGTCGTCGAAGGTCAGTATTCTGTCCAAGCCCAACTTCCACGACTCGTCGCCTGCCTGGAAGCCGTGCGGGCCGGACAGTAGCTTGGCTCCGATCTTGTCCTCTCTGCGGGCTTCGCGCTTCTGCGTGAAGATGTTTTTCATTCAGGAAAACAAGATGGTCTCACGTAGAGTCGCGAAGCTCGTAGAGATTTCAAACACTCAATCGGAGTGCTGTCGCCATGAGTCGCACGTTTTGGAAAACCGTTTCGTTGGTCGCTCTGTCGTGGATGGTTGGTCACTCGGCCAACGCGGACGACTCAGCGACGAAGCCCGCCAAGAAGAATGTCGTCGTGATCGTTGCCGACGATTTGGGCTGGCAGCTCGGCTGCTACGGCGACAAGCAGGCGAAGACTCCCAACATCGACAAGCTCGCGGCCGAAGGGGTCCGGTTCACGCGGGCGTACTGCACGACCGCCAGTTGCAGCGCGAGCCGTTCGGTGCTGATGACAGGCCTCTTCAATCACGCGACGGGACATTACGGGCATGCTCATGGTGACGGTCATTTCTCGACTTACGACTCGGTCCGGACGTTGCCGGTGATGATGTCTGAGGCCGGCTACCGCACCTGCTCGATCGGCAAGTACCACCTCGCGCCCGAAGCGACGTACCACTTCGAGACGTACCGCAATGACGGCATTCAAGGCTCACGAAACTCTGTCCGCATGTCTGAGAACGCGAAGTCTTGGATCGCGGAAAAGGACGACCGTCCGTTCTTCCTCTATTGGTGCAGCACCGATCCGCACCGCAGCGGAGCTTCGGGATTCGCGAACTCGCCGAAGGATGATTTCTATCCCGGCGTGACGCCGACGCGATTCAAGGCTAACGAGATGCAAGTCCCGTCGTGGCTGCCGAATGCCCCCGAAGTGCGGCAGGAGTGGGCGGAGTTCTACGAAGCGATCAACCGGCTCGATCAAGGAGTCGGCGCGCTGATGCAGGCTTTGCAGGACACCGGCCACTCAGACGACACACTGGTGCTGTTCCTGGCCGACAACGGCCCACCGTTCCCCGGAGCGAAAACAACTCTCTACGACCCAGGTGCTCGCCTGCCGCTGATCGTTCGCGACCCGTTGAAGCCGCGTGCCACGGGCGTCTCGCCCGTGCGAACGACCGATGCACTCGTCGCCTGGGTGGACGTCACGCCGACAATCATCGATTGGTGCGGAGTGACTCCGAAGCCCGCTCCCCCGATTGCCCCGCGCGAGAATGGCGCTTCGCCCGAAGGAGCACGTCCGGCCAAGTACGCGAAGACTCAACCGGTCACGTTTCACGGCCACTCATTTTTGAAGGCATTGAGCGACGAGCACGCCGCAAAGAACGGGTTCGGCGAGATCTTCGGTTCGCACACGTTCCACGAAATCACCATGTACTACCCGATGCGCTCAGTCATCAGCGGCCGGCACAAGCTGATCTTCAACATCGCTCACGAGTTGCCGTACCCGTTCGCCTCCGACTTGTACGCTTCGCCGACGTGGCAGATGGCCCTGAAAACCAAGCTGCCGGTCTACGGCCTGCGATCGACGTCAGCCTACATTCATCGTCCCCGTTTTGAGTTGTACGACCTCGAAGCCGACCCCGACGAACTCAATAATCTCGCTGACGACCCGCAGTACGCGAAGCTGATTACTGGGCTGAAAGACAAACTCAAGACTTGGCAAAAGCAAACTCGCGACCCGTGGCAATCGAAGTGGGAATACGAATGATCGAGGGTAACAAGCACATCCTGATCGGCACGGCCGGGCACATTGATCATGGGAAGACTCGTCTCGTCGGCATGCTGACCGGGATCAACACCGATCGGTTGCCGGAGGAGCAGGCGCGGGGGATCTCGATTGATCTGGGTTTCGCGCACTTCGAGCAGAACGGCGTTCAGTTTGGCGTCGTCGATGTGCCGGGGCATGAGCGGTTCGTGAAGAACATGGTTGCGGGAGCGACCGGCGTGAATCTGGCGATGCTGGTGATCGCGGCGGATGACAGCGTCATGCCGCAGACGCGCGAGCATTTGGAAATCATGGAGTTGCTCGGCATCCCGGCCGGCCTGGTGGCGTTGACGAAGATTGATCTCGTCGAGCGAGACTTCGTCGAACTGGTCGCGGCGGACATTTCCGATCTGACTCGTGGGACATTTCTCGATGGCTGTCCGATCGTGCCGGTCTCGTCGCAGACGGGCGAAGGGCTGGATGAGTTGCGGGCGGCGCTCGCGAAGCTGGCCAACGACGTCGTCTTTCCGGAAGCGTTGCCGTTGTTCCGAATGCCGATCGACCGCGTCTTCAGTGTCGCGGGGCACGGGACAGTCGTCACCGGCTCGGTCGCGAGCGGTTCGGCTCGCGCGGGCGAAACACTCGAAATGCTGCCCGAAAAACGGGAGGTGCGTGTGCGGGGCGTGCAGCATCATGGCTCGCAGGCGGACGACGCGAGTGCTCGGCAGCGGACGGCGATCAACCTCGCCGGCGTGAAGACGGACGAAGTCGAGCGCGGCATGGAACTCGCCTCGCCGGGTTATCTGTTGCCGACACGGCGAATCCTCGTCGAGTTGAAGCATCTGTCGTCGTCACCGTTGCTGCTGAAGGACCGGCAAGTCTTCAACCTGCACCTCGGCACACGCGAGGTGCTCGCGCGGATCAACCTCAAAGGAACGCCGCTGCCGCCGGGCGAGCGAGGTTTCGCCGAACTTCGCACGAAGGAACCGATCGTCGCCGCGCACGGTCAGCGATTCATCCTGCGGCGCATCTCGCCGAGCGTCACGATCGCCGGCGGCCGAGTGCTCGATCCCTGCTTGCCCGTCGGCAAGCGGATCAAGGATCTCGCGTCGCTCGGCACCAAGTGGTCCTCGTCCAACGACGTCGCGAGGCTTTCCGCGTTGATCGCTCAGAAGGACAGCATCGATGATTCGCCGCTCGAAGCCGCGCGCAGATCCGGCATTGCACCGACTCGATACCGGCAACTGCTGGAAGAACTGCGAACGTCTGGCCAATTGATCCGGCTGGGCAGCACCGAACGCGGGCAGCTCGTCCACAAAGACCGACTCGCCGCGCTGTCGGCGTCGGTGATGAAGACGGTTCGCGAGGTGCTTGCGAAACATCAGCCGCGCCGAGCATTGCCGCGCGAGCTGTTCCTTTCAAGTTGCCGTGAGATCACTCACGCCGCGCTGCTGGACGCCGTCTTCAATCATCTGTTGGTCAAAGGCGAGCTGGTCAAAGTCGGTTCGCACATCGGTCCGGCCGACGCGCAAGTGAAGCTCACGAAGAACCAACAGGCGGCGCGGGCCAAACTGCTTGAAGAGGTCTCCGCCGCCGGACTGACTCCCCCCACGACGAAAGAACTCGCGACGACCGTTGGCCAGAAGTGGGAACAGATCGAACCGCTGCTGCACGTCAGTTGCGAAGACGGATTGCTCGTGAAGGTCGCCGAGGATTTGTACTTCTCCCCCGAATCCATCGAACGAGCACGACAACTCTGCGCCGACTTCCTCGACAAGAACGGCCCCGCCTCGATGGCTCAGCTTCGCGATGCCTGGAACGTCAGCCGCAAGTTCTCCGTGCCGCTGTGCGAATTCTTCGACGCGAGTGGTCTGACCATTCGCAACGGTGACCTGCGAATCGCGGGACCGAAATTGAGCCAACCGTTGGTGTGAGTGCGGTTCATTGCTCTTCCAGGTGCGTGTCCCGAAGATCGCGCGGTCACAAATTCCATGAGGCCCGCATGTCCGACATCTTTCAAGTACTCATCACCGAATACATCCACTCGCGACCGAATGCCAAGAAGCTCGATCCGAAGCGCGTCGCCAAGCGGCTGAACATTCGCAAGCGAGACTTCGAGGAGTTTCTGACCGCATGGCGGTCGATTTTCCAGCGTGGCGTGGCGAGTCTGGAGCAGGATCAACAGCATCCGAGTGAGGATGTTGGCGAATCGGAATCGAGCGACGTTCCGTCTGAGAAGACGAAGCTCAAGCCTGGTTCGCTGTCGGGTGTGATCAAGAAGATCGGCGTGCGCGGCGCGGTGTTCATCGCGACCGCCGACGCGGCGGGGCATCGAGTGGGGATGAAGCCGCTGGAGGTCTCGATTACGACCCGCGATTTGAAAGACGCGCAAGTTGGCGACAACGTCATCGTGCAATTGGTCGGACGGCCACGCGAAGGGGAGCGGGCTTACGGAAAAGTCGTCGAGGTCACCGAGCGAGCGACCAATTCGTTCGTCGGCACGTACGACGAGTTCGACTCTCAAGGCTACGTGAAGATCGACGGCCGCAACTTTGAAGACCCGATCTCGGTCGGCGATCCCGGTGCTAAGGGAGCGGCTCCCGGTGACAAAGTCGTCATCGAGATGCTGCGGTTTCCGTCGCACGCGCACTCTGGCGAAGCGGTGCTGACGCGAGTGCTCGGCGCGAAAGGGGAACCGGGCGTCGATCTGCTGTCGATCATTCACGAGTTCAATCTGCCCGACGAATTTCCGCACGAAGTGCTGCACGAAGCGGCTCGGCAAGCGGAACTCTTCGACGAAGCGGACCTGCGCGGCCGGCTCGATCTGACGAACGAAACGATCGTGACCATCGACCCGTTCGATGCTCGCGACTTCGACGACGCGATCTCGCTGAAGCGCAACGAAGCCGGGCATTGGGTGCTGGGAGTTCACATCGCCGACGTCGGTCATTTCGTGAAACGCGGCAGTGTGCTGGACCGCGAAGCTCGACGACGCGGCACCAGCGTGTATCTGCCGACTCGTGTTTTGCCGATGTTGCCAGAGGTCATCTCGAACGGGCTGGCCAGCCTGCAACAAGGCCGCGTGCGCTACACGAACTCCGCCTTCATCGAGTTCACTCCCGACGGTGTGCCGGTCCACACCGAGTTCGCGAAGTCGGCCATCAAAGTCACGCAGCGGTTCGCGTATGAAGAAGTCATGCCGATCGTGGGGCAGGTTTCCAACCTGCCCGACCACACGACATCAGACCTACCAGGCAGGTTGAAAACCTGCCCCACGGAGATCGTCCAACTCCTCCGCGACCTGCACTCGCTGGCGATGACGTTGCGGCGACGTCGAATTGCGAAGGGCTCGCTCGATCTGAACCTGCCGGAGGTGAAGCTCGACTTCGACAAAGACGGCCGCATGATCGGTGCTCACGAAGCCGAGCACGATGAAAGCCATCAGCTCATTGAAGAGTTCATGCTGGCTGCGAACATCGCCGTCGCAACGAAGATCAATGACCTCGAAGTCGGATTCCTGCGACGAGTTCACGCCGAGCCGGATTCGCTCAAGCTGCAAGCCTTCGCGAAGTTCGTCGCGACACTCGGCTTCGAGATCGGCGAACCGCAGCCGCCCCCGCGTCATGAAAATCGAAAATCAAAAATCAAAAATCAAAAATCCCGCCCCTCGCCGTTCGACAGCCCGGTGATTCTGTCGAAGGCCGCGTTGCAAAAGCTGCTCAAGGACGTTGCTGGCACGCCGGCCGAGCACGCCGTCAACTTCGCCTTGCTTCGCAGTCTGCGGCAGGCGGTCTACTCCGGCGTGCCGATCGGTCACTACGCGCTGGCGGTCAGCGAGTACTGCCATTTCACCAGCCCGATCCGCCGTTACCCGGACTTGACGATTCACCGCTTGTTCGATGAGTTCGCGAGCGGAAAATCCCCGCGCGGGCCGAGCGACGTCGAACTCGAAATCCTCGGCACGCACTGTTCGGACACCGAACGCCGAGCGGCTCAAGCCGAACGCGAATTGACGAAGATCAAACTGCTGGCGTTCATGTCCGGGCGAGTGGGCGAGGAGTTCGACGCGATTATCACCGGCGTCGAACGCTTCGGCCTGTTCTGCAAAGGGACGGAGATTCCCGTCGACGGCTTCGTTCACATCAGCGCTTTGGCCGAACAAGACTATTTCGACTTCGATCCCGCCAGCTTCAGCCTGATCGGCCGACGATCCGGCAAGCAACTTCGTCTCGGTGACAAGGTTCGCGTCCAAGTCGCCTTCGTCAACGTTGACCGTCGCGAACTCGATTTCCGTCTGGTACTCGACCGCTCGACCGGTCGTCGTCCTCGCGGAGAACAAGCGGCCGCCCCCAACCCGTCGCGAAGAAAGCCGCGTCCGCCGGCAGAACGCAAAGAGCCGCGAAGATCAAAACGTCGCTAAGAAAAGTCCGTCAATCAATCTTTTGCTTGGGGATCAGTGTTTCCTCAGCCAGCAAGCCGATACCACCAGTTGTCGTATAGCGCCCGACTAACTTGCGGTCCTTTTCGATCTGGTAAACGGCGACGCCCGACTGAACTTGAGTCGCCCAGGAGACAGACAAGATGTCACCGGTTCGGAGGCCAATTCCCGAGGAAACCACGACGTCATTCCGTCGCCACGTCACGAGGTACGCGTCCCCACGCTTTTCGATTTCTACGTCGGTCGTCTGCTCGGTGCCGCCCTGACCGGGGATAATTGCTGTGAATTCACCAGCGATGGTCGGCTTCGGTTCATCTCCAATCCGGACACGTTTGTAGACAACAAGTAAGTTCTCCGAACCCGCATCGCTCTTGAATTCCGACGGTCGCTGCTGTCCTTCGGTGTCAAAGCACACCTTGAGGGTGTCGCCATCAAGTTCGTAGATGCCGAGCAGAATATCCCCCTTGCCATCACCTTGTGCGATCATGGCATTGATCGTCTTGGGTGACTTTGAGGGGTCGAGTTTTTGTGTGCCTGCGTGAAATAATTGACCCGCATGCCGCACAACAAACGCATCACCGCCAAAGATAACGGTGCGGTCCTTTAATTCCGTCTCAGGAACTTTGTCACCGTTCTTTTGGACGGACTGGAACTGCCACGAA
This sequence comes from Candidatus Kuenenia stuttgartensis, assembly GCA_945904015.1. Classification (GTDB taxonomy): domain Bacteria; phylum Planctomycetota; class Planctomycetia; order Planctomycetales; family Planctomycetaceae; genus SXKJ01. The sequence continues at coordinate 1,640 of CAMDPK010000062.1, read as the reverse complement.
CCTTGTATGCGTTGCGACTCTTGCTTCGACGACTGAACTCGTGAGGCTGTGGGCTTCTCATCTTGCACGCCGACGCACCATGCAAGAAAAATTGAAGCGCTGACGATGGGCAAATGGTTCATGTGCGGTCTCCGGAGAAGTGTTGACCGCAGCGTATCGCTACCATCGAAAAAGCGACAGTTTATACGGTCAGGCTGTTGAATGCCGGCGTTGCCAGTCAACTCCATGATGGTCCCAAAACCCCGGCCTCAGTTCGCGGCGAAGGCTCGTTGCAGGGTGGAGTGGCTGCGGGAGCGGACGGCTTGGAAGGCTTGGACGGTGGCCCAGCCGTCGCTGCTGTGCAGTGCGGTCAGCAGCTTGTCTCGCGGAGGTGATGGTTCGATATGGGCAATGAGTTCAGATTTGGAATGAGTATTCTCAGATTTCAAATTTGAGATTTGAGATTTGAGATCAGGTTCACGCGGGAGGCCGAGGAACTCGCGGTCGTGGCGCAGGGTCCAGGCGGAGTTGGGTTGCTGCGGGGACGAAAACGACGCCGACGATGCGAGGTCGATGGGCGAGGCGAAGCTTGGCAGTGAAATGTTTGCGATTGGTGATAACACGAACGACGCCAGCAGGCAGAAGCTCAGGAACGACGCGGCTTGGCGAGCTTGCGCCCAGCGGCGGGCTTGTCGATAGGCGGATGTCGCGGCGTTCAAAATACGAGCACGCAGGCGGTTCGAAAGCGATGGCAGCGAGTTCGCGCCGCGCAGCAGTTCGGTCTCGGCAGCGAAGTCGTCAGCGGGTGGATCGAAGGAGTGCTCAGCCATTTCGCACCTCCTCGGCCAGCGGCTGCAACGTGCGTTGTAGTTTTTCGAGGGCATAGCGATATCGGCTGGCGGTCGTGTTCGGCGATTCGCCCAGGATGTCGGCGATCTCGGCGAAGGTGAGTTCTTCCCAAATTTTCAGGACGACGACTTCGGCTTGTTCGGGAGGCAGACGTTTGACGGCGGTTTGGATTTGCTCGCGCCAATCGTCATCGGGCAACGACCAGAAGCGCGGCCGCGAGACCCAGGTTCGCAATAGCTCGACCACGCGCGAGCGGCTACGGCGCGACTCGGCCAGTTTGAGCGTTTCGTTGCGGACCATTTTCACGAAGTACGCCCACGGCTGCTCAGCCTGCGCGAGCCGTTCGGGATGTTGAGCCAACTTGATCATCGCCGCTTGTAGCGCGTCTTCGGCATCCTCGCGCCGGCCAGAGATCGTTTCGGCGTACCGCACCAGCCGAGCGGCGGTTAGATCAAACAGACGTCCGAGCGCGGCGACATCTCCCTCGGCCAGTTGTGCGCACAACTGCGAGACTTGCGTCGCCAGCGATTCGGAGTGATCGGGCACGGTTGATCGCTTTGGTAGCCGCGTTCGCCAGAACGCGGGGTTTCTCGCACGTCCCGCACTCTGGCGAGTGCGGCTACGAGTAGATTCTTGAGGTCGTGGATTTTGTCTAACTCAGCCCCTAGCAGCCTGTTGAAAAAGCCGTCGTTGGCTTGACGTGTGTGACAGGGCACTATGATCTGCGACCTTGAGGGACTCGCGAGCAGGAGGAGCTGGGAATGGCGATGGGACATTGGCAGACGGAGCAGCAGCAAGAGTTTTGGATTGCG